>JANXMS010000089.1 GCA_025354525.1 Acidobacteriota bacterium
CGACAGGCGTGCGAGTATTCTACCTGGGCCGGATAGGATGTTCGTGTAGGGTCGTCAACCTTATCGAGCGATTAGGGAAAGAACCTAACCTATTGACATCTTTGTCCACTCGGTCGTCCCAGCCGCTAGCATCCTTGTCCATCGGCCCGGCTCCAGTAGTCGCGGTCGCGCTCGAGGGTCTCTTCGATGGTGTCGCGGAAGGGCTTGCAGGTGCTGGGAGTGGGTGGTTTTGATGGCGAAGAGCCGGGGGTCACCTCGGTATGGGTGGTTTTGCCGTTTCTTTGCTGGGACGGCCTAGCTTCTTTACCGCAATACCGGCTTCGCGCAGACATCGTGCGGCCCTATCGCGGTTAATCCCGATATCCCGCCCGATTCGCCGTAACGACCAGCCCATCCGGCATAGTGCAATTACCTGTTGTTTGTGTTCTTCGCACAAGACGTTGCTCATGAGAGCCGAAGATACGGCTTCGCTCTCTCGCTTTGCCCTGTTTCCGCCCGATGTAATGGCTGGTTTTGGGTGTCCCCCAAGGCCTATCCAGATCTGGTCCCGGTTTGGCATCGCTGTGGAAACGGCTGCTGGAGTTGGACCGGGAAACCCGGCCCAACTCCAGCAGCCGTTTCACTATCAGGCGCCGGCCGACCGTCACCTTTTCCTAGGTTTTTGCGAAAACGGCGGATCTCCAGTTAACGCCTGCTGCGGGCCAATCTAATGGTCCAACTCGGCGATCCGGCCGCCGCCCCAACGCTGCTTTCCGATGCCCGGAAACGAATTTCCGGGTACTTCGCGGAACTCACGCCGAGAGCGGCGCAGCACATTCGGGTTCACTTCCAGCGCCCGTGCCACCTTCCCGACCGAAACTTCTTGCTCGGGCTGCTTCACGGCGGCCAGCTTGAACTCCTTCCTAACAATTTACGGGGTACTCCCATGACTCAATTCTACGTTTTATAGATTTTGAGTCTTCACCAGTTGTCCTAATTTTGGGGACCACTCCAGGCAGGGGTTAACGACTCTGGTCTCTGACGGCGTCTGGCACTTCTGCCGACGCAAGGGGTTACGGTACCTCGGTTTCCTCTTGAACCAGATGAGGGGTCGAGCCGGGCTTACCGGCTCAGTCTTTCCGATCGGTCGCGGCGCAGATCGTTTGGGAACTCGCTCGATAATGCGTACAGAATATGCGAATTCCATACAGATCTTGCAGGCACGGCAGTACTGGGAACTGGAAAACTTGGCTTGGATCGGGGTTGACTCGAGTGGCTACGGCGGGACCTGCCATGCTCCATTGGCTTTCCACGGCCCGCCATTTCCACGGCCGATCTCGAGGCCAAGTACTCTTGCTCGCCTCTCGCCGCCAGTTCGACGGTCGCCATGCAGCGGTGTTTGCCCGGGACAACCATCGAATCCAGTGGCGGGGATTGGTACGAGTATTCGGTGTTGATGACGAGTTGGCTTTTGGGGAGATCGACGCAGCAGTATTCCAACTGGGCGGACGCCGAGAACAGGTTCGATGAGTGGGGTTGGTGGAAATCTACACGCGGATGATGGGGACGGGCGGGCGTCACCGGGAGGCGATCACCACGCGACCGGCGCTGGCTGAGGGGGTGGCGGAGCGGACCGAGCACGCGCGGGAAGTAACGCGGGAGATGACGAGTTTGAACGAGTATTCACATAAGTTCCTCGCCGGTGTGACGCAGTTGGACGAAAAGGAGCGCTGGACCACCCCGCTGAGGAAGATCTTCTGGTTTTTCTGCGGGGGTTCACCCTCGGGGCAGAGCCTCCATCGGTCGCCTCCGATTGATCCGGTCTGCGCAAACTGCGCTTCCGTCAACGACCGACGGAAATCAAAGTTCAAATATTTCTGGCTAGTTTCACCAGCCGCTAAGTTACGGAAGTTGCCCCCTATATGGGGTATGGTCGGCCGTTTCCTGAATCCTATTTCAGCGGACTACCCGGGCGGATCTCATCGCTGGCACGGCGGAGAACCTTATCTCCAGCGGCAAGATTGCCGAAAACTTCGAGTAAATCGCCAGCGGCAGCGCCCTTGGCAACAGGGACGTATTCGGCCTTGCCGTCAGTGTTTCTGATCACGAAGACCTTCTCGGTCGTCGTCACCACAGCCGTGGGTGGCACGAGAATCGACGGCTTGGCGCGCCGCGCCGGCCAGATTGCCTCGGCGTACATGCCGGGGCTCAGCGCCCCATTAGCGTTGGCTACCTCAAGCTCCACGGGCATCGTGCGGGTCTTCGGGTCGAGCGAGCGGGAGACGCGGGCGATCACGCCGGAACCCGCCACTCCCCCAGCGACCGTAAACGAAACGCTGGCTCCACGGACCATGGTGGCCACTTCGGATTCCGGCAACGAGACGACCACGCGAAGCCGGCTCAACTGTTCTAGGCGCAGCAGCGGGCCGGTGGCCAACGCTCCCGGATGAACCAGGCGAGCCGTGATCACTCCGTCAAAAGGGGCCGTCACTTTCAAGTACCCGATGAGCTCTTTGATCGCGACGGCCGAAGAGCGAGTGGCTTTGGCTTGGCTTTGGATGCTCGTGATTTGCGACCTCAGCGCGTCGGTCGATTTCTGAGCCTGGATGACTTCGATGCCAGCCACCGCCCCAGCCGTCGTCGCCGCCTGCTTCAAACGTTCCAGCACCGCTTCGGCGCTGGCCAGCTTGGCTTCCGCTTCGGCCCTTTGGCTTTCGATGGCTTGTGCCTTGGCTTCCACTTCGGTAAGCTGGGCCTTCATTTCTGGCGCGACGAGTTCCAGTAGCAGTTGCCCTTTTTTAACGACGCTGCCGCGATCGACCTCCACCCTCTCGACGAAGCCCGGGACACGGGCGTGCAGGTCGACCGCCTGGTACGGCAGGATCTCGGCGGGCAGGCGCAGCTTGCGGTCGAGTTGCTGGACAACGACGGCGACCGTCTCCTGAGCAAGAGCGGCGGAGGCGAGCAGGAAAAGAATACTAGCGGGTTTCGAAATCATGGGGCAAGAGGGAGGCGCTGCGGCCGGGGTTAGGTTGAAGGATGGCGTAGAAGAGCGGAACGATGGTCAACGTGGCGATGGTCGCCAACACAAGGCCACCGATGACGGCACGGCCTAGCGGCGCGGTTTGAGCGGCACCTAGAGCGATCGGCACCATTCCGGCAAGCATGGCACATGCGGTCATGAGAATGGCACGGAGACGGGCGCTAGCCGCAGCGGCGATACCGCCTCCTTGCTCGGCAAAGGTTACCAGCAAAATGGAGTTTGCGACCGCAATGCCCGTGGCCATGATGGCACCCATGAAGCTCTGAATGTTCAACGTGGTGCCGGAGAAAGCAAGCGCCAAGGCGACGCCGCAGAGAACGGCCGGGACAGTGGAGAGCACGACGAGAGCGAGCCGGACGCTTTGGAAGTTTGCCGTGAGCAGCAGGAAGATGGCGGCGATGGCGATCACGAGACCGAGCCGAAGGCCGTCCAGCGTCGATTTCAACGCCGGCACCTGACCGCGAACATTCACCGTGACGCCGCGAGCCGGGGCACCGGCTTTCAAAATCGCCGCGTTGATTTGTTGTTCCGCAAGGCCAAGGGGCACGTCGTGGAGATTGGCCGTGATCGAGACAACCCGCTGCATGTTGTAGCGTTCGACGAGGCCGAACGTCTTGCCGGGTTTGATGGTCGCGACGTCGCCCAGCGAGGGACGCGCTTCGCGGTTCTGCATGATAGGGAGGTCGGCGAGGTCAGCGATCGACGCCATCCGGTGCTGCGGAATTTCCACCTGGATCTGGAAGGCGTTGCCAGAGGCCGGGTCGCGCCAAAAATTGGGGTCGACGAAGCGTGACGATGAGGTGGCCGCAACCAGCGAACGAGCGACGTTCGACATCGTCAGGCCGTACTGCCCGGCGCGTTCCCGGTCGATCTGGACGTTGATCGTTGGGTAGTCGAGCGGTTGCGCGAACTGCAGGTCCCGAAGGAACGACAGCTTTTGCAGCTCGGCCAAAACCTTCTCCGCATGGGCGCGATTGGCGGGCAGGGCCGGACCCTGAATGGCGACTTCGATGGGTGTCGGAGAGCCGAACGACATCACGTCGCTGACGATGTCTCCGGCTTCGAACGACATCTGCATTTGAGGAAGCTCTTTTGAAAAAACGGCGCGCAGCCGCTCCCGCAACGGCTCGCCCCGCAAGGTGGCCTCAGGCTTCAGTGCGACCTGGAAAACGGCTTCGTGCGGACCCGAAGTCCAAAGAAAAATCGTATTGATGGGATAGCTGGCGGGTTGAACCCCAATGAATGCCGAACTGATCTCGACGGGAACTTCGCGTTGGATAAGCTGCAGCGCGTGCAGAGCCAGTTCTTCGGTGCGTTCAATGCGGGTGCCCGTCGGCGCGCGCAGGCGCAGCTTAAACTGACCAGCGTCGGCAGCGGGGAAAAGTTCGGTGCCCAGCGTCGGGACAAGAAACCAGAGCAGCGCCGAAGTGGCCACCAGATACAGGCCCGTCAGCGGCCAACGAAGCTTCAGCATCGCAGTCAAATAAGTGCTATATGGCGCATTCGATGGCGCATGAACGCGCGGTTTGACGAAGCGGGTAGCCAAAATGGGGACGAGCGTGCTCGACAGTGCATAACTCGCAAACATCGCCAAAGCGACCGCGAGCGAGAGTGGCACAAAGAGTTGGCGGCCGACGCCCGTCATGAATAGGGCCGGAACAAACACGGCCAAGATCGTCAACATCGACAGCAGCCGAGCCGTGGCTGTTTTGCGACAAGCATCAAGGACGCTCTGCACGCGTGACAAGCCGGTCGCCATGTGGGCGTGGATGTTCTCGATCTCGACCGTGGCTTCGTCGACCAGAACGCCGACGGCCAGCGCCAGCCCCCCGAGCGTCATGATGTTGATGGTCTGGCCGAGCGCCCACAGGCCGACGACGGCGGAAAGCAGTGCGATGGGAATCGTGGTGACCACGATGAGCGCGCTGCGCCAATCGCGGAGGAAAATCAAAACCATCAGGCCGGTGAGCAAGGCCCCAAGCGCCGCTTCATTCGCGAGCGTACGCAGCGCCTGAGTGACGACAATCGACTGATCAAACTCGACGCGAACGTCCACATCCTCCGGGCAGACCGCCTTAAACGCAGGGATCGCCGCCCGGACGCGCTCGATCACGTCCAGCGTCGAAGCGTCGCTGCGCTTGGTGATCTGCATGTAGACGGTGCGTTTGCCGTTCACATGGGCATAGGCCGTCAGGATGTCGGTGCCGTTCTCCACCGTGCCGATATCGCGCAAAAAGACCGGCGGCGTTTCACCCGGGCGGATCGGAGCGTCCATCAGCTCCGAAAGGTTGGCACCGAGAGCGGCGTTCGACGTCGCGAAGTTGTTCAGGTCACCGATGCGGATGTTCCCAGCGGGTTGAACCGACGAAGCCTTATTGACAGCGGCAATGGCTTCTTCCGGAGAGATGCGATAGCTGCGAAGTTTGTCCGGGTTGAGGCGGACGACGATGGTGCGCTGGTTGCCGCCAAACGGCGGTGGGGCAGATACGCCGGGTAGCGTGGCGAACAGCGGACGGACGCGATTCAGCGCGATGTCCTGCATCTCGTTCGGCGGGCGAGTCGGGCTGGAAAAGATCAACTGTCCAACGGGGACGCTGCCGCCATCGAAGCGCGTGATGAACGGCCCCACGACGCCGGGCGGCATGAAGGCCCGGGAGCGGGTGACGTAACCGATCACCTGGGCCATCGCTTGGGCCATGTCTGTGCCGGGGTGGAAGTAGAGCTTCATCAACGAAGCGCCCTGAATGTTTTTCGATTCCACGTGCTCAATGCCCGCTATATACAGAAAGTGATACTCGTAGTAATAAGTGAGATAACCCTCCATTTGCGAAGGGTCCATGCCGCCGTAAGGTTGGGCGACGAAGATGGCGGGCTGGCCGATTTCCGGGAAAATATCAACCGCGATGCGGCGGCTGGCGAGATAGGCCGACAGGAGAATCGCGAGGACGGCGACGAGAATCGTTACCGGTCGGCGGAGGGCAGCTATGACGAGGCGCATGGCTTAAGGCACCTTGCTCAGGAAGGGCGTCAGATCACCCTGCGTCGCGGCGAGGGCGAGTTCCGAGCGCCAGACGTTGAGGATCGCGAGCGAGTGGTCGATCTCAGCTTGCGTCAACAAGCGTTGCGAATCCGTGACTTCAGTCAGATTGGCGAGCCCGGCGCGATAGCGGGCCGTGATTTGCTCCAGGGTCAGTTTCAGTAGCGCGACCTGTTGGGGCGTGATGCGAGCCAAGCTCCGAGCCCCGGCAACGGCGATCCGCGCCCGCTCCAAAGCAGCGGCGAGTTCCCGTTCGAGCAGCGCCATCCGGGACGATTCGCGGCCAATCCGCTGGTCTTCCAATTGACGGCGAGCACGAAGCGTTTTGTACTCGAGAAGCGGAAACGTAACGGTGGCACCGATGGCCCAGTTGCCAACCGTGGGGCCCAGGCCGTTGGCACCGCCGGGGTACGGCCCATTGAGGTTCGTGCCAGAGCCGCGGCCGAAGACGTTGGCTTGGGTGTTGAGCCGGGGGTACCAGCTTTTATCGATGATGGCCTGGCGCGATTTGATTTCGTCGATAGCCGCTTGCTGTTCGCGGACGTGCGGATGCGTGGCGGCGATGCCGGTGGGCGGCGCGACAGGGGGCAGGGAAGTAAACGTGTTCTTCGGTGTAGCGGGCCCGGTGAACTGGGCGAGCGAGGCGCGCGCCGTGGACGCGGACTGTTCCGCGCGTACGACTTGTGCTTCCGCCAGCAGCACTTCGGACTGCATGCGAGAAAGGTCAGCACCCGGGCGAAGCTCCGACTTGACGAGCGCCTCGGTCAGCCGCACAAGCTCCTGCGACCGGGTGACCGCGGCTTGTGCCGACAGGACGGTCTGCTGTGCGGCGAGGGCGGTAAGGTAGGCGTCGGCGGTCGCCGTAGCCACTTCGAGTTGGGTGCGAGCGACGCCGGTTTCGGCTCGTAGTTTGGACGACGCGGCACTCGAAACCTCCGCTTGGCGACGTCCGAAATCAAACGGCTCCCAGTTGATCATCAAGCCGACCGCAGTGCCCCAAACGTTGCTGAAGCCAGCGCCGGTGGGCAGCAGGGGGCCGCTGATCGGAGAGACAACCGTTTGGGGAAGCAACATCCCGAAGACGTTATTCGCCGTCGCACGGTTGATCTGGCCGAGCATTTCGGCGCGGGGAAGGTAGGCGAGCCGGGCAATATTTATCCCTGCCGCAGCCTCCGACACCTGGTCAAGCGAGATCTGAACCGAGGGGTATTTCGCCGTCGCATGTTTAACGGCTTCGGGCAGTGAAATTTCTTGCGCCACAGCACAACTACACAAAAAGAGCGGAATGAAAATGCGATGCAACTACGAAACTATAACACCGTCACCCCTCTCTCTCGCAATGCCGCGCTGGGACCCGCGGATGAACTCGACCAACTGAAGCGTCAGCGGGCCGGGGAGTTCGGCTTCGATGCGAGCGAGGGCGTCGGCCTGCTTCAGATGGCTACGATACAGCAGCTTGTAGGCCGTCTTGAGCGGGGCAATATCGGAAGCTTTAAACCCCGCACGGCGAAGCCCGACGACATTAAGGCCACAAGGCGTGATGTTGAAATCAGTATAGAGAAAGAAGGGCGGGGCGTCGAGGTTGACTCGGGTATTCCCGCCGATCATGGCCAAGCGGCCGATCTTCGAAAACTGATGAACAACGACGCCGCCCGACAGAAACACTTGGTCCTCGATCGTCACGTAGCCAGCGACCAGCGCACAACTGGCGATGGTGCAGTGGTTGCCAATGGTGGCATTGTGCGCGATATGCCCGGACGTCATGATGTAGTTGTAATCGCCGATGGTGGTGACGGATTCTGGTTTGGTGCCACGAGAGATCGTGTAGTGCTCGCGGATTTTGTTGTGATGGCCGATCGTGAGATACGAGCGCTCGCCCGTGAACGCGCGATCCAGCGGGTCCGTGCCCAGCACCGTGTGGGCGGAAATTTCGTTGTGATCGCCGAGGGTTGTCCAACGCTTGAGGAAAACGTAGGGTTCGAGCAAGCAATGGCCACCAAGGGAGACATCGGCCTCGATGATGCAAAAATCACCGACGACGGTTTGCGGTCCGATGTGGGCGGAAGGGTGGACTTGGGCGGTGGGGGCGATGCGCGCCGAAGGATCAATGGCCATTGAACGTTATCATAGCGTTCAAGCTATGAAAGTACGGGAAATCGCGACGATGCTGGGAGCGCCCTGGACGGGCGACGGCGAACGGGAGATCGTGGGGGCCGCGCCGCTGGCCGAGGCCTGCGCCACCGATCTCAGCTTTGTCGGGAATGCGAAAGGGGCCAAAGCCGCGGAAACGTCGCAGGCGGGGTGCCTGCTCGTCACCCCGGGCACCGAACTGGGCACGGCCATGATTTTTGTCCTCCAGCCAAGGGGGGCGTTTGCGCGCTGCTTGACGGTGCTTTATCCCCGACGCCGGGCGGCGGTCGGGGTGCATCCCACGGCGGTCCTCGCAGAGGGCGTGGAATTGGGGGATGGAGTCAGCATCGGCCCAATGACGAGCGTAGGGGAGGGAACCAAGATCGGCGCGGGGAGTGAGATTCAGGCCGGCTGCGCGATTGGGGCCGGAGTGACGATTGGCGACGCGGCGCTGCTGCACGCACGGGTGACCATCTACGACGGAGTGAAATTAGGAGCGCGGGCCGTGCTGCACTCGGGCAGCGTGATCGGCGCTGATGGGTTCGGTTTTGTCATGCACGAAGGCCGGTATCAAAAATTTCCCCAGGTGGGACGAGTGGAGATCGGAGACGACTTTGAACTCGGGGCGAACGCCTGCGTGGACCGTGCCGCGCTCGGCGTAACGCGAATCGGCGACGGCGTGAAGATCGACAACATGGTGCATATCGCGCACAACTGCGAGATCGGCAACCACGTGGTGATCGCCGCCCAGACAGGCCTTTCAGGCGGCGTAATCGTGGAAGAGTATGCGGTGATCGGGGGCCAGGTCGGGATCGGGGACAAGGCGCGCATTGAGTCGAAGGCCATTTTGGGGTCGGGTTGCGGCGTGCTGACTTCAAAAATCGTGCACGGCAATCAGGTGGTTTGGGGCACCCCGGCGCGGCCCTTGAAAGAGTATCTAACCCAACTCGCGAACATCACGAAAGTGGGCGAGATGCGTCTCGAAGTAAAGGCGTTGCGGGCGCGGCTAGACGCTTTGGACCGGGAACGCGACGCGTAAACGGAGTTCGCCAGCAAGATTAACGGTCAGGCCGCAGGTGCCACCGTGGACTTCGGCAATCCGGCGAACGCTCGCCAAACCCAGGCCCGCGGCAGATGCCGGATGGTCCTCAAACGGCGAGAAAAGGCTCTCGATGCAGTGGGCGTCGAAGCCCGGGGCCTCGGTCGAGAATAAGAGAACGGCTTGGCCTGCCTCGGTGAAGGTGGCTACGTCGACTGAGTACGCTTGGCGCGCCGTCCGGAGACAAAACCGAAGCGCCGTCGTCAACAAATGTTGCATCTGCGCCAAGTCGACATTGAGCAGCGGAAACGATTCGGCAAGATCGACAAACACGGCATCCTGCTCTTCCGTGCTGAACCGGCTGAGTACGACCTCGAGCACCTCATGGACGTCTTGCAGCGCAGGGCGGGGCGGAGCGGATTGGAGGTAGTGCACGGCGTCGGAGAGGATCCAGCCGGCCTGCTCGATCAACTGCCGCAGCTTGTCGATCTGTTGGCGGGCATTCGGGTCATGGACAACGGTGAGATGCAGATAGTACGTGATCGCTTCCATCGCGCTCAGCGGTTGGCGAAGTTCGTGGGCGAGTTGGCCCACCACGGTGGCGGTACTGGCGACGGGGGCGTTGGCTTCGGTTGACAACACGCGATCAGTGTAGCGCGGGGCGGAAGTACAATTCGGAGGCAAAATGTTCATGCCCAGAGGTCCCGCAATGTGATGCCGACCAGCACGAGCGTCAGGCCAATCATAGTCACCACCGCCGTCCAGGCGACGCCGTTATAGGCGGGCGAATTGGTCCAGTCGCGCATGATCGATTTGCGGTTCACGATCAGCACCATGAAGATGAGGACGAACGGAAGCATTACTCCATTGATGACTTGCGACATCAGAATCATACGAACGAGCGGGAAGCCGGGGATCAGAATTACACCTCCGCCGATGACGATCAGCAGCGTGAAGAGCCAGTAAAAAATCGGCGCTTCGTTCCAACGTTTGTTCACGCCAGATTCAAACCCGAGGCCTTCGCAGACGGTGTAAGCCGTCGACAGCGGCAGAATGCACGCGGCGAACAGCGAAGCGTTGAACAGCCCACCCGCGAAAAGCAGATACGCGTAATCGCCGAACGGCTTCAGACCCAGTGCGGCGTCGGCCGAGTCTTTGATATCGCGAGGCGCGACCGTCCAAATGGCCCCGGCACACGCGACGATGATGAAAAACGCGATGACGGTCATCACGACGCAGCCGACGATCACTTCGATGCGCGACTCAATGTAATCCTTCGCCGTGATGCCCTTTTCGACGATCGCAGCCTGCAAATAGAACTGCATCCACGGAGCGACCGAGGTCCCCACCATCGCAATCAGCAGCGTGATGTAGGCTGGGTCGAAAATCAGGACGGGCGTAACACTATAGAGCGCAGCCTCCTTCCAGTCGGGCTTCACGAGCACCCCGGAAATAATGTACGAAACGTACAGCAACGTAGCGAAAAGGAAGATTCGTTCCACGCTCGCGTAGTTCCCTTTCACCACCAGCAGCCAAACGATCAGCGCCCCAATAGGCACCGAGATAAAACGCGAGACGCCGAAGAGTTCAAGCGAACTGGCGACCCCAGCGAAGTTGGCCATCACGTTCGTGAGATTCGCGACAACCAAAGCCACCATCATGAAGAACGTCGTGCGTAGGCCGAACTCCTCGCGAATGAGATCGGAGAGCCCCTTGCCAGTCACGGCACCCATGCGAGCCGTCATCTCCTGGGTCACAATCAGCAGCGCCATGATCGGCAGCAGCGTCCAAAGCGGAAGATAGCCGTACTTGGCCCCGGCCTGGGAATAGGTGAAAATACCGCCGGCGTCGTTGTCCACGACGGCCGTAATGAAGCCCGGTCCGATGACGGAGAAGAACACCGCGATGTGGTATTTGAGACGTTGGAACACGGGCTAGAAACTCCTGAGTAGGGCGATGATATCGTCGGCATGGATGACACCGACGAGGCGCTTTTGCTTATCAAGGACAGCCAAGGTGAGCAAGTTGTATTTGTCGAAAAGTTCGGTGATGCGGTCTTGCTTTTCGGTGACCGGGACCGACAGCAGGCGCTCAGCCTGCAGGCCGACGAGCGGCTCCGAGCCCGCCACGGTGAACAGTCGGGCGAGGGGGACGGCACCAGTCAGCCGCTCGTCCGCGTCGACCAGAAACAACGTGTTCAGGTTGTCGATGATCTCGGCATTGGCGGCGATGGCCGCGATCGCGTCGGCGACGGTGGCCTCGGTGGGCAGCGTGATGTATTCGGTGGTCATCAAACCGCCCGCCGAATCCTCCCGGTGTTCGAGCAGCTCTCGGACCTCGGCCTTGGGTTCGTTTTCCATCTCTTCGAGAATGGCTTCGTAGGTATCTTGATGCAGCTCGCCGAGGACGTCAGCCGCTTGGTCGGGCGACATCTCTTCGATGATGTCCGCGGCCTTGTCTTCGTCGAGCGATTCCAAAATGCTCGATTGGATTACGGGAGAAATCTCCGACAAAGCGTCGGCGGCCACTTCACTATCAATGGACTCAAATATGGCCTCCCGATCCTCGGGGCCCAGCGCCTCGACGATGTCGGCGAGGTCGGCCGGATGGAGATGTTCCAACCGGTCGTGGGAAATGTTCAGATGAAGCCGCCGCTGCGGATCACTCTCGACAATGTTGCACACTTGCCAGTTGATCGAGTTCGGCGGAATCGGCATCATCAGCCGTCGGATCAAGCGACGCGGCAGCAGCCCCTGAGTCACGCGGCGGAACATACTCCGCAAGCCGATGTCGACTTCGACGATGCGCAGTTCGTCGAAGCCAGAGGAGTTATCGAGATTGAACGTGACGTCGGAAACGCGGACCACCTTGCGGCCATCGACGTCAATGATCTGTTGGTCCAGCAGGTCGCGTCCGATGCGAAGCATGTACTCGTCGCGATGGTACGGCGTCAGTTGCTCATCGCGAAGCCATAGCCCTTCCAGGTTGATGCGGTCCACCTGGTCGTAGCGAACGGTCAGCCAAGCTGGCCCGCCGCCAAGGAGAAACCGATCAACGCGAATGGCGTCAACTCGGGGCACTAAGGCCGCGTCGCGGATCCGCCCCAATAAGCGGCCTTTTAGGTCGTAGACCCGAAGCCCGAGAAGCTCGGTGAAAAATAGATGGTTGATGATCGACATGGGCTGGCGTCCATGGCGGCCTACTTCAGCTTCTCGGCGAACAGTGCGTTCACTGTCCCGGGGTTCGCTTGGCCGCGCGAAAGTTTCATCACTTGGCCCACCAGAAAGCCGATCACCGTCGTCTTGCCGGCCTTGTACTGCTCCACCTGTTTCGGATTGGCGGCCAACACATCGTCGACAAACTTTTCCAGCGCTCCCGAGTCGCTGATCTGCCTCAGCCCTTCGCGCTCCATGATCCCGCCCGGAGCATCACCGGTTGCATACATCTTCGGGAAAATGTCTTTCGCCAGTTTCCCAGACAGTTCGCCCTTGATAATCAGGCTGATCAACTCACCCAAATGCTCGGCCGAAATCGGTGAATCTTCGAACTCTTTCCCGTCGGCCTTCAGCATCCCAGCCAAATCGCCCATCACCCAGTTGGCGGCCTGTTTGGCGTCGCCGCAGACTTTGACCGCCCGTTCAAAGTAGTCCGCGATCTCCCGCGTGATTGTCAAGACCTGAGCATCGTAGGCGCTCAGGCCGTAAGCGGACGCAAACCGCGCCCGCCGCGCCTGCGGCAATTCGGGCATCGACGCGGTCACCTCTGCCAGCCACTCGGGGCTAATCCGCAACGGCATTAGATCCGGTTCCGGGAAGTACCGATAGTCATGCGCCTCTTCCTTCGAACGCATCGAGATCGTCTCCCCCAGGTCGGGGTTGAACAGCCGCGTTTCCTGAATAATCCGGCCGCCGGATTCGAGGATCTCCACTTGACGCACCATCTCAAATTCGATCGCCTGCTTCAGAAACCGAAACGAGTTCAGGTTCTTAACCTCGGCGCGGGTCCCCAACTTCTCCGCACCCTTCAGACGCATCGAGACATTGGCGTCACATCGCAGGTGCCCTTTCTCCATATCGCACGTCGATACTTCGGCGAACTGCATCGCCTGTTTCACTTCGCTAAGGTATTCGACCGCCTCGTCCGAACTGCGAATATCGGGCTCACTCACGATCTCGATCAACGGCGTGCCCGAACGGTTCAGGTCAACATAGGTGAAGCGGTCCGAGTCTTTAAAGCCATCATGGATCGACTTCCCCGCGTCGTCTTCCATGTGGACCCGCGTGATGCCGACCCGCTTCGTCTCACCATGCACAAGCACGTCTAAATAGCCGTCCAGCGCGATCGGCTTATCGAACTGCGAGATCTGGTAACCCTTCGGCGAGTCCGGATAAAAATAGTTTTTCCGCGCAAAAACGGACTCCGGCTGCACCGTGCAGTTCAGCGCGGTGGATCCCTTCATGCCTAATTCAACGGCCCTCCGACTGAGAACCGGCAGTGCGCCCGGAAGGCCTAAACAGACCGGACAGACGTTAGTATTCGGCTGCGCGCCGAAACTGGTGGGGCAAGAGCAGAAGATTTTGGTGCGCGTGCTCAGCTGCACGTGAACCTCAAGGCCGATCACGACCTCGTATTTTTCCATGACTTCCGGAGACATCTTCCTAGTATATTCGCCGGGATCTGGCACACCGGAAAAAATGAAGCGTCTGTGTTGTTTTCTTGCGGCGTCTGGACCGTCGAAGAGTCGAAGCCCTGGGCGACAACCGGGCTAATCCGCGACGAAAAGATCGTCGCCGTGCAAAAATAAAGCGGAAGGCAAGCCCGCCCCTGGACCACCGTCTTCGACGCCAAGGGCCGCTTGGTCACGCCCGGGTTCTAAGGACGGCCAACTCCATTTCATCGGCCGACCGCTTGGCTTGCGCGAAATCGACCTGACCGAAATCGGCACGCTCGATGCACTTCAGAAAGCGATCAGCGAGTTTGTCGCCAAGAATGCGGGGACGGGCTGGGTGAAACGGCGCGGCTGGCAATATCTCTGCTTCCCCAACGGCCGGCTACCGGGGAAGGAGTGGCTCGACGCGGTCGTGAAATTTTAGTCCGGTCTAATCCCCCCCGCCTTTCAGGCGGGCCGCTTTTAGCCCCAGTGTTGCTGAACAAGGAGATCGCGGAATGCCGGAGAAGCGCCCGCGCGGGTTTGGCCACCAAGTTCCGCGACGGGCGGGTTGCCAAGAATCGCTCGACCGTCTGGAATGTAGGCGACCGATCAGCTCGCGACTTAATGTAGCGAACTTGCGAGCCTTTAAGCGCGACCGTCATCCGGTATACGCTTCAAGTGGCTTTAGCCGCGCCCTGCGACTTTTAGTTTCTGAGTGCCCGGTATAATCCCCCCGCCTTTCAGGCGGGCCGCTTTTAGCCTCAGCGCTGCAAAACAAGGAGATCGCGGAATGCCGGAGAAGCGCCCGCGGGGGTTTTGCCACCAAGTTCCGCGACGGGCGGGTTGCCAAGAATCCCTAGACCGTGTGGGATGCAGGCGACCGATCAGCTCGCGACTTAATGTGGCGAACTTGCGGGCCCTTAAGCGCGATCCTCATCCGGTATGCTCTTCAGGCGGCT
>JANXMS010000323.1 GCA_025354525.1 Acidobacteriota bacterium
TACATTCAAACCTGGATGGCCGAAACCGAGGAGTCCAAACAGTACGCCGAAATTCACCTCTCCCGCTTCGAGAAGACGCTAGCCATCACTCCGCCCGGCACCGCCGCCGACCGCATCCTCGAAATGGGCGCTTACCTCCAGATCACCCCGGCGCTCAAAACCAAACTCGGCTACGGCGAAGTCCGTGGCTGCTATTACGGCCCCGCCGGCGAAGTCGACCACCGCTCCGTCACCTCTTCCACTGGCGAAACCTTCACCTGCGACGTCGACCTCTTCGACGCCGAAAAAGACCACTTTCCCTACCCCGACGAGTACTTCTCCACCGTCCTCTGCTGCGAGCTCATCGAACATCTCCCCAGCGATCCGATGCACATGATGGCCGAGATCAACCGCATCCTCAAGCCCGGCGGACACTTCGTCGTCACCACCCCGAACATCGCCAGCCTCCGAGCCTTGCGCGCCGCCTTGGACGGCTATCACCCCGGCTTCTTCCCCGCCTACATCAAGCCCGCAAACCCCGGCGACGAGGTGGAAGCCCGTCACGCCCGTGAGTATACGCCCAAGGAAATCCACCACCTCCTCCTTGATGCCGGCTTCGAAGTGGCGCTACTCGAAACCGGCGAATTCCGCGACGTTCCCCGCCCCGAAGACCAGTGGATCCTCCACCTGCTCGAACGCTATCTCCTCCCCACCACCCTCCGGGGAGACGGCATCTATGCCGTCGGCAAAAAACTCGGGCCGATCCAAAAACGCTACCCCGCCTGGCTTTACGAGGGCGGCACGTGAAAACCGAAGTTCAGTTCGACCCCGGCGCAGGGCGTCACGCGGGCAGCTATATCCTCCCCACCACCCTCCGAGGACACGGCATCTATGCCGTCGGCAAAAAACTCGGGCCGATCCAAAAGCGCTACCCCGCCTGGCTTTACGAGGGCGGCACGTGAAAACCGAAGTTCAGTTCGACCCCGGCGCAGGGCGCCACGCGGGCTGGCAGGTATTTGAAGCGGCGAGTGGCCTCTGCGTCGAAGAAGGCCCTTGGGGTCCCGGCGGCGCGATGATCGTTTCCCTCCCCGAAGCCGACGGCGACTATCGCGTCCTCGTCTCGTCGATCGACGTCGACCACGGCTGGGGCTACGACCGCGGCGAGCGCTTCCTCCTCCTCGAAGCTAGCGTCCGCAATGGCCAGCCCACACTCCGCCAGCGCGAAACCACCATGCGCCGCCTCCGCTGGCAAATGTTGCCCGGCCAAGCACTGCAACTCCTCATCGAGCCTTGGCAAGTGCTCTATCGCAATCGAAGCCTGATCTCCGCGATGGTCCAACGCGACGTCCGAGGTCGCTACCGCGGTTCGTTTGGCAACATGGCATGGAGCCTGCTCAACCCCCTGCTCCTCATGCTGACGTACTTCTTCGTCTTCGGCATTGTCCTCCAAACCCGCTTCCCCGGCGACGAAGGCCAAGCCGGGTTCGTTCTGTATTTCTTGTGCGGCATGCTCCCTTGGCTTGCCTTCTCTGAAGCCATCGGGCGGGCCCCGGGCGTCATCTGGGAGCATCGAAATTTCGTCAAGAAGCTTGTCTTCCCCGTCGAAATCCTGCCCATCAACGTCACCCTCGCCGGCCTCGCCAGCAGCGGCCTCGCCCTAGTCATCTACCTGTTCCTCCTCATGGGAACCCGCGAACGCATCCCCCTCGAAGCCCTTTGGCTACCCATCTATATCGTCCCCCAAGTCCTGCTTACGATGGGCGTCGCCTGGCTCTTCGCCGCCATCGGCGTCTATCTCCGCGACCTCATCCAAGTCAACGGCTTTCTGTTGACCCTCGTCTTCTTCCTCACCCCCATCTGCTACCCCCAGGCCTCCCTCCCCGCCTGGGCCTGGCCCATCCTGCAGCGCAGCCCCATCTACAAACTCGTCTACGGCTACCGCATGCTGTTCCTTGAAAACTCCGGCCCCGCCTGGCAGGAAGTCGCCCGCGTCTGGGTCTATGCCCTCGTAGTCTTCTACGTGGGATACGCCGTGTTTCGGAAGCTGAAAAAAGGCTTTGTCGACGTGATGTAGTGTCCGATGGCACCGTCATTCCCGCCGACTACGCCGCTCAATCCCGGCCGCCCGACCCATCCCCGCGCTCGCCTCGCAACCTCTACTTCGCCTTAATCCGCACCGCAATCGTATGCGGCGCAGCCGACAAATTCTGCTGCGTGCTCCGCGTCTCAATCCGCCCCGCCACGGCGATCGTATAGTCTCCCGGCTCCGCCGCCGGAGTCGCTTCAATGTAGAACGTCCGCTCTGTTTCATCTTCGTTTAACAACACCCCATTCAACCCAAAGTCCGGCAATTTCACGCGCGGCGGCAAGTTCACCACGTCCACCGGAACCCGCCCCGCAAACCCGTTGTGCCGCGTAATCTTCACCTTGATCGCCGCCGTCTCCCCCGGAGCCATCTCCACGACGCGCGTCTCCGACGTCATCAGCACGTCCGGCGATGCCCCCAGCGCCACCAGCTTCAAGTGGTCCTCCGGGTTAGCCGCCCGCGTCACGCCCAGCGCCGAACCCGTCACTGAAAACGGAAACGCCTCCGCCGCCTCCGCGTCCGCCGCCGCCGTCAACAAAATCACGCCCACATTCTGGTTCGGCTGAATCTGCGTCTTCGTCGCCGTAAAGCCGTTCGCCAAACCCGACAATGCTACGTCGATCAGACCCGCGTACCCGTCCAGCCGCATCGCCGTCACCGTCAACGGAATCGTCGCCCCCCGCGGCACATTCGGGTTCCGCGGATTCACCGACAGCCGGAAGTCCGGCCGCGGCTCGCGGATGTTCAACCGATACGAACCCGTCGCCCCCGTCACATCCCGCAGCACCAACTGATAGTCACCATCCGCCGGTGCCGTAAACGTCAAATACGAGTCCTTGCTAAACCCCGGCCCGCCATCGTCGTTCTGCGCATACAGCCGCGTCACCGGCAAACCGTTCGGCGCAAACTGCGTCCCCGGTGGATGGATCTGCACTTTATACACCGCTTTGTCGATCGCATGAGCCTCCGCCGCCGTGTTGAAGAACGTCACCCGCTGCCCACCCAACGCCTCGTACCGGATGTCCTCATCCGGGCCCCGAGGCAACTCCGAAACCCGCACAATCTCCCGGCCCAGCATCATGTAATCCCCCGCGTTGATGTTGTTCCAATGCGTAATTCGAATCCCGGGCTGAGCCGAATCATGGTCCCGCAGCGTCGTGTACGTCGCCACCACCGGCCGCACCGCCGCCAGCTCAATCGACTGGCCCACCGCCGTCTGCACCTCAATCGTCGTGTCCAGCTCCGAACCCAACCGCCGCGCCATCACCTCAAACACCAGCGCCTGCCCCTTCTTCGCCGCAAACGAAAACCTGTGCACCTCATCGGCCTTCCCCAACTTGCCGTTCAACGTCACCGGCAACGCCAGCTTCGGCGAAGGCTGTGAAACCGTCACCTCCGGGTCCATCCCCAACGCCAGCTTCACCTTGTTGTATGCCGTCCCCGGACGCACCGAAGTCGCAAACGGATCATCAACGCTTGGCACCCCTTTAACGTCCACCGTCGTCGGCAAATTGAACCCGGTCAATTGAATCTTGGCCACATCGTCCCGCCGCATCCCCAGCGGGAAAACCTGCGAAACGAACCCAAACTCTCCCACCTTGATCCGGTACAGATGCCCCGCCCGACCCGACCGTTCGTAGTCCGCGATTCGCACAAAATAGGTCCCAGCCTTCCCAAACTTGTGCGCGAAATCCGTCGCCGCCCCGTCCTCGCCATACGTCTTCTCGACCACCCCGGCTCCATCCAGAATGCTGACCACCGGCTGCAAGCTCGACCCAATTTTGTCCGACGAATTTTCAAACACCAGCGTCTGGTTCGCCCGCACCGTGATCTTGAACAGATCCACATCGCCCGGCTTCGAAATCGCTCCAGTCAACACCGCCGGCAAATACGTCTCCACCGCGCTCGCAATCGTATCGTTCGGCTCCTTATCCGTCGCCTCGCCCACGTAGGGTTCAATCAGCAATGTGCCCTCCGGCGAAGTGCCCAGCGGCGTCAATAACCGAAACGAAACATCACCAATTTCTGCGGCCGGATCAATGTCCACCTCCACCGTCACCTGGTTCCGCGGCGGCAGCGGACCCACGTCAATCGACGACTGCGTCCCATTCGACCCAATCCGCACATCGGCCAAATCCGGCAGCTCTTTCACCCGCACAATCTTCCCCTTAATCCGAGGATCCGAAAAGTAGATCGCCGAAGCCTTCGCCAGATTAAAGCCTTCAATCACCAGCTCCGCCGTCATCCCGCGCGCGATGCCTCGCGGAACAATCGATTGCACGGTGGGCGGCGTCGATCGAGGAGACTGGGCCAAAGCGGCAACAACGACAAAAGCAAGCAAATAGCGCATGGAAATCCTATTTAACCGGGTAGGTTTGGGTGGTGCCGTCAAGCCGGGCGACTTGCAGGCTTTGACCGTCGGGCGTGAAGATCAGCCCCGTCGGCCAGTCCGATTGCCCCGCAATCGTCTTCAGTTCCGTCAGATCAGCGGTCCGAAACAGTTTCACCGACCGGTCCGCCGACCCCGAAGCCAGCAGCGATCCATCGGGCGAAAACGCCAGCTGCAAAATCACGTCCTCATGAGCAATCAACGAGTTGTTCAGCGGCCCGCCCTTCGGCGTTAAATCCCAAAGCCGAATCGATTTGTCGACTCCAGCCGCCGCCGCCAACTTCCCATTGGCCGAAACGATTACCGTCTGTAACGCATCCGTCGACTCCGAAAGCGTGAAGAGCCGTTCGCCCGTCGCCGGGTCCCAAACCTTCACCGACCGGTCCGCCGAAGCCGACAGCAATCGCGTCCCATCCGGCGAAAAGGCCAGCCCATAAACGGCATCAATATGGTCCTTCAGCGGCCGAACCTGTTGGCCAGTCGCCGTGTCCCAAAGGTAGATCATCTTGTCGTAACTAGCCGTCGCCAACGTTTTGCCATCCGGCGAAAACGCGACCGCGTAGATGCAATCCATATGCCCAGTGATCGTCATCTTCACCGACTTCCCCGCTACGTCCCAAATCTTCACCTCGCCCCTCTGCCCGGGCAGTCCCCCCGCCGCCGCCAACACGGCTCCATCTTTGCTAAAAGCAATCGCCCGCACCGTCGACAAATGCCCCGTCAACGTGGCCTCGTTCAGCCGAACGCTCTTATAAGCCGCGTACGCGGTCAGCTTGCCGTCAGCTGTCTGGGCCATCGCAAAAATCTGCGGCTTCGGTGCCACCCGCGGCTGAATGTCCGGAATCCGATTGCGGTTCTTTACTACCGTCGGCTGATCCGGTCCCTTGGCCCCGGCGTTGATCCATTTCCCAATCACGTCCAATTCCGCCGGAGCCAGCTTACGACCATCCATCGGCATGAATGGCTCTTTTTTTCCCGCCGACATCAGGTACAGCCGAGACTCGTCCGCCTTGCCCGGCACGACAATCGGGCCGTGGTTGCCGCCCGTTTGAATCCCCGCAATCGTCTCCAGATCGAGCGAACCCATCTTCACCCCATGGGCATGACAATCCAGGCAATACTTGCGGAAAACAGGCTGCAAATCGGCTTCGAAGTCTTGGGCGAAGGCGGCGGCGGCAATGAAGAAAAGGGCCCAGCGCATGTTAGTAGTTAAAAAGAAATTCCTTGCTCGTCAGCAGGCTCCAAGCCAGGTCCTCAAGACCCTCCTGCTTGCTCTGCTTTGTCTCGGCCAACAACTTCTGCAACTGCGCGAACTCCTCCGGCCGAGGCAGCCGCGAGTACGCCGTCAAGTACAGATGCTCCAGCACCTTCCGGTCCGATAAGCCAAGCTTGAGCAGTAACGCGATATTACCCTGCGGATCCGAAAGTTTCTTATTCAACGTATCCCCGTTGATCACGTGCAGCGCCTGCGAAATCGAAGGGTCCGAACTCCGTTCCGCCGCGTCGCAAAGGATTCGTTCCGGTCGCCCAAACGAAGTCAAAAACTGACTTTGCACCCGCACGTCTGGCAGTTGCATCGCCCGAGTCGTCGCCGGGTAGCCCCCAAATGCGGTCGGTACACCGGTCACCTGCGACATCGCATCGAGAAGCACCTCCGCCGGCAACCGCTTAATCACGTACTTCGAGTAAAAGACGTTGTCCGCCTGGTTTGTCGCATTGGCCTCTGACGAAAGCTGGTACACCGCGCTGTTCATAATCGTCCGCATCAGGTGCTTTAAGTCATAGCCATGCTTAACAAAATCCGCCGAAACCGCCGCAAACAGCTCCTCGTTCGAAGCCGGGTTCGTCGCCCGCACGTCATCGTAAGGATGCACCAAGCCCCGGCCCAGAAAATTGGCCCACACGCGATTGACGATGTTCCTCGTGAAGTAGTCGTTATCTTTCGTCAGCCAGTTGGCAAAGTGAACCCGCCGATCAGCCGTCGAATCGAGCGACATCGCCTTGCCGTCAAGCGGCGTCGGGTCCAGCGGCCGCAGCAGCCGAGGATGGTTAATATCCCCCGAAGTCTTCGCAAAAACGACGTTGTCCGTAGCCGTATTCCCGTTCTTAATTCCCACCCGCGCAAACAGATTGGCGAACTCATAATACTGCCGCTGCGTCCACTTCTCCATCGGATGGTTGTGGCAGCGGGCGCATGTCAACCGTTGACCCAGGAAAGCCTGCGTCACGTTCTCCGCCATCTCGATTGTGTCTTTGTGCAACACGAAATAGTTCAACGCCCCGTTCTGCCGCGTCGAGCCAGAACCCGTAAAAATGTCCCGCGCAAACCGGTCCCACGGCTTGTTCGTCTCGACCGAATCACGGATCCAGTTATAGAACGCCCACATCGATGGCGTCCGCAACTTCCGCGAACTCACAAGCAACAGGTCAGAGTATTTGTAGGCCCAGTAGTCGGCGTATTCGTCCCGGTTCAAAAGCTGGTCGATCAGCTTTGAACGTTTGTCCGGGGCCTGGTCGGCCAGAAACGTCTCCACCTCGTCGGCCGTCGGCAGAATCCCCGCCGCATCCAAAAAAGCCCGCCGCAAGAAGGTCGAATCATCCGCCTGCTTCGAAGGAACTAAGTTTAAGGACTTCCACTTAGCAAACGCTAGGTTGTCAATAAAGTTGCGCGGCTTAAAGCTGCTCTCCGCCGGGTTCGCGTTGACGAACGGAACCGTAACCCGCGCGTACAGCACCTTCGAATCGAACCACAGCGTAATCGCCGATTCCCCGTGCCCGGTCAGCTTCACGAAGCCAGTGTCGTCCACCGTCGCCACGCCCTCGTTGGCCGACGTGTACTTCACCCAGTTCGTCACGTCCTCCGTCCGGCCGTCCGAATACTTCGCCCGCACAATCAACTGCTGCGTCGCGTTCGGAGCCAGAATCGACGCCGGCGGATACACCTCCAACCCCGTAATCACGGGATCTTTCTCCAGCGGCGGCGGAGCCCCCGCCGCGATCCACTCCGCGACCACCCGGTACTCCAGCGAATCCGTCCTAAAGCGCAAGCCCCCCATATGCGGAACCGCGAACGTCGGCTTCAACAGCAGCAGCGATTGGGCCGGCTCCGCCAAGTTCACCCGGCGTGCCGCCGATTGCCGCGTCAAAGTGTCGAAATCAACCTCCGGGTCGTAACCCCGCAGCGTCAGCTTAAAACCGTTCTTCCCAGCGAGTGCCCCGTGGCATGCCCCCTGGTTGCAACCCGTCTTCGTCAGCACCGGCATCACATGGTTCTTAAACGACCACGTAAACGCCGATTTCGCGTTACGCACCTTCACCGTCAACGACGCCGTCATGTTGTCTTTCGAAGCCGTGATCCGCGTTTCGCCATCCGACCGCGGCGTCACCAACCCGGTCGCCGAAACAATCGCGACCGAAGGGTTCGACGACGACCAAGCCGCCAGCCGAGTCCAATCCGCCTGCGCCGTCTCCAACTGGGCCTCCGCCAAAAGCTGTTGGCGAGACTCCGGAGTCGCCAGCGTCACCTCCTTCGGAAAGATCGAAAGCGACGGAGCGGCGACCAGCAAGGCCGCGGTAAAAGGAAACAAAAGGTAAAGGCGCATGGCTTACACGAAGAGTTCTTTGATCGGTTCCGTACCTCGGTCAACCACCGGGATAGGCCGGCCCTGGGCTCCGGGAAGTTCAGTTTCCAGATCGATGCCAAGGCCCTTATAGATCGTCGCTGCGACCTCCGCCGGAGTCGTCGGACGATCTTTCGGCATCGCCCCAATCTCATCGGATGCACCAACGATGGTGCCGCCCTTCAGCGGTCCGCCGCCCATCAGAATCGACCAGCATTGCGGCCAATGGTCGCGTCCACCCGCCGGGTTCACCTTCGGCGTACGGCCAAACTCACCGACGCCGACGACCATCGTGTTCGACAGCAAACCCCGCTGCGAAAGATCTTCCAGCAACGAGCTATACGCCATATCGAACATCGGCCCGACTAGGTCTTTGTAGCAAGAGATCGGCGAAAATGGCTTCGAACCGTGAATATCCCAGGTGATCTCATCGAACACCGTTTCGAACATGTTGATCGTCACAAAGCGGACGCCCGCCTCAATCATCCGCCGAGCCAACAGACAGCTTTGGCCGAAACGATTCAGGCCGTACTTTTCCCGCGTCGCTTCCGGCTCCCGATGCAGCTCAAACGCCGCCCGCGCCTTAGCCGAAGACATCAACGTATAGGCCTGATGAAAGCTCGAATCCAGCAACCGAGCGTCCTGCGAAGTCTCGAACTTGCTCACCGACTTATCAATCGCCTCCCGCCAGTTCTTCCGGCGATCCACTCGATGGGCCGATAGGTAATCCGGCGGCAGCATATCCGGAACCCGAAAATTCGGGTCCGAAGGATCCGCGTTGAGAATAAACGGGTCGTAAGACTTGCCCAAATACCCGGCGCTATGCCCATGCGGCATGTTCCCGCCCGTGGCTCCAATCGGCCGCGGCAGCAGAACGTGCGGCGGAACGTCGCCCTTCGAACCGCGCAATTTGCCCAGCACGCAACCATAGTGCGGATGCTCCACCCCGCCCTGAAACAGCCGACCGGTCTGCATCATCTGATGGCCCGTATCATGCACCGCCGCCGCCGTATGGTACATCGAACGGACGATGGAAAACTTGTCGGCGTGTTTGGCCATCCGAGGAAAATTCTCGGAGATCTCAATGCCGGGGACGTTCGTCTTGATCGGCTTAAACGGGCCGCGAATCTCGATCGGGGCGTTCGGCTTCATGTCCCACGTATCGATCTGCGACGGCCCGCCCACCAGCATCAGCAAAATGCAGTTGACGTCCTTCTTCGGGTCGACGGCACCATGCGCCTTCATCCCCATAAACTGAGTCAGGCCGAGCCCAAGCGTCGATAGCGCTCCGGCATGAAGGAAGTCGCGACGGCGCGTGCCATCGCAGAACTCAACAGGGCGATCCGCGTCCAAACGAAACATTGGCTCTCCTTAACAATCCATTCGCTCTGATTCTATCGCAACAAGCTTATGGAAAAAGCACGGCCCGAGCTTCGTCCGCCACTAACATACACCGCCCGTTGTGGCCGCAGTTAGGAACCTTCACCAGCGTATGCTTCGCCGTGTACTTCCCATTGATGTATCCGAGGTAGTTGACGCCCCGCTGAAAACGGTTCGGCCCCTGGGTCATCGCCGAACAAGATGCGTCGAACGAGAACTGCGGCGTAACGTCGTACTCCCCCAGCAGATAGACCACCGGACGGCGAACGGCGTTAGCCGCGAACCCTGCCGAATTCGGCTTGCCCTCCAACCCATATTTCCAGTCGTTGAAGCCGTTGCATGCCGCGTTCGGCGCTGGCCGACTGGCGTCGAAATAGAGATAACTCGACGGGTTCGAAACCACGAACGTAATCGGGAGTGTCGCATCGTAGCGCGACACCGCCACATAGCGATTGACGAACTGACCACCGGCCGAGTGACCGAAAACGACAATCTTCTTCATGTTGGGATAGAGCTGTTTATTGGCGAAATGCGCCAACAGCTTATCGACGACGTCAAAGGCACTAACCGTCGGGAGATCCACCGCGGGACCACCGCCGCGCCAATCGTCACCACGCGGTTGAAACGCGATTTCGCCGGGGGCAAGCTTATCTTGGGGCACCGGGAACCGCGGGGCCACGACAAGCGTGGTGTCCAGCTTTCCTGCCAAAAAGGAACCCGCGATGCCGGACGGAAAATAGTTGTCCGCGTTCCTGGACGCGCCGTGAATCACGATCAGCGCGTTCGTCAAACTCTCGTTGCGCTCCGTCAACGGATGCGAACGATAAAGAAGGTGGAAGCGGCCTTCGGGGCCGAGAGGAAGTCGCTCGGTGCAGGCATCGGTCCCGGTGGCGCAAGCGGCGAGGAAGAAGAAAGCGAGAAGCATGAACTATTCTAAACAGGTGACGAACACGATTCCTTGGACGAGAATTGCCGCTTGGGTCGTCGCCACCCGAGCGCTGTTATTTCTAATTGCCGGCCTGTCCCTCAGCGTCTTGCCCTCCGGCCTCGCCATGGGGACTCCCAATTCCGTATTCGAGGCGTTCTTCCGTTGGGATTCCGGATGGTATTGGAGCATTCTGTACCACGGCTATAGCTTCGACCCCAATCAGCAATCGAACGTAGCCTTCTTTCCGCTCTTTCCCGCCCTGGTCTGGCTATTCTCGTTCGGGCGAATGATCGATCCGAAATTTGTCGCTTTTGTTTTGAGCAACGCCGCGCTAGGCTTGGCTTGCGGGTATATTTGGCGCCTCACAATGCGGCGGTGGAAGAGCCAAGCGACTGCCGATCTGGCCGTCGTGCTGGTCCTCTTCGGTCCTGTCAGCTTCTTCTTTTCGATCGCCTATTCCGAAAGTCTGTTTCTGCTCGCCGCGGCCGGCTGCCTGGATGCGGCCGAACGGAAGCGCTGGTGGGAGGCTGGACTCTGGGGCTTCGCAGCGGCCTTAACGCGAAGCGTCGGCTTCGTTTTGGTGTTGCCGTTGTTGCTCTACTTCGTGACGCCTTGGAAAGCGAAACGCGATTGGAGACAGCTAGGTTGGACTATACTGCCGGTCGTCGGCGCCGCGCTGTTCGTCGGGTACTTATGGGTGTCGATTGGAGACGCCGAAGCCTATTTCAAAGTGCAGCGCCACTGGGGACGCCAGTTAGCGTGGCCGTGGCTGGCATTTGAAACCGGGATGCATAACAACGGCTTGGCTCCGTTCTATCGAATCCTATTCAATGGCTCCGCCATCTTTTCCGTCGTGATGCTGATTCTGGCCCTCGTCATGCGAGCCCCGCTCAGTTGGCTCGCGCTCCTGGTGGCGTGGCCGCTACTCTTTACGAGCAGCCTGCTCCTCGATTCCCTGCCCCGCTATTTGAGCATCGTTGTGCCGTACTATCCAATTCTCGCCGCAGCATGTGGACGATGGCCCGTGCTGACGTGGCCGCTTATCCTTTGGCTAAACCTGCTCCAAATGCTCTGCCTTGCCCTCTTTGTGAACGGATACTGGTTCGTCTGATTACCGCTGTGTGATCGCCTGGACCGCCGCGGAGAACTGGGCACTTTGATTATGGGCATTTCTTAGCCTCAGAACCACTTTGTCGTGGCCCGGCAGCAGCATCACACTAATAAAAATGTCCAGCCATTCCCCTTGCGGACCGACCTCGGCCGGAAGTCGGTCGGAATCGCGCGAAAGCGAACTACCCACGAACGACGCCGAGTCAAGAGTCAGCGCGGTGTCGCGAGTGAAACCGGAACCGTAAAGCCGATACCGTCGGATTCGGTTCGCCTCAATCATCGGAGGATCCATCCGATCAACCCGAAGCGGAGACCGGGGAGGCGGGGTATTGCAGGCCACCACCGAACCTGCCATGCTGACGGCCGGGAACACCGTCCCGCCGGAATCCAGGCACGAAATCCGATCCTTCGCCGCATCCATCGTCCGAAACGGCTGGTAAAGCTGAACCGTAGCGCGCTCTGATTCGCAAGAAACGCGAAGCCCCCGACCGAGAAAACTTGTCGCCGTAATCAGCGGTGCCGTCTCACAACGCACCTGAATCCGATAAATCGCATGCGGCCCGACGAGCCACAGAGAAACCGAGAGTAGGATTAGCCAAAGGGCGTTGACATAAAAACGTGTGCTGCGATAGGAAGCCCACAGCGAGTAGCCCATCACCATTCGAAACGGCATCGTATCGCGAGAGCCTGTCGTGAAATAGACGCCGACAACGAGAAGGGTCAGAGCGCAGCTCACAAACGCAAGGCAGAACAAAACGGCGGCCGTGGTTTCCGCTCGAAGCAGATAAATACAGCCTGCGATCTGGGAAAGGTTAAGAATGACTAACAAGCCAAGGAAGGTTTGACGTACAGCGATCTTGTTCATTTTTGAGCGAACTCCAGAAAGCGGCTAGAGCTAACGTAGGCCCGACGACGCGGATTAGTTAGTGGTGTTCAATTGTAACCTGATTCTAGTGACGAGGGAATGAATTTCTCGTCGCTGAAAGCGCGGCAAAGCAGCCGCTCTTGTGCACAACATCCACCGCACCGAAGCCAGCGCGGGTAAGCGTCGAGAGCTGGAACGGAATGCTGCGGGGTGAATCCTCATAGGCGATGTAAGCATAGACATGGTCACGATACGCGTCTCCTCTTAGGGATGCGAGAAACGCGCCATAAACGTGCCACATCTCTTCCTGAATCCCAGGAATGTCGTGTTCGACGAGGTCCCAGATCCAAAAGCTGCCGCCGGGGCGAAGGCTCCGGAAGATCTTGGTGAACACCGCGAGCCATTCCTCTTCGGTCCGCAGATGGTGGAGTACCGCGGCCGCCACGACGATATCGTAGTGTTCAGTCGGCAGCTCCACCGCGCGCAGGTCGGCAGCTTGCGGCACCAACCGCGCGGTGGTGGCAGCGGAAAGGCGCTCCACGGCACGATCAAGCATCGGCGTCGACAGGTCGACAAGGGCAATCTCGTCAAACGCAAACGTCTGAGAAAGCTTGAGCGCAAAGTTGCCAGCGCCGCAGCCGAGGTCGAGGAGACGCTTGGCGTGCGGGGTGGTGCGGCGAGCGCTGTTGGCAATGTGGTCGAGGACGATGGCGGCGTCCTGCGTGGTCATCTGGCCGGTTTCGAGACTGGAGAACCGGTCGACGTCATTGTCGAAGCGATGGCGAATTTCGTCGATGGAGGCTTTGTTCATGAGGGGCTCGACGGAGCACGAGGAGTGGGTTCTCGCCCGCGTCTCGACGCTCCACGACTAGCTTACCGCCCCGAAAGTATGCGTTGTCGGGCAGTTCGTCGACCAGGAACTCCAACGGAAGCGCAATTTCCACTGTTTCGTGGAAGGCGACCGGGCCAGCGAACTCGGCAAGCAGGAACGGCTTGAGAAACAGCAGTTCGGGCCCGGCCGCGGGTAAGGCGGCCGTGAACTCGTAGTAGAGGTGAAGGCCGTCGCGGGGGAATTCGTCCCGCACTTGCAGCCGCTGCCCGAACTCCGGGTTATCGGCGACGCGGGCGCGATAGGCGGCGGCGGCGTGACCGTGGGAGGTCTCGAGCACCCGTCCAGCGATTTTGCCCTCCGCCGTGACGGTCAGGTGGACCGACCGCACGACCACAGCGGTATCGCCGACGGGGGTACGCGCCAAAGTAGCTCCCGGGGCGAACAACAGCGCCTGAACGTTCTGGAGAGCCGATGGAAGCTGACCGAAAGGAGTGTAGGGATCGGAAGGGTCGAAGTAGCGTAGACCGTCAGGCGTTGCGACGGCAAGAATAGCGTGGTTGAAGAGCCGAGGCGAGGGCCATTCAGGGCGAACGCGAAGCCGATCCGTGGCGTTGATCGCAACAAGCCAGGAGTCGACGCCTTGAGCGCGAAGCAGGGTCCGGAGCAGATTCGCTTTGTCCTTACAATCGCCGTAGCCCAGCGCAAGGACGCTATCGGCATCGCGGGGCAAGAAACCGCCACCTTGACTGGAGTTTTCGTTGACGGCGACATAGCGGAGCCGCTGGACGAACGCCGCGAGGGCCCGGATCGCGTCCGATTGATTCTGGACTAGTGAAGCCGACCGTGCGACGATGGCCGGGGTCAAGCGCGCAGCCGATTCGGCTTGGGTGGCGAGCCAATTTGCGACGTCGGGCCAGGTACTGAACGTAGAGCCCAGTGTGATGGCGAGGCGGGAGGACGATCGGGGAAGTTCCGGGAGGTCATAGGCCGTCCAGGTTTGGCCCTCAACGAGAGGATGGATGTCGAACAGATGGGAAGTGACAGTCCAACCGGCTGGGCTCGAAAGGGAGAAGCGGCTGCGAGCAACGGGCAGGCCATCGGGTTGAAACTCGAACTCGAACTGCGTGAAGGCGGTTTGGGCGGTGACGGTCGCTTCGTAGGCGAACACGCTGCCGGGCTCGGCCTCAACCGAGATCGTGCGCTGGCGAAGGGAGGAGTAAAGTTCGCCTTGGTTCACAACCCGATCCATGAACTCGGTAGGCGCGAACTCGTGCAGTTCGCCCGACGGAGAAAGCAACCAGGCGCGAAACGAAGCGACGTGGGCACAGGTTGCATCGTAGGTGATGCCCGCACGGGCGAAAGCCGACCCTTCCGCCGTTAGAACGCGAATGACAGAGCGCGTAGTGGTCGTCTGGCGACCGGAGCGTTCAGCGACGACTGATTCTTCCCGGAGCAGGACGTGAGCTGGCGAACCGACCGGCGACGGAGCGGCCGCGATCTCCTGAAACCAAGTCGCCAGCAGCAGAAAGGCGAGCATCTAAAGCGGCCTCCGGATGGGCAAGATATCGCCCTCCTCGGATTCGTAAACGTGACCGGGAGGCAGTGTGAAGGCGGCCTTCGCACCAAAGAAATTTGTGGGTAGAAAGAGTCGGCGAGGGGAGCGGTCGGCGTAGTTGGGAACGTAAATGTCGAACTCGATGTGAACGGGAGCTGCGGGCGTGGCGATGTTTTTGAGGGAGATGTTGGTCACCCGCGCACCGGGATATTCGTTCCAGATGTCGGCCAGCCGCTCCGCTGAAGGTTGTCTTTCGGCTCTGCGCTTGCGGGCCGCGGCGGCGAGACCGTAATAGGTGACTTCGATGCGGCCGGAGACAGATCCATCGGCGGCGAGGGCGAGGCGGGTTTTCCGCTCCGTCCGATTTTGATCGGGCGTCGAACTGGGGAGAGTCAAAAAAACTGGGCCATCCGCGGTAGCGAGCAGAGCGGGTTGTCCTTCCTCGTCGGCATCAAGGAGTCCGGCGGAAAGATAGGGCGCGCCGGGGTTGAAGAACGCGTAACCGGTGGGGAAGCTGACGGCGATGACTTCGTTCGGGAGTTGCGCGGTATCGACGATCTCGCGGCGAAAATCGGAGGTGCCGACGCGAACCAAGTGAACGGCATGGCCGGCGGCGCGGGCGAGAGCGGCGAACAAAAGATTGATTTCATGAGCGGTGCCTATCCCGCGGCGCAGCGTGTCGGCGGGGGTGGCGTTTGGCTCGGCGTGATCGGCCGGAGAGAGGTTGTCCGTGCGGTAGAGACTGTTTTTGATCTGGGTACGGCAGAACTCGGCCAGAGCGTTTAGATCCCTCTCGGGCCGAGGCGGGACGGGCGAGAGTTCCCGTTCAAATGTCGCAGTGAGTTGGGCGGCGTGGGCGCGCCAGAAGTCGTCCGGCGACTGAGTTGCCCGCGCCGTCAGGAGCAGATAGGCGGGAGGTGCCTTCGATATCGGAGGCAGGTCCGCGGTGCAGTTGTCGCAATGGAAGTAGTGCGGTTGCCAGGATGGGGGATAGGAGACGACCCGGCGGCGGATCGGCAGTTCGCGTTGGAGGGGAACCGACAGCGGCAGCGAAATGGGTTCGGCGTAAGACTCGGTGTACTGGTATTCGATGTGGGCACCAGGCTCCACCGCTGGAAGCGCGAAGCAAAGAGTGTCCTCAGCGTCCCGAAGAGCCGCTGTCGGGAGTTCTATGATCGCGCCGGCGGGCGAAACCGAGCTGGCTTTGAAGTTCGTGATCGAGTACCCTCGGTGACGGATCACGACGATGCCATGGCGAGTGACGTCCTGTTGATCGGCGAGTTGCAGCCGGACCGAGTGGGAGATTTGGTACGGGGGAAGGACGTGCGTTTCCCAGAGCAGGATTTCGGCAAAGGCCAGGAGGAGAAGCATGGGCTCCTCCAGATAACCACTCGGAGTTGAATCGAACCATAGCGGTAGGTTCTGGAGCGTACTATTCCCGGTTGGGCTAGGCTTCGACCTGAGCGGGCAGAGCGCCCCAATGAAAACCGGCGCCGAAGGCGGCAAAGCAGACGGGTTGGCCAGTTGGCCAGCCGGCTTCCGCCCATTCGGCAGCGGCAATGAGCATGCTGGCGGAACTGGTATTGCCGTAGCGAGCGATGTTCGAATAGAAGCGGTCGGCTGGAACTTCGAGGGCTAACGCGATGCGATCAATCAGGTTCTGATTCGCTTGGTGCATCAAAAAAGTACCCACGTCGGCGGCCTTCCGTCCATGCTTTTCCAGGAGTTCACTGATGGCGCGCGGGACCTTTCGAGTGGCTTGCAAGATTACGGAGCGGCCGTTCATTTCGAGGGGCCGGTCGAAGGGAAGACGGAGGTCTTCTGCAAACGCGCCATCGGAGTGGAGAGCGCTGCCAAGCACGCGAGCTTTCCCTTCGGAAGGACTAACGAGGCAGGCCCCGGCACCATCGCCGAAGAGGATCGCGACGCCCCGCTCCATCGGTTGGCGGAGGACGACGCTGGACATCTTCTCTGCACCGATGACAAGGATTTCGCCCAAGCTATCGCAAAGCCGGGAGGCGAGAGACATCGCAAAAAGCGTTCCGGCGCTGGCCAGAGGAACGTCAATCGCTGGGGTACTATCGAGACCGAGGCGATGGGCGACGGTCGCGGCGGGGCCGGGGAACTGGCGTTCCGTGCTGCCGCTGGCGATGAGGATCATACCGAGAGCGGAGGCGGAGAGCTTAGCTTTTTCGAGACAGGATTGCGCAGCGCGGAGAGCGAGATCGGCGACGGATTCGTCATCGGCAGCGAAGCGGCGCTGGTCGATGCCGCTAACGTTTTTGATCCACTCAGCATCGCAGCCGACGTGAGCGCCAATTTCCGCATTCGAGACGATCCGCTCGGGGAGGTAGGATCCGAATTCACGAAGGAAGGGCACAGAGCTTATTTCCCGTGGTCTTCTAAGTAGGCTTCGATGCGTTCGATCGAGTCAAACTTGCGAGGGTTCAGGTCGGCATCTGGGATTTTGCAATCGAACGCCTTTTCGATCGCCGAGACGAGGTCGGCGAGGGCGAACGAATCGAGGAGACCGGAGTCGAACAGCGATTCGTCGTCGGCTGGGGAGATGGCCTTGCCAGCGATCTCGTTCAGGATTTCATTGATTTTCGTTCGCTTGTCCATTCAGTATTTTCGAGGTAATTGGGGATGTAATTGGGGCCAAAGCGGTGGATTCGTTGCGTACTCTGACGTAGGTAGCGAACTGACCCATCAATTCCTTATACAATGCCGCGCCGAGGAGACGGTAGCCTTCGCCTGTAAAATGTACATAATCGCCTTGGGCCATGCCGGCGGCGACCCATTTGCCCATCGCGCCTTTGCCACCCATGCGTTCGCGAAGATCCCAGAAGGCGGCACCGCGAGCGAGAGTTGCTTCGCGTTGGGCATCGATGATGATGTCGATTTTTTCGTGGGAGGCGAGGCCGGTGCGATAGCGGAAGAAGTGGTCGGGAGGGCCGATGACGAGGATGGAGGCGGAAGGGGCGAGGCGGCGATAGCGGTCGATGAGTTGGACGAACATGTCGCGATAGGATTCGTGGGTCCAGTCTTTATTTCGCGCTTCGTTGGTGCCGTAGGCGAGGATGATGAGTCCCGGCGGACGGCGGCGATAGTACTCAGCCAGAATCGATTCTTCCCACTTGAGCCCTATGTTGGCTTGGGCACCATTCAGGCCGAGCATGTCGTAAGTGAGGCCGCGTGGGTTTTCGGTGACCCAGCCGAAGAGCCGGACTTGTCCGCTGCCGCGCGTGCGAGCGGAGAGCTGATGCAGGCCGGGACTGACGGGAAGGTTGAAGACGCCAGCGCCGGGTTCGCCGGCGGTCGAGATGGTATCGACGATGACGCCATTGTCGAAGACTTCAACGAGGCCACCAGCGGGTTGCCGGAGAAAATGGAGTTCCGCAGAGCTGCACTCGGCTTGGAGGGTGACGGTTTCCCCGGCGCGAGCGGTGGACATGGAAACGCCTGAGAGGCCGTACATGCCGTCTCCGACTCGTCCGATTAGGCCATCGGAGTACCAGGCTCGCGAGGATGAGGACTTGATATCGCTCCGGCGATAGCCGAGATACGGATGGCCGGCGTGAGTGAAGCCGGGGCCACCGTCTCCGAAACGGGCTTGCAGGAGGTAGCGCGCGGTACCGGACCAGTCATCGGCGGCGGTATGAGAATCGCCGTAGTGGAGAATGCGAAGAACGTCCTTACCCAGGCCGCTTTCGAGCCGGTAGAGCTGTTCAAAGAAGGGGACGAGCGCGGCTGGCTGCTCCATGGTGCCGGGCTGATTGAGCCATTCGCTAACATTGGAGGAGGCGGCGGCGCGAATTTGGGGCGCGACGGGCGCGGGGCGGGCGACGGCGACTCGCTTCTTTGTGGCTTTGGCTCTGGACTTGGACTTGACGACGGGCTTTTTCTTAATCGGCGCGCCGAGAGACACTGCGCCTAGGAGGATGAAGGCGAGGCAAGCGGCGGCGAGGAGTCGATTCAAAGTTCAGTTTGCCTGGGTCAGTTTGCCTGGGACAATGACGGCCCCTTAATTGTCGCAAACTTCTCCTTGGCGATGCGGAGCTTGTGAGCACGGTAGCCCTGCTGGAGAGACTTGTAAAGGAGGTTGCCGACGATCTTGGCTCCGCCGGGCATGGGATGGATGAAGTCAGCGCCGACGAGTCGAGGTTCGGCGTGATACCAACGGCCCATTGTGCCGGGTCCGCCCATGGCTTCAAAGGTGTTGAAAAAGGCGCAGCCTTTTTCGGCGGCGACGCGTTGTTCAATAGCGACGAGGCGGGAGAGTGCGGGGACGGTTGTGATTTCGCCATCGGACCCTTTCTGGCCCCGGTCCATGGGAGACATGATGAGGATCGAGGCTTGGGGGACGGCTTTGCGGACGCGGGCGATGGTGCGGAGGAGTTCGCGTTCGAAGGCGGTATCGACGAACTGGGTATAGACGCTTTCGTTGGTGCCGTAGTTAATAATGACGAGGTTGGGCCGATGGTGCTGCAGCTGGTCCGCCCAGTGCTGTTCATCGACCATGCGGGCGAGGATGGAGATATAGGCACCATTGACGCCGAGGGAGTTGTACTCCACTCCCGGGACGGCTTTCGAGAAGCGGAAGCCATAGACGCGGACCTTGCCGATGACGTTCGAGAGTTGGAGTTCGTGAACGCCGGAGGGGAGATTAAAGCTGTGAAAGGAAGGGGTGACGACGGGAGAGGCGGTGTCGACAGTACCGAGATCGGTGCCGTCGGCGAGGACGCGGAAGGAGCCGCCGTCGGGCTGGGAGAGGAAGGAGATTTCGACGGAGGAGTGGGTAGCGTCTTTGAGGATGATGCGGGATTCGGCACCGACGGAGCCGCGAAAGGACACGGCACCTAGACCGTAGAGGCCGTCCTTGATCTCCGCGGTGTTGGCCGGCTCGATTTTCCAGCCCGAGGATTTGATTTCGAGCCCGCGGTGACCGTACCAAGCCCAGGGCTTGCCGACGAGAGCGAAGCCGTGGCCGGCGTCGCCAAAATCTTTCTGGAAGAGGAAGCGGAGATCGGCGGTAATGAGGTCGGCGGTGGTGGGGGAGTCGCCGTAGTGAAGGATGCGGGTGACGGCGCCGGGGTCTTTCCGTTCAGTGGAGTAGAGCGAGGCGAAGAAGGGTTCAAGGGCGTTTTCCGGGTCAATGAGCGGGCGGACCTCGGCCTTTTCGACGGAGGTGTTGGGTTTAAGGCGCTGCTGTTCTTCTTCGATAGGGTTTGCGGACTTGATGCGGGGCTGGAAGTCGACGACTTTGGCGAAGGAGGTCCAGTCGATGACGTGATAGTCCTGGAAGGCGGGAATGAAATCGGGAGCGCTCAGCATGACGCCGAGGGCGAGGACGGTGAGAGTAAGTTTGGGAGGGAGGAGCACGGGCTAAAAATTAGTGTAGATAAACGGGGCGGCCCCTGTCGCGGCGATATACTGAATGGCGACAATTAGGGCCATCAGCGCGGCGGCCTGGACGACGAAGGGGGAGCGGACGAAGGTTTCGCGGACCTGTTCGAACCAGGATTTCGGTAGATAGTGACCTGCCACGGCGATGCCGAGGACGATCCAGAGGGGGCGGGAGACGTTGTCGACCGAGTAAGTGAGTTCGCCGAGTTGCTCGATGATCTTGCTGGCTTGTTCGAGATTGGTGGCGCGAAAGTAGATCCAGGCGAAGCAGACGAACTGGACGGTGCAGAAGGTGCGGAACCAGGCGGGGGTCCAAGGGGTAGCTTTCTGACCGCGCCAGGACTGCCAACCCCGAGCGATGGCTTGGGCGAAGCCATGGAGCAAGCCCCAGACGACGAAGTTCCAACTGGCCCCGTGCCACAGGCCGCCGAGGGTCATCGTGATGATGAGGTTGCAGTACGGCATGACGGCGTTCCGCTTGCCGGGAAGGGAGAAGAAGAGGTAGTCCCGGAGCCAGTTGGAGAGCGAGATGTGCCAGCGGCGCCAGAAGTCGTTGATGTTGGCGGCGGCGTAGGGCATGTTGAAGTTCTGGGGGAGCTTGATGCCGAGGAGGAGCGCGGAGCCGAGGGCGACGTCGGTATAGCCGGAGAAGTCAAAATAGATCTGCAGGGCGTAGGCGTAGACGCCGGTGAGGACCTCAGCAGAAGAGTAGAGGCCGGGGAAGTCGAAGACGCGGTTCACGAGGTTTTCGGCGAGGTAGTCGGCGAGGAGAAGTTTCTTGAGGAGGCCGAGGCCAATGAGGAAGAGGGCGCGACTGCCATCGGCGGCGTCAAGGGTCTTGTTGGGCTTTTCGAACTGTTTGATGAGGTCGGAGACGCGGGTGATGGGCCCGGCCAGAATGGTGGGAAAGAACGAAGTGGCGGTGAGATGGGCGAGGAGAGAGCGGGTGGGCTTGGCGTCTTTGCGGTATAGATCGATCGTATAGGTGACGGACTGGAAAGCGTAGAACGAGATGCCGAGGGGGAAGGTCCACTGCCAGAGGGGGGCCGGGCGGCCGGAGAGGCGGGTAAAGTTTTCGAGGATAAAGGGCATGTACTTAAAGGCCACGAGCATGCCGAGATTGAGGAGTAGGCTGAGGGAGACGAGTAGTTTTCGGACGGTAGGGCGTTGAAAGCGACCGAGGCCGAGGCCAATGGCGAAGTCACACGTGGAGCAGAGGGGGATGAGAAAGAGGTAGAAGAGGTCCCATTTGGCGTAGAAGAAATAGTTGGCGAAGAGGAGGACGGCGAGGCCGGCGGCACGCCACCGCGACAGCGGCCAGTACAGGAAGAAGAGGGCCGAGAGGAAGAGGAAATAGGTAGAGCTGGAAAGGAGCATTCCGCGGACGGGCGCAAAAAATCGGGCAACAGTCTCTCCTGGTAAGGGTAGACCGCTGCCCGCGTCATCAGGGTAGTACGAACGAGCGGTTCAAGCGAGCAGCATTGTGCACTGCCGAGCGCTTGTCAAGGCCATAAAAATCGGTGGGCAAACGGAAAACGGCTACGATTTAGCGGTTTCGCTGGTATAGCCCGGGGGGAGGGTGACGCCGGTCCCAAAGAAATATTGTTCCATCTGTTCGATGAGAAAATCTTGGGCTTCTTTGGTGCCGAGGTTGAGTCGGTATTCGTTCATGAGCATTTTCATGTGCTCGACCCACATTTTCCAGCCGTCTTGGGAGACGTTGTCGTAGATCCGTTGGCCAAGGGGATGACCTTCGAAAGGAACTTCTTTTAACGCGGGAAGCTCTTTTTTGAGCTTGACGCAGAGAACAGTACGCTCGACGGCGTCCGAGGCAGACGGCATGAATCCTCCCAGAAACTAAACCTCCATGATAGCTTGCCTGGAAGCCGTATGGAAGATAAATCGGCGAACGGACTAGTCCATCGGTAGGCGCTTGAGGCGATTGGCTTCGAGGTATTCGGAGAGCTTCATGGGTTTGGCGACGCCTTTTTCCATCTGGCGCTGGACGGCGCGTTGGTAACGACGCATGGTTTCCCGCTTCTGCCCGTCCTTCAATTGACAGGTTTCGATATCAAGAAGAATCTGGATCTCCCAAGGCCGGAACGTATTGCGGTTCATGGTCCCGCGGAGCAGTTCCTGGACTAAACGGTTGAACTGGTTTAGAAGGGCTTCGGAGTCGATTTCACTTTCAAGTTGAAGTTCAGAGCGCAAGGATTTGGATTCCTGGTCCACGAGACTAGCTGGATTATCGACCAATCCAGACGGAAACTTTATGAATTGAACGTACTATTCTTCGGGTTCACGGCTACGCCGCGATGGGCGGCTGCCGACGGCCGGACCGGACAAGAAGTTCGTCACTCTTGTGATCGGGGCGAAAATGGCCATAACTACTCTATTTGGCAACAGCTTAACTACGACATGCGGGCTCCGATGGAACAACCGGAAGATCTTTGCGATCACGGAGAGATTGATTCTGTTTGGTGAGCTGGATTTGGTCGGCCGTTTGAGCGGTCTTCGTGCCCTGGTCGCGGGGCGGGTACCCCGACGCTTGATTTCGACGGGCACGATCTCCGCCTTGTCGGCGCTTTATGGTTCATTACGAGCGACTTATTCATTGTTTCGAGTTTTCGTTTCTGGGTTCGCTTTTCCAGTCGACGGGCGAGTCCGGACGCTTACGGGCGGCGGTGCCCGGGTCGCGGGACGGGTACCCCGATGCTTGTTTTTGACGGGTACAATTTCTACCTCGTTTGCGATGTTCATTAAACACGGCTTATGCCATTTTTAGGATCCTTGTTTCTGTGTTCGCTTTTCGTTTGACGGTCTAGGCTGGACGCGTTGCGTTCGGCGGTGCCCGGGTCGCTCGACGGGTACCCCGACGCTTGTTTTCGACGGGTACAATTCCCACCTCGTTTGCTATATCTTATTCATTAAAAACGGCTTATGCCAGTTTTAGGGTTTTTATTTCTGGGTTCGCTTTTACGTTTGACGGTCGAAATTCGACGCATTTCGTGCGGCGGTGCCCGGGTCGCGGGGCGGGTACCACGACGCTTGTTTTCGACGGGTACGATTTCTGCCTCGTCTGCGTTATCTGGTTCATTACAAACCGCTTATTCACTATTTCGAATTCTTTTTTCTGGGTTCGCTTTTCCAGGCGACGGGCGAGTTCCGACGCTTGCGTGAGGCGGTGCCTGGGTCCCGGGTCTCGCTCCCCGGCTCATGTTTGTGCCGTCAGGATTTCGTTTCTGGGTTTGCTTTTCTAGGCGGCTAGCGGAATGGGCCCCGGCGGTCAGAATTTCGAGCTATTGTCTGAGGTCGCAGGACGGAGCGATTTCATTCATAAGTGACTCATTTAGAATAACTTCCACAACCCAACGGGGCACTTTTGAGTTGGGTTCGTTTTTTGCCCAGTCGTCGTGATGGAGGATTTCCCTTACAACTTCCGGAGGCCGCGACGGAGAGGCAGCAAGATGGGCGTCCGCGTCGTTGTTTATCCGCTCTGGCGCTGGTATCCCGAACGACAATCGGTGGAGAGCAAGGCGATGCTATTCAGGTAGCTCTTCCTTATGCAGGTGTAATGGCTCGGCGGCGCGGCCCGCTTTCTGTTCTTCGGTCATAACGACTCCTTCTTCTTTCTGAGGAGGCAAGAGCCACTTCGGTTAAAGGCTATCGTGGGGAATGCACCGATTCCGATGGATGGATCTTAACTGAAAACGGCAACTCGTGTCTTTTGAACGATATCGGCATGGCACATTTATTTTTTTACCTCGTGAAGCCCGGTTTCGCGTACCCAAGAACGGCACCGGGCGGAGCCATGACGTGTCTTCGTTCTGGGCTCGGGGAGCCGGAACTGGGTTGAGCCGCCTACTTGGGTACGTTCAGACGGACCCCATACGGCGGGAGGATTTTGCCTTTGGCTGTGTTGAGGGGCGGGGCGGTGAGCAGTGCGACCTGCTTGCCGCGTAAGGCTTCCAGCACCGATAGAACTCGCTGAAACGGGGCTCGAGCGTCGGCCTTCACGTAGACAGAACCCGCAACGAGTCCGCCTAGCGACTCCGGCTCAACTGCCGTGGGGCCGCTGAACACTTTACCGTCCGCCGTGATCGCGACTACTGTTGCGTCCAGCTCATCCGCGGCGGGTATCGGCATCGCGTGGCTAGATATTGCCATCTTTACGGAAACACCAGCCGTCAACACAGGTTTGCTTGGATCTTGCGCGTTCGCCCCGCAGGCAAGCAGTATTCCGACAATACAAATATTTCTCATCACAGATCTCCTTTTAGTGGCGCGTTCGGACGGCACCCCATCGGGGCCAATTCCGTCGTTCCGTCCAAGTCCATCGTTGCAACCGCGGTCGACGGCATATTGCCCATCGACCCCTTTTATTTTGAAGGGAGTTCCACCGCCAGTTTGTACGCGGTGGAGATTTGACCAAAGCGTGCGAATACGGCCAGCCCCGCGGTTCGCCATTTGATCGTTAATTTGGCGGCACACTAGGAGTTCGCTCGAGTAGATCGAGGCGGCAGCCGGGAAACAGTTTTGCAGTGCATAACCGGACATCTATAAAATAGTGTACTAGTTTACTAGCACATGTCAAGAACATTCCCGCGCAGGTTCGCATGGAACACCAGATTTTCCGAGAAGCTTGCGCTTGTCCGCCGCCAGCAAGGCAGGTTGAGGGAGCGGCTACCAGTTCGTCTTGTCTCAGTTGGCCGGGACGCACTTTCAGAACCCACGATTGAGTCGAACGTCGCACATTGGGCTAAGCTCACGAGGGACGGGGACTGCTGCCATCGTCGAACAACCAAGTTTTGGCGCGAGGCCAAAGCGGATGACTTTCGTTGGCTATTCGCGAATCGCGAATGAAGAATCGAGGTAGGGTAGCCAAGACGCTACCGATGCTCGTCTATCGGTCCTTCGACGTGGGGTTGAACGGACGGCCAGAACTGGCATCCTAAAGCAGACGATGGGCGAATGCTGAGCCTGCTCATTACGGGACGTTGTATTGCTATTGGATGCCGGTGGTTCCCATTGTTTGCCAGCCCGAAGTGATACCCCAAGGCTCGCTGGCAGCTCCGTAGATGATGCGGTTGCCGGATGATAGGGGAAGCAGGAACTCGACTTCAACCGAAAGAGTGACGGTGTTTCCGGAAGGTGTTATGGAAGTGGTCGATTGGTAAATGCGGCATTGGTTGTTGGCCATCGAACCGTTTTGAAAGACCTCAAGTCCAGCGGGACCGGCGTCCTTGGCAAGAAAGAGTGTGCTGATGGGCGCTGAGTAGATCAAGTAACAAGCGTTCTGACCATCGAGCGCGGAGTTGATGAGGATCCAGAGATTTTGGAATGCGGTGGGGCCGGCAGGGTGGAAGTAGGTGGCCACAATTTGCTGGCGGCGAGCTAAGACTCGGCCCGGACTAAGACTGGTGACTTGTGGGCCGGGACTGGAGGGCGTGGTTACGGTGTTAACGCCCATGGCCTGCCAACCGCTGTTGGTGCCGGACGTATCGCCGGCGGCGAGATAGATCGCCTTGCGGCCTTGGAAGGCGGGTTGAAATACGATGTTTAGGGTTAAGGTGAGGGTGTTTCCAGACACGAGAGCCGATGAGCCGGTTCCGAGGATTTGGCATTGATTGTGCTGTAAGCTGCCGTTAGAGGGTAGGTTGAGTGTCTCTGGCGCCGCACCAACGAGGACGAGTGTTTGAGAAGACACAACGTAGGCCAGGTAGCAGGCGTTCGTGCCATCAAGAGCGGAATTGATGAGGATGTTAACGACATTGAGGGTGTTGGCACCGTCTGGATCGGAAAAAGAGAACGTAAAGATTCCAGAACCGGAGCCGGCGGCTGGGTTAACGGCGTCCGGCTTGGGCACGGAGTTCGCGGGTGCGGTGGTGTCGATGGCGACGATGCGTTCGCCGAGGTGGACGTACTCTTTTTGTAACTGGGCGGAGGCTGAGTTGGCTAGGAGCAGTGAGAGCATTAGTGGGAGGTATCGTACTTTGAACATGCGATGGCTTTCCTTTTCCTGAGGGGGTACTCGATCGAGTCTGAAAAGTTTTTGGTTTTGTGCAAGGAAGGGTCCCCTCCACGTGGAATGCACATACGGAATCGGGAGTTCACAATCTGTTCCATCCTATATTTACGTAGTGGAGCTCGAAGTGCGTCGAAGTGGGCGCTCGGCACAGTCATGAAGGCGGACTCAGGTGCCCTGGTGCTGGAGTAACCAGTTCAGCCAGTGAACCATATCCCGGAGCGTTTTTATCCGCGTCTCCGCTCTCGCTGCGGAGAAACTCGACGGCCTTTTGAGTCCGAGCCTTTTCATTAAGAATGCCGCATCATCGTCGATGTCTTCATCGCCCTTTGAAAGCGTTGCCTCGTAATCGTCATCGGGAGCAACCGAGTACTCCTTAAAAACGACCTGTTGTTTGTAGTAGTCGTACACCGCTGCGGGAATCTCCTGCGTAACAGAATCCGCTGCGAATGCTTGAATAAAGTCCTGGCGGCTAACCCCTCGGTGGTGTCGCAACTTGCGCTGATCCACAAGCCACACAATCGGAAACCAGATTGCCGCTGCAACGCCAGCGACAATCAAGCCCGTCAACACGGGGGTCACGGCGTGCCTCCCAAACACACGGCAGTGGTCGCGCGGAGCGTGTCAACAACCTTGAGACACAAGTTAGGTTAATTTAGCGAGTTTGTTCGTCCGAGGTTTTCGGTTTGTTGATCCAGACTTGGGTTGGCAGTTCGAGGGCTTTGGGGGCGT
>JANXMS010000160.1 GCA_025354525.1 Acidobacteriota bacterium
GTCTCCACCTGGGCCGAACTCTCTCTCGGCTTCACCCCGGACCCCCGCCAAGCCGAGCTCCTCGATCTCGAAGCCTCCCGCCTCGCCGTCTGCACCGGCCGCCAACAAGGCAAAACCCAAGCCGCCGCCGCCAAGGCCCTCCACCTCGCCCTGGAGAAGCCCGGAGCCCTCATCCTCATCTTCGGCCCCGTCGGCCCCCAAGCCGGCGAACTCCTCGGCCGCATCCGCCAGTTCGCCCATCGGCTCGGTCTCCCCACCAAAGCCGACCGCAACCACACCCGATCTCTCGTGCTCCCCAGCGGCTCCCGGTTCATCGCCCTCCCCGACGTGCCCACCAGCGCTCGCGGCTACGCCAGCGTCGCCCTCATCCTAGTCGACGAGGCCGCCTTCGTCGACGACCAGATTTTCCAGGCCATCACGCCCATGCTCGCCGTCTCCAACGGTGCCCTCTGGATCTTCTCGACGCCCAACGGCCAAACCGGCCGCTTCCACGAAATCTGCACCGCCTCCGACCTCGCCTGGACCCGCTTCTTCTCCCCCTCCGGCGAGTGCCCCCGCATCGCCCCGGCCTTCCTCTCCCAGGAACGCGCCTTCCTCGGCGACGCCCTCTTCCGCCAGGAGTACGAATGCGCCTTCATCGCCAACCGTCTCCAGTTCCTGGACCGCGAACTCATCGAGCAAGCGACCATTCCCCGCGAGCCCCAGGGCAAGCCCCTCCCGTCGATCACAGAGTTCTTCATCGGCGTCGACATCGGCAAGCGCATCGACCATTCCGCCATCGTCGTCCTCGCCCTCACCTGGAGCGAAGGCCAAACCAACCGCGTCGATATGAGCAAGCCCCTCTACCCGCGCATCAACCTGCTCCACGCCGAATCCTTGCCGCTCGGCTCCGCCCACTTCGATCTGCCAGCCCGCCTCAAGACCATTCTGGCCGCCTGCGACGCCCAGCACGCCCCGTACACGCACGCCCGCACCCTCGCCATGGATGCAACCGGCGAGAGCACCCTCATCGAGCTCATGCGCCGTTCGAACGTCGTCCCGGCCGGGTTCTTCCACCCTGTCACGCTCACAAGCGGCTATACCACCTCGGACCTCAAAGACAGTTACAAAGGCATCCCCCGGCCCGACCTGCTCACCCGTCTCCGGTCCGCCTTCGAACTGAAGCTGATCCATCTGCCCCTCACCGTCCCCGGCTTCGCGGCCCTCGAACAGGAGCTCATCCACTTCCGAGCCGACGGCCACCAACGCGAGCACGACGACCTCGTCTTCGCCCTCGCCCTCGCCACCTGGTTCGTCGTCCAGAAGCGCAAGGAAGTCCTCATGCCCAAACGCTAGCCCGGCGAACTGGTGCCGCGGGCCCCCAACATCGCCGTCGCAGCACAGTTCCCCAACACATTCACACCCGTCCGAATCATGTCGATCACCGCATCCACGCCCAACAACATCGCCAACCCTTCGAGCGGCAGCCCGAACCCCGTAAACAGGCTCGACAAAATCACGAAGTTCGCCCGCGGAATCCCCGCCACCCCCTTGCTCGTCAGCTTTAACGTAGCCAAAATCAAAAGCTGCTGGCCCCAGGAAAGCGGCACCCCCGCCGCCTGCGCCACAAACAAAGTCGCCATCGCCAAATGAATCGTGCTGCCGCACAAGTTGAAGCTCAACCCCAACGGCAGCGCCAAACTCACCACCTGCCGCGGAACCCCGTACCGTTCCATGGCCTCCATCGCCTTCGGCAACGCGGCCGCGCTCGACGTCGTTCCCAACGCGATCAAAAACGGCTCCCGCACCGCTTTCGCAAATCCCCGCAGCGGCACCTTTGCCCACCATAGTCCCAGCGCGATGACGCCGACGAAAATTCCCTGCGCCACCCAAGCGACTAACGCAAAATAGCTCAGACCCTTGATCACCGCGAACCCGCCCGCCCCCACCGTCGCTGCCATCGACGCCGCGACCCCGAACGGCGCCAGCATCATCACGTAGCGAATGTACTCGTACGACACCGCCGCCACCGACTCCGCAAACCGGATAAACCGCTCCTGACCACGAGCCGCCATCCCCACCATTACGCAGAAAATCACGATCTGCAGCACGCTCCCCTTCGCCATCGCCTCGAAAATGCTCGTAGGGAAAATGTTTTCGAGCACCTGCCCCAACCCCACTGGCACGGCCGACTTCACCGGTTCGGCCTGCAACGCCACCCCCACCCCGGGCTCCGTCAGCCACACGATTCCCCAGCCCAACAACAGCGCAATCGTCGTCGCAATCTCAAACAGCAATACCGCCCGGCCGCCCAATCGTCCGATGCCGGACCCGCGAGCAATGCCGGCCACGAGCGATCCAAACAGCACCGGCGCAATCACCGATTGAATCAGCTTTAAGAAAACCCGCCCGATTGGTGCCAAGCTTTGGCCGAATTCCGGGAACAGCAATCCAACGCCGGCCCCCACCGCCATACTGATCAGAAGATAGACGCTAAGCAATCTTCCTGACTAGGCGCGCAGGGAGAGAGAACAAGGCCCAGATCATCTCCAGGACGCCCGATACGGCTACGCCTACCAAGCGGAAAGGAAGGAGCAGTAGCCAAATCAACGGGTATAGCACCAGGGCCACGATGGCGAGCGGCCAGCAGACGACGAGCAATAGACACCACAGAAGAAATTTCACCACGGAATTACTCCTTCGCTTGGAATACGCAGTGTAGCAGGATAAAGTTCGGCTAAAATCAAAGGCTATGCGGCCGTCCATATTTCTTTTCATCCTTCTTGCCGCCGTGCTCCGCGCCGAAGACTGGCCAGCGGAGAAAGTGCGGCGGGTCGAACACGCCATTGAGGCCGAGCGCCTCCGCCAGCAGGTGGTCGGCCTCAGCGTTGCGATCTCTGAAAACGGCCTTCTCCGCCTTGCGGGTGGCTTCGGCAAGGCCGACCTCGAAAACGACATCCCCGCCAAATCCGACACCGTCTACCGCCTCGCCTCTATCTCGAAGCCGATCACCGCCATCGCGGCTCTTCAGTTGGTTGAACGAGGCAAGTTGAACCTTGATGTCCCGGTCCAGACTTACGTTCCCGCTTTCCCGCAAAAGCAGTGGGGTGTATCCCTCCGCGACCTCCTCGGCCATCTCGGCGGCGTCCGCCATTACCAAGGCAACGAACTCGATTCTACGGTCCACTACTCGAACGTCACGGACCCGCTTCGGATTTTCTCGGAAAATCCGCTCGTCCACCAACCCCGCTCGAAGTACCTTTACACGACGTACGGCTTCAACCTCATCGGTGCCGCGGTCGAGGCTGCCGCGGGAACCTCCTTCCTCGCCTACGTCCGCGAAAACATCTTCAAGCCCGCCGGCATGGTCTCGATCCGGGCCGATAACCAACGCGAGGTAATCCGCAATCGCAGCCGCGGCTACGCGAAAGATAAAGACGGCCGCATCATCAATACCGGCCTCGCCGATACGAGCAACAAGATTCCCGGTGGCGGCCTCTGCTCCACCATCTTCGATCTCATCGGCCTAGCCAACGCCTACGATTCCGGCCTGCTCCTCAAGCGCTCCACGATGCGCGACATGACCCAGCCCCAGCGTCTGCTCGATGGCAAACGCACCGGTTACGGCCTTGGCTGGAACGTCTCGCCGATCGCCGGCCGCGCGGCAATCTCCCACAGCGGCTCCCAACAGGGCGCACGGACGCTCCTCGTTCTCTACCCCGAACTCAAGCTCACCATCGTCGTGATGGCGAACTCCGATCACGCCGTCGTCAACGATTTCGCCGCCGCCATTTTGAAGGCGCTTGAAACCCCATCGTCCGCGTGATAGCTGCTCCGTAGCAACGGCCCGAAAGCCGAGTTCATAGCCGAACGCCCGGCATTCAATGCTTCGGCGAAGGCCGCGGATACCACCCCAGCGTGGGTCGCCGGTCGCGCGGCAATTCCCCACAGCGGCTCCCAAACGGGGCGCACGGACGCTCCTCGTTCTCTACCCCGAACTCAAGCTCACCATTGTCGTGATGGCGAACTCCGATCACGCTGTCGTCAACGATTTTGCCGCCGCCATTTTGAAGGCGCTTGAAACCCCTTCGTCCGCGTGATAGCTGCTCCGTACCAACGGCCCGAAAGCCGAGTTCATAGCCGAACGCCCGGCATTCAATGCTTCGGCGAAGGCCGCGGATACTACCCCAGCGTGAGTCGCCGGTCGCGCGGCAATTTCCCACAGCGGCTCCCAACAGGGCGCACGGGCGCTCCTCGTTCTCTACCCCGAACTCAAGCTCACCATCGTCGTGATGGCGAACTCCGATCACGCCGTCGTCAACGATTTCGCCGCCGCCATTTTGAAGGCGCTTGAAACCCCTTCGTCCGCGTGATAGCTGCTCCGTACCAACGGCCCGAAAGCCGAGTTCATAGCCGAACGCCCGGTATTCAGTGCTTCGGCGAAGGCCGCGGATACTACCCCAGCGTGAGTCGCCGGCCGCGCGGCAATTTCCCACAGCGGCTCCCAAACGGGGCGCACGGACGCTCCTCGTTCTCTACCCCGAACTCAAGCTCACCATCGTCGTGATGGCGAACTCCGATCACGCCGTCGTCAACGATTTTGCCGCTGCCATTTTGAAGGCGCTTGAAACCCCTTCGTCCGCGTGATAGCTGCTCCGTACCAACGGCCCGGCTTCGACGTGCGCAAAGCCGAGTTCATAGCCGAACGCCCGGTATTCGTTGAACTCCTCAATCGGGACGTAACGGATAATCGGCAAATGCTTCGGCGAAGGCCGCAGATACTGGCCCAGGGTGAAGATGTCCACGTTGTGCGCCCGCAAGTCCCGCATCACCTGCTCGACTTCTTCCCGGGTTTCGCCCAGGCCCAGCATCACGCCCGACTTCGTGGGCACCTGAGGCCGCAATCGCTTCGCATGTGCCAGCATGTCAAGCGAGCGTTCGTACCGGGCCCCCAGTCGCACCATCCGATACAACCGCGGCACAGTCTCTGTATTGTGATTCAACACGTCAGGCGCGGCGTTCATCACAATCTCCATCGCCTCGTGCTTGCCCTGGAAATCCGGCACCAGCACCTCGACCTGACATCCTGGCACCCGTTCTCGAATCGCCTCAATCGTCATTGCGAACAGCAACGCTCCGCCGTCCTTCCGGTCGTCCCGGTTCACGCTTGTCACCACCGCATAGCGCAACCCCATCAAGGCAACGGCCTCCGCCACGCGCCGCGGTTCGTCCATGTCCACTTCGAGCGGTGCGCCCTTCTGCACCGCGCAGAAGCCGCATCGCCGCGTACAGACATTCCCCAAAATCATGAACGTCGCCGTTCGCCGATTCCAGCAGTCTCCGATATTCGGGCACGCCGCCGACTCGCACACCGTATGCAACCGCAAGTCCGTTACCAGTTGCTTCAACTCCCGGTAGTTATCCCCGACCGGAGCGGGCGCGCGCAGCCACTTGGGCCGTTCAACCTTGGGTTCAATAGTAACCAGCACTCATTTCAGAATACCGTAACCGTCCCCGTATACTGAAAGGACTTGGTCTCCTCTACCCGCTGGCTGTCAGCCCTCTTCTTCCTCTCCGGCTTCCCCGCCTTGCTTTATCAGATTGTGTGGCAGCGGGCCCTGTTCACGATTTTCGGCGTGAACGTCGAATCGGTTACCGTCGTCGTCAGCGCCTTTATGCTCGGCCTCGGCCTCGGCAGCTTGCTCGGCGGATGGCTATCCCAACGCCCCGGCCTCCCGCTGCTCTTGGCCTTCGCCGTTATGGAACTTGCCATCGCCGCCTTCGGCCTGGTCTCGCTGCAACTCTTTCAATCGCTCTCCACTCTCGGCGCTCCCACCTTTCTTCTCTCCTTCGCCGCGGTCGTCCTCCCCACCGTCCTTATGGGTGCTACCCTCCCTCTTCTTGTTACCCATCTCGTCCGCGTCTCCGGTCACGTCGGCCGCTCTGTTGGCCTACTCTATTTCGTCAATACCCTTGGCTCCGCCGTCGCCTGCTTCACCGCCGCGCTCTATACGATGAGAGAACTAGGCATGTCGGGTACCGTCGAACTGGCCGCCGCCATTAATGCGCTGATTGGCGTGACGGTGCTGGTTGTCCACTTCCGCTCCACCCCAGCCCCACTCCGTCCCGAAACGCCCGCCACTCGCGGCCAAGCCACCATGGCCTTCCCCACGGGCCTCCTCCTCGCCGGCGTGGTTGGCTTCGTTTCGCTTGGCTTCGAGATCATCTGGTACCGCGTCTACTCGTTCGCCTCCGGCGGCAGCCCTCGCTGCTTCTCCTTCGTCCTCGGCGCCTTCCTCGCTGGCATCGCCCTCGGCTCCTGGTTTTCTCCCCGCCTCCGTTGGCCCATCGGTCGCCTCATTCTCATCGCCACCGTCGTCAGCTTCGCCACTGTTCCTGCCATCTCCTACCTCGTGGCGTTCGTCGACTACACCGCCACGCTCCCGCTGATCGCTGTGGCCGCCGGCCTTCTCGGTGCCGTGTTCCCGCTCGTCTGCCACGCCGCCGTCCCCCCGGACGACCGCGCCGGTCGCCGCCTCAGTTTTCTCTATCTCGCCAACATCGCTGGCTCCGTCGTCGGCAGCTACGCCATCGGCTTCATCCTGCTCAATCTCCTCCCCCTTTGGGCCATATGCCTAGCGCTCTCGGTGGTCGGTCTCGCCGTTGCCTGGCTCTCGCTTCGCACCTCTCGCGGCCCCCTGCTAGCGACTGCCGCCGTCCTCGCACTTCTCCCCTCCTTCAGCTCTGTTTATGAGCGCCTGCTCTACAAGGATGAGTACATCGGCCAACGGTTTTCCGACCTCGTCGAGACCCGCGGCGGCGTCGTCTCCGTCGATTCCACCGGCCAAATTTACGGAGGTGGCGCCCATGACGGAGTGCTTTCCACCGACCTCCTCAAGCACGACAACTGCATCCGTCCGCTCTCGTTGAGCTACCTCCACCCCGCCCCCCGCGAAGTCCTCCTCATCGGGATGGCCGGCGGTGCCTGGTCGCAGATCGTCGCCAACCACCCGGCCGTCCAGCGTGCTGTAGTCGTCGAGATCAACGGCGGCTATCTTGAAGTCATTCGCCGCTATCCCGACGTTGCCCCAGTTCTTCGCAACCCTAAGGTTAAGGTTTTCATCGACGACGGTCGTCGCTGGATGCGCCAACACGAAGACCAAAAGTTCGACGCCATTCTCATGGACACCGTTCAGCATTGGCGCGCGCAGGCGACTAATCTTCTATCGGTCGAGATGCTGACTCTCGCCCGCGGCATGTTGAAACCCGGCGGGATCATCTACTACAACACCACTTGGTCGGAAGATGCGCAACGCACCGGGGCAACGCTATTTCCCCACGTCCTCCGCTTCGGCCCCTTTCTTGCCGTGAGCGATTTTCCTCTGCAACTCGACGAAAACCGTTGGCGAGAAACTGTCTCCCACTACGAACTCGACGGCCGCCCCATGCTGAACCTCGCCGACCCTGTCCACCGGGCCCGTCTCGAAGCCGTCATCGCCACCGCCCGCCAATTCGACTCCACGGGAGCCGAATACCTCGCTTTCGAAGACGGCCCCAGCATTCTCCGCCGCACTGCGAGCGCCCGCATCATCACCGACAACAACATGGCCACGGAATGGCTCCGGTAGCCCCGGCCCGACTGAAAGCGGAGGGGTACCGGGTTGCAACCTGGGCGGTCTCGAGCGTGGGTGGATGGGCACCTTCCTCGGAGGAGCAGTCTCGACACCAATCCTGGTCGCGATCAAATACCGTCGCCATCAGGCGATGAGACCGCACTGGGGCCAAACGCCGCGGCTTCCGGCTGGGTCCGCCGACCCGACCCGACGAGGCCGGAAGAGATCGGAGCGATAGACCCGAATACCTCGAAAATCCCCGCCCGGACGGCGGAACGATTCCGGCGAAGCTAGCGACAGGACTCATGATCCTAGAATCGGCGGTTAACCCGCCAGAATTCGGCTGGCGGCGCCCTCGGTCTGGGGTTTTCCTCCGCAGAAATATCAGAAGATTCGCCGCAACAGCGTAGGCCAGACCTCTTTCTCGGCCAACTGCGTCGCACCGGCCAGAAACTTATGCAGATACGCGCTAAAGCCGCGCAATAACTTCGCTACCTTCGTTGCTTTGCCATGCAAACTGGTGATCTCCAGCTTCACTTCCCGCGCGTGTTCAGTCCTCTCGGTGAGGTGGACCCCATTGGCTAGACACGAAAGTAAGTGAGTCTTAAGTGTATCGAGGGGCTGATTACCGAGACCAGGATGACACAGTTGGTCACGATTAGGTAAACTGTTTTCCACCTGAGTGGAGGATAGGGCAACGC
>JANXMS010000176.1 GCA_025354525.1 Acidobacteriota bacterium
CGAACCAGCGGGAGCCGCAGCAATGTAGGCTCCCGCTCAATCTTTCCGAGCAACTCCCCCTCCGACTGCCGCAAATACTGCAACCCCGCCTTCTCGTAAGCCTTGCTCTCCCTATCCAACATCCCCAGTAGAGTAAACCGATCAATAAACCGTCTGATCTCCCCCGGCGCCATCGGCTTCTGCTTCAAATCCACGAAGTGAATCGCCACGTTCCGTTCTTTGAAAAACCGCTCCGCCGCCCGCGTAGCCGACGAACCCTTCACCCCAAAAATCTGCACACTCCGCTTTTGCATGGTCCTACCCTCTCCGCCGGCTATTCGCGCGCCAAGTCAAGTTCATAAGCGGTCTGCAAATGCAACCAGAAATCAGCCAACATCCGAAAGATTCGCCCAACCGCAACCCAGTCTCCGCGGTGACATTCCGCTTGCCGACCAGGATCTGGTGAACCCTGCTGGGGGGCACCGCAAGGACATCCGCCAGCCGCTTCACCGATAGGCCCGCCTCTTTCAGCTCGTCTGCTAGGATCTTGCCCGGATGGATGGGGGTACGTGCCATAATCTTCTCCTCACGATTCAACTAGCGAGAGGGAGCGTTTTCCACCCACAGGCCATTACATTCGAGTTTCCTCTGCTTCTCACTCCCCCCGCAACAACGGCCGCCTCGTATACTCCGAAGGCAAGCTCACAATCGGCTCCTCCAGCTCCACCCCCTCCCGCCTCCGCCCCACCATCCGCACATAGCCCAAATACTCACCCCGATCCGCCTCCAAAGCCCCGATCTCCGCCGCATTATCCGGCGCTATCGCCAAGTGCCAATCCCGCCACCGCCGCCAACCCTCCGCCATCGCATCCGCCACGCAAACTTCCACGATTCCCGTCCGCTCCCAATGCCGCCGCCACCACCCCGCCGAATGCAAACACCACAAATCTCTCGTCCACCATCCCACCAAATGCTCCGGCACCGCCCCCGCTATCCCCACCTGCCCTCCCCCCTTCACAAACCGCGCCAGATAGTTCAAATACAAATCGTCCGTTCCAAAGTAAAAATACGAGTTGATCGAAACAATCGCATCAAAAAAGCCCGCCGCGAACGGCAGCGCCCGCGCATCCGCCCGCACCGGAAAAACGCCATCCGCCATCCCCGCATCCCGCACCCTCTCCGCGTTCTCCGAAGCAGAATTCCACAAATCCGTCGCCCACACCTCCACCCCAAACTCCCGTCGTAGAAAGATTGAGGAAGCAGCCCGCCCGCAACCCAAATCCAGCACCCGCATCCCCGACCGCAGCTCCATCGCCTCCGTCAGCCACTCCGTCATCCACAACGAATGAGCCCCGCCACTCACGCTCGACCGAATCCATTCCGGATGATACTGAGCCGCCCGCGGAAACCGCTCCGAAACTAGATACTGGTCCGTGTTCATGATGCCCCTCAGTCTCCCATAGAGCCACGCGATATAGTAACAGTCGAATGACCCGCCTACTCCCAATCCTTCTCTTCCCCCTCCTCGCCGCCTTCCCCGCCGAACCCGGCCAGCCCAAACTCATCGACGCCCACGTCCACTACAACGGCAACCCGGACTTCCTCCCGAAGTTCACCGCCAAGCTCATCGCCGCCGACGGCCAGGCCCTCCTCATCGCCGCCCCCAAAGACATCCCCGACGTCAGGAAATTCATGGCCGCCAACCCCAACCGGCTCTTCGGTCTCGGCCAAATGTCCCTCGACGATCCCCAAGCCCTCCAACTCGTCGACGACTTCCACAACACCGGTTTCCGCGGCCTAGGCGAACTCACCGGCCCCCAGTACAGCTTCGACGACCGCCGCTACTGGCCCATCTACGAACGTGCCGAAAAATACCGCATGATCATCATGTTTCACACGGGCATCGTCAACCGACGCAACTTCGCCGAGCCCATGAACGTCAGCTCCGACCGTATGCGCGTCTCCACCCTCGACCTCATCGCCCGGCGCTTCCCCAAACTCACGATCATAGGCGCCCACCTCGGCAACCCCGACTACGCTTGGGCCGCCGAAATCGGCCGTTGGAATCCCAACTTATTCTTCGACGTCTCCGGCTCCACCCTATACAAAAAGCAGGCCGACCTGGCCTTCTTCAAAACCATCTTCTGGTGGGACAACGTCGTCAGCCCTCACACCCCAAAAACCGACATCAGCGCCTTCGAAAAACTCGTCTTCGGCTCCGACGTCTTCGGCGACAACCTCGACGAATTCGACCGCGAACTCGACCTCTACCGCAAGCTCCTCCAAGCCTGCGGCGTCTCCCCCACCTCTCAAGAAAAAATCTTCGCCGGCACCCTCTGGCGCGTCCTGAACCCCAAGCCCTAAGGAAGCAAAGGCCGTCAATCCGCAAAAGGCGGTCGCGCCAGCGCTCGCGCCGCAAGATCACCCCGTCCGCTACCTCACCTGAATCACCATCCCCCGCCGCGTCCCTCGCAAGCGCCGGCACCCCGCCCAACGTCGTCCGCAGCGCATCCGTCGTCGCCGAAACCGTGCTCGCCGCCATCCCCGTTCCAAACAAGCTCCCGATCGCTTCCGGACCCAGCGCACCCACCGCATCCAACGGCGTCGTCAAGCTCAAGTCCTTCCCATAGTCCCACAAAGGCCCGCCATTTCTACGGCCGACCTCGAGGGCCAAGTACGCTTGGTCGCCCCTCGCTGGCGAACTTGAATTGGCGCTTCTACCCACGTCAAACAGCGAAGAACCGTATTTATGAGAGGGAGCGAGGGGATGCGCTGTAGCGGACAGGGTCGGGTTGAGCGCCGAAGAATGACGATATCGCCTTGCGGACATCGAGCAGCTGCTAGGTGGTACGAAGATCTGCTTTACGGTGTCATCAGCTACGCGCAATAGGATTTCTTGGAAAAAGAGTGACTCTAACTCGGTGCCTCCTCGGGATTTGAAATTCCGACAGGTGGCTATTGGAGCGGCCCCTCCAGCTTGGCACCGACGGCACCTTTTTCATCCCACCGGGTGCCGTTTTGGGGTGCCCGGGATCCCGCTTCACTACCCGAAAACAGTGGAATCAGCCAGGGCAATCTTGGCGCTGCCGGGAAGTCAGCCCGTTCAGGCGGTTAAGCGATTCGTCCCCTAGTTGTCCTCGTTCGAAAACGACCGCTCCTATAGCAAGTCTTGACTTAACAGAGGGCAAAGCCGCGACGTCTGAAGAGATCCGGAGCAATGTCGGGAGAGAGGAAGAGGGATAGGAGCCTCGGCGAGATCGACGACAAGCGCATGCATTGACGGGCCCTGAGCTGGGACAAACGTAGTTTGCAGTCCGCCCAATACGGGGCCGGTAGTTCGGGTTTCCAGAAAACCTCCATTAAGGCGGGTATCGCTCTAACTCCCTATACTGC
>JANXMS010000179.1 GCA_025354525.1 Acidobacteriota bacterium
CTGCGGGAGCGTTTGGAGGCGGAGCGCCATCGGGTGTTGCCGAAGAGTAAGTCGGCCGAGGGGATTCATTATGCGTTGGGTCAGTGGGGGCGTCTGACGAAATTCTTGGAGTATCCTGAGCTGGAGTTATCGAATAACTTAGCGGAGAATTCGATGCGACCGGCAGTGTTGGGGAGAAAGAACTGGATCCATGTAGGGAGCGTGGACGCGGGACCGAGGGTGGCGGCGATTTTGTCGGTGGTGGAGAGCTGCCGGAGAATGGGGATTCCGGTGCGGCAATATTTGCTCAGCGTGTTGCCGGGGATGGGGGATCGGAAGGTGAGCGAGGTAAATGAACTGACCCCGTCGGCTTGGTGGCGGCGGCAACAGGCGTAGCCGAGTTTAAGGAACTTCGCAAGGCTTTGGTTGGCCGAACGCTTACGGTCGTGGAGAGTTGCCGGAAGATGGCGATTCCGGTGCGACAGTATCTGTTCAGCATATTGCCGGGGATCGGCGACCGGAATGTGAGCGAGGCCGCGGAGCTGACCCCAGCGGCTTGGTGCGGCGGCAGCAGGCCCAACGGAAATTCAAAACGTTCGCAAGGCTGGGTGAGGCGGCTTACCACGCATCGTTAGGCTTCTGGTGCCGTCTCAATCGTCTTAATTAGGCACTTAGATGTTGTCAAATAGGGCGGACGGAACCGACGAGTTGGGGGGGCACCAGATCTCCGGAAATTGCTCACATTAGATAAATCTAACCTACTCGAGTACAAACTCATGCCAGATATTGGGGTCCGCACTGTCTGAGCCTCGTGCTTTAGTCTCTCGAAAGCTCTTCGTCGCAATCTTGTCTTGGATCGAAATGCGCAAATCAAAATCCGCCACAGGGCCCTCGGTTCGCGCGACGATAATGCCGTCCTTCCAAGACAGAATCTCGTAGTCAAGTGGGCCATCTAAGAAAATCTGCGAGCTGCCTTTAATCTTGTCGAGGCTAGTGAGGAGTTGAGCACCAACCTCAATACAAACCGCCTCTCGCTGTTTGCATTCAATGCGAACGGCATTAATGATCGCCGGATTGAAGCTGCCTGCCCATCGAGTTTGCCGCCAATGTCCGTCGACTTTCGCGTATCCGGGAAGAACAACAAAGTGCTTCTCCGGAAGCCGAATGTTATTCGGGCTGTCCCTGCTCGAGAGTGAACGCTCAAGCGTTCCGCAACTAATGGAGGTGGTGAGGAGGGAGCAGAGGGGCAACACGAGAAACTTCATGGAGAGCATAAAGGTCAGGGAGTAAACTGCGGTCTGGACAAACCGGTCGGCGCTGGTTTTCGTGGAGGTGAGAAAGACTGATCGTGCGGATCAAATTCACGGCACAGCCGTGACCAGTATAGAACGGAACGAATTTGCAGATGAGATCGTATCGAGAGCCGGAGAGTCGGATGACCATCTGCGTTCGATGGCAGAACTGCTGGCAGACTTCATAATGAAGACGGAGGTAACGTACAAGATCGTGGCCGGACTGCAGGAAACGAACACCGAGTGGAGCTAAACCGGAACGTTAACGGGGAACGCCGCTTGGACAAGCAGTCGGGAACGCTGACGCTGCAGGCACCGAAGTTGTGCGAAGGCGGTTAGGTGCCGACTGCCGATTCCGAAGGGCAGCGGGGGTAAGGTTAACTTCGGGGAGAGAGAGGGTGGCTCGGCGGCGATTGGCGTCGGGGGTGGAGATGGGAAGGCGGCGGGCGGTGCAGAAAGGGGCGCGGGTTAAGCCGCTGGAGTGGTCGTCGGCGAGGAGGGCCTGAATCTGGGCGGCGGTTCGGCGGGTGCGAGGTTTGCGAGTAGGCATCCCTAGACCAGAGCAGAATCAGGCAGATTAGGAAACCATGGGATTGGTCTTTCGCTTACAGTCCTGTTGAACCCTGACCCGTTGACTTTTCATGAGTCCCGCCATCGCTTTGTCTGTAGAGTCTTTGGTGTACGCAGACTCTCCTTATATGCGGCGAACAATCGAGCGGACAATTGCACTGTTGGAACTTGAGCATAATGTGGTGACCTTAAAAATGCACCTATGGCCATAGGGTCCACCTCCTTTGCATTGGCGATCGACTTTCGCGGGAGCGAATTCAACCCTGCTTCGGCGACGGTTCCGGCGACCGGCCCGTCGACGAGATTACACACGATGCTGATCAATGCCACCGCCATCGCCAGTGGCGTTCCAGAACCGGCCACGTTTGGAATCGTGCTTTCGGGAATCGGAATTCTGGCCTTAATGCGCGGTCGGGCATCGCGTCGCCGTTAGAGCTTCGAAGTGGTGTAGTCTAGAGATTGAAGCCCACGACGGGAGAGATTGGGGATCGCCCCGACGCCGAAGGAGCAACCGCCCCGGAAACTCTCAGGCAAAAGGACCGTCGGATGGGTTCGCAATCTGGAAAGTGGCTTTAGAGGCCCGCCGACGGAATAACGTTCTCAGGCGAACCGACAGATGGGGCAAGGGAGGTCCGTCCTTTGTCACATATTCCTGTGGGTTTAGCTGAGCTGTTCAAGATTGGCTTGGGGCCGTCGTCGTCGCATACGATGGGGCCGATGAAGGCCGCTGGAGATTTCGCGGGACGGCACTTGGGGACGATCCAGGTTACCTTGTATGGTTCGTTGGCTTGGACGGGGCGGGGGCATTCGACCGATAAAGCCGTAACTTTGGGGTTGGCAGGGTATCGGGCCGATGAGATGGACCCGGACCAAGCGGAACAGGTTTGGGGAGAGATTTGCGGGAGCAAGCGGTTGCCGGATGGGACGGCGTTTGATCCGGCGCGGGACATTGTGTTCGACCAGTTGACGGCCATGCCGGGGCCGGCGAACTCGATGCGGTTTACTTGCGGGTTGGAGAGTGAGGTTTGGTATTCGGTGGGGGGCGGGTTTGTGGTGCGGGCGGGGGAGGAGGAGGTGGTGGAAGAGTGGGCGGTGCCGTTTCCGTATGGGTCGGGGGCGGAGTTGCTGAAGATGGCGGCGGGGAGTTCCGTGGCGGAGGTGGCTCGGGCGAATGAGGAGGCTCGGGGGGGAGACGTGGCGGCGCTGGTGGCGAAGATTAGCGGGGTGATGTTTGATTGCATTGCGCGGGGATTAAGCCGAGAGGGGGTTTTGCCGGGGAGCTTGCGGGTGAAGCGGCGGGCTAAGGACCTCTATGCGGGATTGCGGCCGGGGAGGCATTCGGTGAATGACTATGCGGCGGTGTATGCAATCGCCGTGAACGAAGAGAACGCGGCGGGGGGGCGGGTGGTGACGGCTCCGACGAACGGTGCGGCGGGGGTGGTTCCGGCGGTTCTGCGGTATTACCGAGAGCATTGCGGCGGGGCTACGGATGGGGGGATTGAAACGTTCTTGCTGGCGGCTACGGCGGTGGGGGCGATTATCAAACGCAATGCTTCGTTTGCCGGGGCTGACGTGGGTTGCCAGGGCGAGGTAGGGTCAGCGGCGGCGATGGCGGCGGCGGGGCTGACGGCGGCGTTGGGCGGAACGAATGAACAGGTGGAGAACGCGGCGGAAATTGCTATAGAGCACCACTTGGGGATGACTTGCGACCCGGTAGGGGGCTTGGTGCAGATTCCTTGCATTGAGCGGAATGCGTTTGGGGCGGTGAAGGCGATGCAGGCTTCGTCGCTGGCTCTGCTGGGGGATGGGACGCACCGGGTGAGTTTGGATCAGGTGATTGAAACGATGCGCCAGACGGGCGCGGATATGGGTTCGAAGTATAAAGAGACCTCGCGCGGCGGGCTGGCCGTGAATGTTCCGGAATGTTGAAAGGGTAATCTTATGGAAAACATGTTGCAGACGAAGACGAAGAGCACGACCGCAGCGGCGGCGACGGATTTTGCGCGGCGGCACATTGGGCCGGGACCGGAAGAGATCGGGAAGATGCTGGAGGCGGTGAATGCCGACTCGCTCGAAGACCTGATTGCACAGACGGTGCCGGGATCGATTCGGCAGGCACAGGTTTTGGACTTTGGGCCGGCGTTGAGCGAGACGGCCGCGCTGGGGCGGATGCGGGAGTTGGCGAACCAGAACCAGGTGTTCACTTCGTTGATCGGGATGGGTTACCACGGGACGATTCTACCGGGGGTGATTCAGCGGAACATTTTGGAGAATCCGGCGTGGTATACGGCCTATACGCCTTACCAGCCGGAGATCAGCCAGGGCCGTTTGGAAGCGCTGTTGAACTATCAGACGATGGTTTGCGACCTGACGGGGTTGGACGTGGCGAACGCTTCTCTGCTGGACGAGGCGACGGCGGCGGCGGAGGCGATGGCGCTGGCGAAGCGGGTGGCGGGGTCTGGGTCGACGCGGTTTTTTGTGGACGCGGAGGTGCATCCGCAGACGCTCGCATTGCTGAAGACGCGGAGCGAGCCGTTGGGTTGGGAACTGGTGGTGGGTGATCCGTTGACGGCGTTGGCGGGGGCGGATGTGTTTGGGGCGATCTTCCAATACCCGGGGTCGCATGGGGAGATTCGGGATTTGCGGGGGGCGGTGGAGGCGGTTCATGCGCAGAAGGGCATTGCGATTTTTGCGGCGGATCCGCTGGCTTTGGCGGTGCTCGTGCCTCCCGGGGAGATGGGGGCGGATATCGCGATTGGGTCGACGCAGCGGTTCGGCGTGCCGATGGGATACGGTGGGCCGCACGCGGCTTACATGGCGGTGAAGGACGCTTACAAGCGGAACATTCCGGGGCGGTTGGTGGGCGTTTCGATTGACTCGCGGGGGAACCCGGCGCTGCGGTTGGCGCTGCAGACGCGGGAGCAGCATATTCGGCGGGAGAAGGCGACTTCGAACATCTGCACGGCGCAGGTGCTGCTGTCGGTGATGGCCTCGATGTACGCGGTTTACCATGGGCCGGAGGGGTTGACGCATATTGCGAAGACGGTGTTTGCGAGGGCGGCGCGGTTGGCGGCTAGTTTGCGGGCGGCGGGGTTTGTGGTGCGGAACCGGACGTTCTTCGATACGCTGACGGTGACGGTGGGCGAGGAGCAGGGAGCTATCGTCGCTCGGGGCGCGGCGGCGAGGATGAACTTCCGCGTGGTGGGGACGGATGCGTTGGGCATAACCGTGGATGAGACGACCACGGTGGAGACGTTGGCGGCGATTATGGCCGTGTTTGGCGGGGCGCTGGGGGAGACGGTGGAGACTGAGATTGCTCTTCCGCGGGAGAGCGCGTTTATGACGCATCCGGTGTTCCACAAGTATCGGAGCGAAACCGAGTTGCTGCGGTATATGCGGAAGTTGGCGGACCGGGATTTGGCGTTGGACCGGGCGATGATTCCGTTGGGATCGTGCACGATGAAGCTGAATGCGACAGCGGAGATGACGCCGGTGACTTGGCCGGAGTTTGGGGGGATTCATCCGTTTGCGCCGGTGGAGCAGGCGGCTGGTTACCACGTGATGTTCGACGATTTGAAGCGGGATTTGTGCACGATAACGGGGTATGACGCGGTTTCGTTGCAGCCGAATTCGGGGGCGCAGGGCGAGTATGCCGGGTTGCTGGCAATTCGCGGGTACCACTTGAGCCGGGGGGACAAGCATCGGAATATTTGCTTGATTCCTTCGTCGGCGCATGGGACGAATCCGGCGTCGGCGAATATGGTGGGGATGGAAGTGGTGGTGGTGGGCTGCGATACGGATGGGAACGTGGACATAGCGGACTTGACGGCGAAGGCGGAGAAGTATGCCGCGAATTTGGCGGCGGTGATGGTGACGTATCCGTCGACGCATGGGGTGTTCGAAGAGGCGATTCGGGAGATTTGCGCGATTGTGCATCGGAACGGGGGGCAGGTTTACTTGGATGGGGCGAACATGAATGCGCAGGTGGGGCTGTCGCGGCCAGGAGATTATGGGGCGGACGTTTCGCACTTGAATCTACACAAGACGTTTTGCATTCCGCATGGCGGGGGCGGACCGGGCATGGGGCCGATTGGTGTGAAGGCGCACTTGGCGCCGTTTTTGCCGGGGCATCCGGTTGTGGACGGGGGGACGGCGGCAGTGGGGCCGGTTTCGGCGGCGCCGTACGGGTCGGCTTCGATTTTGCCGATTTCGTATGTGTATATTTTGATGATGGGCGGGGCGGGTTTGCAGAAGGCGACGGAAGTGGCGATTCTTTCGGCGAACTATATCGCGAAGCGGCTGAGCCCTCACTTTCCGGTGTTGTATAAGAACACGAACGGGCGGGTGGCTCATGAGTGTATCATCGATCCGCGGCCCTTAAAAGAGGCCTGTGGAGTTACGGTGGATGATATTGCGAAGCGGTTAGTGGATTACGGATTCCATGCGCCGACGATGAGCTTTCCGGTGGCGGGGACGTTGATGATTGAACCTACCGAGAGTGAGTCACTGGCAGAGTTAGATCGGTTTTGCGATGCGATGATTGCGATTCGGCGGGAGATACAAGAGGTGCAGGACGGGCGGTTTGCGATTACGGATTCACCGCTGCGTCATGCTCCGCATACGGTGCATGACATTGTGGAAGACGACTGGAAGCGGAAGTATCCAAGGGCGGAAGGATGTTTTCCGGCGGGGACTTCGCGGATGGATAAGTACTGGTCGACGGTGGGACGGATTGATAACGTTTACGGTGACCGGAACTTAGTTTGTTCGTGCTTGCCGATTGAGGCTTACGCGGAGGGGTAAGTCATGGGTTGGAGGGCGCGGCGGACTTCTGGGCGATTTTTCGGGCGTGTTCGAGGATGTCAGGATCTTTCACGCCCACCGCTAGCGCCTTTTCCATTGTGCGAGTGGCTTCGTCATACTGACGGTTTGCAAAAAGCGCCCAGGCATAAGCATCCAGCGTGTGGACGTCCTGCCTGCGGGAAGCTTCCAGTTTGGCGACTTTAAGGGCTTCGACCGGTCTGTTTCCGAAGTCGGCGTAAAAAAAGATTAACTCGTGATTGCTGTTGTCGGCAGACTCCATTTCCTGAAGAGACTTTTTCTCAAACTCCTGGAACGAGGTATGCGCTTGCTTTAACAATCCCGCTTTGTGTTGCGCAACCGCGAGTGCATACAGGTTTTCAGGATGAGGTGCGGAGGCGTGCCGCTTCTGTTCCAGTTCGACGGCTTCGGGGAATTTTCGTAATTCGATGTTGATTCTGGCGAGCGCGCCGAGGGCATAGTGGTAGTCAGGAAAGAGTTTAAGTGCCTCGGTAGCTAGACGTTGCGCCTCGGCGTTGCGGCCTCGTTTCCGTTCCAGTTGGGCGACCTGCGTCAACATCCATGCGCGATCCTCGCGTTCGTCGTAACCAGCCATGTCAAAGGCTTTGGTCATTAATTCGATAGCTCCTTCCAGATCGCCGAACAGTTCGCGCAAGTACGAAGCACGAGTAAGACTGGGGACGGTGGGCGGTCGCAGGTTGAGCATGGTTTGGACGGCTTTTTCGGCGTCGGCGTAATTGCCAAGCTCGACATTGGCGTCGGCGAGGATGCCGTAAATGGACGAGTCATCCGGTGCCTTCGAATTGAGCACCTTTGCTATCGCTAATGCTTTTTTGAACTCATGCTTACCAAGCGCAATCCAGGCTTGGTTCTTTCGGCCTTCGAGGTTATCCGGCTCAAGTTTGAATGACTGCTGAAGCGCCGCTTCGCCCTTCGTGTAAAACCCAGTGTCGGAAGTTTCTCGGGCGCGTCGGGCGTAGGCCAAGGCGAGGCGATTGTAGCCGGACGGGCGTGTGGGAGCCTTTTGAATTTCTAGCTGGGCCAAGTCGATCTGTTTCTCGGCGGGTGATTGTGGTGATTCGCCGAAAAGGTTCATCGCCACGAAGGGAATTAGAATAAGGCAAGGTTTCATAAAAGAGTCCTAAGAAGAAGGGGCCTCGGACGGCCCCTTCTTGATTGGTTGCTAGTTAGTGGGACACGTTCCCGTACAGCCCGGTTCGCCCGGATCTACGTGACGCCGATCGCGACCGCTGTTTGCGAAAGCGACATAGGGGAAGGTCTCTTGATAGGGACGATCATTGGTATTCACGCCGTCGCCAATAAACTTATTGGGCGAGACGTTGAATGCCGGATTGAGGACGCCGGCCACAGCGCGCGCCGAGATGTCGGTGACATCGTCGGAGACGCGGCGGCCATTGGGGTAGCCGGCTCCGTCCATGGCGAGAAGGCCAAGGCGTTTGCGGTTGGCGGCTGAGGTTGGAGCCACGCCTGTGTTAAGGCGAAGCAGATCGGCGACAGGACCCGGCGCGGTGGAAGGAGCGGCGATGGGGGCCATGTACTGGAGCAGCGGCAGCAGATCAGTCCGCGGCGGATTTGGAACCGAGACGCCATAAACCGCATTGAACACGCGTGCGAGCAACGGGTCAAGGGCGAAACTGGCGAACTGGGAGTCATTTGCCGGTTGGCTTAAGCTCCAGGTATCTTTGAATCCAGTCCCGATGAGGAGCTCATTGTTGAGCGGATTGCCCATCCGTTGTACCTGGGAGAACGAGCCCGACGGGACCGAGCCCAACGGAGCGCGGCGCACCAGTACGCGCTGACGGGAGGTGGTACCGAAGACGCCGATGGTGGCAGCGGGGTCAGTGGAGGCAACCTTCGTTCCAGTGCGGGTGAGCATGGAAATAGGCACTTCGATGGCGATCGTGTTTACATTAAACCCCGATAGCGCATCCGGAGATACGTTAGTTCCGTCAGCGGCGTCTTGAGCGGGAGTAAGTACACCACCGCCGGCCGCTGCGCGGAAGTTCAGGGAATCGAAGGCGGCTCCGACATCGATATAAAAAGGATCGTCGACGGTGCCCGCAAACGTGCGAAGACCATTGTTGGTGGTATAGACCCCTGGGCCGCGAGTGCGTTGTAATTGGGCATCGTCCGTGGGCCGACATTACTCGGGACAGCGTAAAAGGGCCCACCGTTGGAATTCGTCAGCGGAGTGCGAGTATTTCCTCTGACCATCGTAACGGTGTAGGTCTGGCGTAAGCTAAAGCCTTGCGAGCCAGGTCCGTCGAGAGCGGTGATCGCCGGGGGAACAATCTGTGTGCCAGGAGCGACGCCGGTAGGGGAATTCGCGGGAGCATTGATGCCTGTACCGGCGCCGACGAAGCCGGTGAATAGATTTGGCGCGCGAATTTCGGTTTGGAAGCGGACCTCGAAGACAACGTCTTCAATAGCATCGTTATTGTTGTCGATGCGGATTGCGTAGAGGATGTCTGGATCAAATGGAAAATAATTGGGACCATTCGACGGTTCCAGGAGGGGATCAACATCCAATATAAGGGTCACTTTGTTGGCGTCGTCGTAACTGACGAAAGCAAAAACATCAGTGATATCGGCTTTGTGATCGAGGGAGGTGATGGGAGCTTCGCGATGGCTGGCTGCAAATCCTCCGGGAGAGATCATAGCCACCGCGAGAGCGGAGGCGATCAGGGGACGAAATCGATTCATAAGTTTATTACTCCTTTTTTAAGATATCGGCGAACGAGTAGTCCGATGCCGAGACCGGAGGTTAGTAAGAGGAATGACGCCGGTTCGGGGACGGCATTAAATTGATTTGTGACGGTCGCGCCAGTAATGGAGCCAGTAGCCCCTCCATCCAAAGTAAGATCGTTAAGTACGGCGATGGAAGTTGCCGGAGCGAAGGCTACGGAATCGGAACCCGAATTCAATACCGATAAGGTACCGGAACTGGATCCCGAGCACGGGCCCGGAAAGTTCGGAGGATTGGGAACGAACGTGCCGCCGAGGCAATAGTTCTGAATAGCTGTTCCTACTCCGCTACCGCTGATGGCGCTGCCGGACAGCGTGACGGTGTCACCAGTGAATAAGCTGCCGGATATTGTGTATCCGAGCAGGAGTTGGAAGAGTTGGTTTGCGCCCGCGCTGGCCGTAGAAGTGAAGGCCAGTGCGGGGTTGGAGTTAGAATTTGTTGGCAATACCGAAATGCTTGCCGGAGGAATGGCAGTAGCACCGGTAATCGCCGGATAGATGACAAATGACGAGACCGTACTGGTCCCGAGCATGCATCCCGCGGCCCCAAGGCCGATATAGCCTGAGAGCGGACCCGGGGTGCAAATCGACGCTGCGGAGGCAAGCGAAAACATCGCAAATGCCGCGGCGCCGAGCAGAAACCTGATCATAGACTTCTCCTTAACCGAATGAATATAGACAACGCGTCCTAAGGTGAAGCCCTGATTTGCGCTGTCTTTTAGGGTGATCCATCGGAAAAGGAACTGTTACCGGGTTTTTTTCGTACACGCACGAACTCGCGGGTACGGTAAGGAGAGTGAGGATCGGGAACTCGTTTCCGTCCCTAAAGCTTTGCCGGGAAATAAAAGGATTTGTGCGAGGTAATTAGTGATTGGTCCGAAGTCAATGTTTACAACTGCGCATGTTTCCACTTGGGCCTTTGCAGACCGGAGGTTCTTGCTCTTTGGAGCGTTCGGGGTCAGTCGACGGTTTCGGGCAACGACGTTTATCTAACGCGGGAAACGTTCTCGGTTTTGGCGGTGAAGGTGGCCGCAATGCCGCCGCCGCGGCATGCTCGGGATGCTGGAAGCGCAAACCGGAGGGGACTTCGCGGGGACGTCCGGGGGGTAAGTTAGAGGCCAGCTCAGATGTCTGTTAGGTTGAACGTAAATCCGGAGAAGGGCCCCTCGACCGCTATTTCTCGGAGGATGGAACGAGTTTCTGGAGGTAAGTCGGGGCGGTAGATCGTGACGGTGCGGGCGTCGCCGTTAATTAGCCAAGCAAGGGCTACGCCGTTGGCTATCCAGTCGAGCATCTTTGCTTCGGCTAAGGAGCGGCGGTCGGTCGGAGAGAGAACTTAGACGATGAAATCGGGAACGATGGGGAGGAATCGACGGCGGCCCTGCCGGGAAGTTAGCTTTCGTTCTGTGGATTTGCGTTATTTTGACGAGCCGATGGCGTAAAGAGCGTTGCGGGTTCGGGTGTACATTTTGCCTTCGGTGATGGCGGGGGTGGCGTAGATATCGGCGTCGAAATCGTTGATGGCTAGAATTTGCCAGTCGCCGGCGGCGCTGAGGACGACGACCTTGCCGTGCTCGCTGGCGATGTAAACCTTACCGTCAACGCCGATGGGCGAGGAGTAGAAGTCTTCGAGGGCACCGGTCAAACGGGCCTGCTTCAGGACCTTGCCGGTTTGCGCGTTCAGGGTTGTCGCGATGCCTCCGCTGCGGATGAGGAAGACGACGTTGTTGTAGACGAGGGGGGCCGGGACGTCGGGGAGCGACTTTTCAAACGTCCAGAGGACGTGGGTGGCGGTTACGTCGCCAATGCCTCCTAGCTTGACCGCCAGGACACTATTGCGCGAGGCGCGGCGGGAGCGGAAGAAGGACCATTCCCGCTCGTTCAGAAAGCCGTCGCGGTCGAGGTCGACGGCCTTCCAGGTTCCGGTGGGGCGCCATGGCTGGGGGAGTTCGGCCTGCGAAAGCTTGCCGTCGTGATTGGCGTCGGCCTGGGCGACGACTTCGGCGAAGGCGGGTAGTTCTACTTGTTGGCCGGTGTCGTTGCCGGGGGTCCAGCCGTTGAAATAGACGACATCGCCGGCGATGGTGGGGGCGGATTTGGGTTGGCAGGTGAGACCGCGGACGAACCAGACCGGCTTGCCGTCGGCGACGGAATAGCCGGTGAGTTGGTAGGAGCCGGGGGCGATGATTTGAGCGGGGCCGTGGGCGGGGCGGTAGAGGACCGGGGTGGCGTAGCCGTTGCTGACGTCGCGAGGCGTTTTCCAGGCGATCTTGCCGGTTGTGGCGTCGACGGCGACGATGTAGCCGTCGGTGTCTTGATCGCAGACGAGGATGATTTTACCGTCGGCGTAGATGGGGGATGCGGCGACTCCGTGGAGACTGTTGAAGGGGCCGAGGGGGAGTTGCCAGCGCTGTTTTCCATCGAAATCATAGGAAACGAGGCCGAAGTCGGCGAAGAAGACGAAGAGTGATTGGCCGTCGGTGACGGGGGTGGGGGCGGCGCGGTGGTTGAGGGTGTGTTGGAATTCGCGCTTGGCGGCGCGGACGGAACGACGCCACTGGATCTTGCCGGAGGTACGGTTCAGGCAGAGGGTGATGAGGTCATCGCCTTCAGCGGCGGTGAGGAAGATGCGGTCTCCGGCGAGGACGGGGGAGGACTTTCCTTCGGGGAGATCGGTTTTCCAAAGGACGTTCTTTTCGGCTCCGAACTCGGTGGGGAGTGGGCCGCAGGAGGGGCACAGGCCGGAGCCGCCGGGGCCGCGGAGTTGGGGCCAGTCGGCGCTGAAGAGGGCGGCCGCGAACAGGGGAGGGAGGAGGAGGCGCATTTAGTCCACGTAGAGAAATTCGTTCGAACTGAGGAGGATTTGGGCGAAGGATTTGAAGGGCATCGTTTCGAGAAAAGTGGCGGCGAGTTGTTGTTCGGCGGCTGTGGGCGGGCGGGATAGAGTTAGTAAGTATGCCGCTTCGATGTTACTGTCGGCTCGCTGGGCCAGGGCATCGGCGGCTTGGAAGATGAAGTCGTCGTTCAGCATGGTGAGGGATTGGAGGGGCGTCGAGGAGGGGACGCGGCGGGAGCAGTTGGTATCGATGATGGGATAGTCGAAGACGCCGAGGAAACTCATAGGGTAGGTGCGGCGATGGGTGAGGTAGATGCTGCGGCGCCACTTCGCCGATTCGGGCTCTTTGGAGGAGACGACTTGGAGGCCGTCGGGGCGCATTTCGAGTTGGATGGGCGGGCCTCCGGCGGTGGGGTCGAGCTTGCCAGAGGCGGCGATGACGGAGTCGCGCAAGGATTCGGCGTCGAGACGGCGAAGGTTCATGCGCCAGAGGAGTTTGTTGTCGGGGTCGATTGTGCGGGCGGCTTCGTTTTGCAGGCTGGACTGGCGGTAGGCGGTGGAGAGCATGATTTGCTTATGGAGGAGCTTGGCGCTCCAACCGTTCCGCATGAAATGGACGGCGAGGTGGTCGAGGAGGGGTTGGTTCGAGGGCGGGGTGCCGGTCGTGCCAAAATTGTCGGGCGTGGCGACGATGCCGGTGCCGAAGTGGCCCTGCCAGATGCGGTTGACGATGACTCGGGCGGTTAATGGATTTTCAGGGCTGGTTAGCCACTCGGCGAAGGCGAGGCGGGTGCCGGAGGTTTTGCCTTGGGTGGCGGCGGGGCGGAGGGCGTCGCGGCGGTCGGGCGGGGTGAGCACTTCGAAGAAGCCGGGGGTGATGGTGGGGCCGGGGGCGTCGGCGCTGCCGCGTTGGAGGAGCCGTATTTTGGGCGGGGTGCCGACGTCCCAGAGGGCTTGGATTTTGCCGAGTTGGGGGAACTCGGGGTCTTTGGCGTACTCCTTTTCGAAGGGGTCGTGGAGCTTCTTAAAAAGGTATTTTTGGATTTCGGTTCGCTTGTCGGCGGGGGCGGCGAGGGCGGCTTTGACGTCGTCGCGAAGTTGGTCGGGGAGGGTTTTGAGCTGTTCAGAGAGGAGGCGGGCTTCGATGGCTTCGTGGTCGGCGGTGGGGAGGAGATAGAGATGATGGTTCTGGGGCTGGATCCAGTCGGTGGGGTTGTAGGCGGTCGTGAAGAGGGCGAGGAAGCGGTAGTAATCCTTTTGCGAGATGGGATCGAACTTGTGGGAGTGGCAGCGGGCGCAGCTGACGGTGAGCCCGAGGGTGCTGGAGGATACTTTTTCGACTAACTTGAAGAGGGCTTCGTAGCGTTCGACGGGGAGATTGGAGATGTCTTCTTCCGTGATGTCGAGAATGGTGCGGAGGTAGCCGGTGGCGGTGAGGAGTTCGTTGATTACGGGGGTGCGGGTTTTGGCGTTGCGCCAGTCGGTGAGTTCGTCGCCGGCGAGTTGTTCGGTGAGGAAGCGGTTCCAGGGTTTGTCGGTGTTGGTGGCTTTGATGACGTAATCGCGGTAGCGCCACAGGCCGTCGGCGTACTCGGCTTTTTTGGGGTCGAAGTCCTTGCCGGTGGTATCGACGTAACCGGCGGCGTCGAGCCATTGGCGGCCCCAGCGTTCGCCGTATTGGGGCGACGCGAGGAGTTGGTCGAGGAGCCGTTCGTAGTTGTTGTGTTGGCGGAAGTCTTCGATTTGGGAGGGGGAGGGGGGGAGGCCGGTGAGATCGAGGAAGGCGCGGCGGAGGAGTTTTTCGGGTGGGGCGTCGGGGTTGAAGGACAGGCCGTTGGCTTCGAGTTTGGCGAGGAGGAGGGCGTCGATGGGGGTGCGGACGCGGGCGACGGATTTCACTTTGGGCTGGGGTGGGGCGAGCGGTTTCTGGAAGGCCCAGAACTGCTTTTGCTCGGCGGTGGGGGCGCGGGCTTCGAGGGGGCTGAAGGGGCGGTCGGCGGGGTTGAAGGTGATGAGTTCCGAGAAGTCGCCGCGGTCGATCCATTCGCGGATGGCGTCGAGTTCGGGTTCGGTGAGGGGCGGGCCGGCACCCTTGGGCGGCATGTTGTGGTTGCTGATTCGGCGGACGAGGAGGCTGCGATCGGAGAAGCCTTCGACAATGACGGGGCCGTTGGCGCTGCCTTTGAGGACGTCGGCGACGGTGTGGAGTCGGAGGCCGGCGGCAGCGGATTTGTCGCCGTGGCAACTGGTGCAACGGGCTTGGATGACCGCTGGAATCTGCGAAGCGGCTTTGACGGGGGCGTCCGAGGGGGCGTCGGCTTCGATCCATTGCTTGATGATGGCGAGGTCGGAATCGGGCACTTTTTGGCCGTAGACGGCGGGGGGCATTTGGCGGGTGGAGACCTTGATCCAGAGCAGGCTTTCGTCGGGCTTGCCCTTCGTTATTACGGGGCCGTTGTGGCTGCCGCGGAGGGCACCGGCGGCGGTACGGAGGTCTAGTCCGAGTTTGGGGGAGCTTTGGCCGTGGCAGGTGAAACAGTATTTGGTGAGGATGGGGAGGACGTCTTTTTCATAGCGCGGGGCGGCGCTGAGGGCGAGAGGCAGGAGAAATAAGAGGCACTTCATGCGAGGAGGCCGAGGACGGGTTTGGCACCGGTGACGGTGACATCGGAGGGGGTTTCCATGCGGCCGCTGTTGGGGTATTCGATCTTCGTGTGGTCGAGGCCAAGTTGGCGGAGGACGGTCGCGATCATGTCGGGGACGGGAACGCGGTTGACGACGGCTTTATAGCCGAAGTCGTCAGTTTCGCCGTAGATGAGGCCTTTTTTGAAGCCGCCGCCGGCGAACCAGAGGGTGAAGGCGTTGCGGTTGTGGTCGCGGCCATCGCCGTTTTGGGTGGTGGGGAGGCGGCCGAATTCGCCGGCCCACATGACGATGGTGGAGTCGAGAAGGCCGCGGCTTTTGAGGTCGGTGATGAGGGCGGCGGAGCCTTGATCGACCTCGGTGGCGATCTTGTGCATATCCTTCTTAATGTTGTTGTGATGGTCCCAGGGCTGGCCGGGGCTGGTGGTGACCTGGACGAAGCGGACGCCTTTTTCGACGAGGCGGCGGGCCATGAGGCAACGGAGGGCGTAGGGGCCGGCGGTGGGGTCGTCGATGCCGTAGAGTTTTTTGGTGGCGTCGGTTTCTTTGGAGATGTCGAGGACGTCGCCGGCGGCGAGTTGCATGCGGGCGGCGAGTTCGAAGTTTTTGATGCGGGCTTCGAGTTCCTGTTCGCCGGGGTGCTGGAGTGCGTGAGATGCGTTGATTTTGGCGAGGAGATTAAGGGTTTCGCGTTGGTGGTGAGCGGGCTGGCTGGCTGGGGGATTGAGGTGATGGACGGGGGCGCCTTTCATGGCGAACTCGACGCCGGCGTAGGTGGCGGGGAGGTAGCCGTTGGCCCAGAGTTGTTTGCCGCCGATGGTGTAGCCGGTGGGATCGCGGAGGACGATGTAGGAGGGGAGGCTTTGGTTTTCGGAGCCGAGGGCGTAGCTGATCCAGGCGCCCATGACGGGGCGGCCGGGGAAGATTTTGCAGGTGAGGAGCATGTTGAGCGCTTCGAGGTGGTTGTTGTGCTCGGTGTGCATGCTGCGGATGAAGGTGAGGTCGTCGACGATGCGGGCGGTGTGGGGGAGCATCTCGGAGATGTCCATGCCGGATTGCCCGTATTTTTTGAAGGTGAAGGGGGAGGGGAGGAGGGTGTTGACGTTGTTGGGCTGGTGGATTTCGACACCGCCGGGGAGGGGTTGGCCGGCGTGTTTAAGGAGGGCTGGTTTGGGGTCGAAGAGGTCCATTTGGCTGGGGCCTCCGTTTTGGACGAGTTGGATGACGGCTTTGGCTTTGCCGGGGAGGTGTTGGCCGTGGAGGAGGCTGGAGAGGGCGAGCGAACCGAAGCCGAGAGTTGAGCGCTCGAGGAGTTGTCGGCGGGAGAGTGGGGGCGCCATGGGGGGAGGATATCAGAGATGCCGGGGGCGGACAATGGTACTGGTGGTTGGTCAATGAGCTACGATGAGGAACATGAGGAAGGCATCGGTTCGTGAACTTCACATCAACACTTCAGCATTGGTGCGTGAGGCGGCGGATGGGTCCGTGATCGTGATCGAGCGCCGAGGCGAGCCCGTGGCAGAGTTGCGTCCGATCTCGAGCAGTTCCGGGATATCTAAGGACGCGAAAGAAGTGATCTTCGCTTCCATGAAGGAACTCTGGGACCGGATGCCACTGACGAGCGACAGCACGAAGACGATTGCAGAGGATCGTGACCGGTAATTGCCTTGTACTTAGACACTTGCTACATTGCGAAGTTTTATTTGAATGAGTCGGACTCCTCGGCGGTTCGAGAGTTAGTGCGGGGCGCGGGGAAAATCTACTCTTCGGTTTGGGCATTGGCCGAGTTTCACGGGGTGCTGCATCGGCGCGTCCGCGAGGGTGCGATGTCCTCACCGGAAGCGGGCGAGTTGGCCGCTCGATTCGCAGCGCACGCGAGGGCGAGCTTGTGGGCTTTCCTTCCAGTGAGCGAATCGTTGTTGCGGCGAACGGGCATGCTGATGATTTCCTGTCCTCGGGAAGTGTTTGTGCGCACAGCCGATGCGGTGCATTTGGCGACGGCGCAGGAGTTGGGAGAGCAGGAGATTTGGACCAATGATCGGCACATGCTCGCAGCGGCTCCCTATTTCGGATTGACGGGAAGGTCTGCTTAGCAGAGATGGATTTCTATAGCAAGTCTTGCCTTAACAGAGGGCAAACCCGCGACGTCTGAAGAGAGCCGGAGCAATGTCGGGAGAGAGGAAGGGGGATAGAGCCTCGGCGAGATCGACGACAAGCGCATGCATTGACGGGGCCCTGAGCTGGGACAAACGTAGTTTGTAGTCCGCCCCATACGGGGCCGGTAGTTCGGGTTTCCAGAACGCCTACATTAAGGCGGGTATCGCTCTAGCTGATTGAATCGGCGGAGCAAGGGACTGGGCCTGTAGGACTGAATCAGCGGATTGTGCATAGGGCGGAGTGCCGGGCTTCGAAGGCCCGGCAGTCCGCAGCGTGGCGGCTGTGGGCGCGGACTTGGTTTCACCCGGTTACGGCTGACGGGTTTCTTTGGTTCCTCGCTGTTTGACGTGGGTAAAGGCGCCGGTTAAAGTTTGCCAGCGACGGGCGAGCTAGCGTACTTCGCCCCGAAATCGACCGTGGAAATGGCGGGCCCACCGCCGCTGCGACGGCGATGCTGTCGCTTCCCCGCTCAAACCCAAACACGAGTACCGCACGCTGCGACCCGCCACCTCCAACAGCCGAATACCGCCGTTTGGCTGTTTGGTGCTTACCCACACCAAACAGCGAAGAGGCGTTTCTTTTACTCGTTCTTCGCCTCGCTCGCGGAGACATCGGAATCGGGGAATTTCAGTTCGAGCAGGTCGGCCACAGCCTGCAGGAGTTGTCCGGCCACATGTCCAGCGGCTTCGGCCTCGAACGGCTCGGGAGCGTGGGGGGGCACCGGGATAACGGAATCGCAAAGCATAGTGCGAAAGCCGCTCGATGCCAGTCAGGTGAATGGCGGCGGAACCCGCAAGCGGCAGGCAAACTTGTCTCAATTCGTCCAAGTCGTGGGTCTTCCGGTACGGAATTTGATGCCAGGTGAGAACTGCCTTTATCGCTTTTTCGGCACACAGTTGCGCATGAAAGAGAGCTTCGGCCGTTAAACCGGCCGCGATCAGGACGGCGCAGGCATGCGAGTCCGCCTGGGCTCGCTCAAGCCACTGCCGTGTCTCCGAAACGAGCGCTTCACGTGGACTCATAGAGCAGCCGCCCCTCGCGGAGCACCGTCGCGGGAAGGGATGTACGGACATAGGCCGCGCGTGTTTCGAAATCGCTTTGCGGCCACGGAATTACATCCTTGGACATGCCGAGCCCCGACAGATGGGAATAGATTTCGGTACTCCGCAAAGTCTGGTCCGGCGTATCGTCAGGCACTACGACCAGGAAATCTAGATCGCTATCAGGCCCGGCTTCACCACGCGCTTCAGAACCGAAAAGATAGATTCGAACCGGAGTATAAAACTGCACCAGCCGCCGAGTCATCTCCTCGATCACTTCTCGTTTCGTGAGTTGGAGTTGCATGAGCTGATCTATATTAACTTTAGCGTATCGCAGTTCCAACGCCCTCGTGGGGCACGAGGGATCGAGTACCGGGCGCTTCTGCCATTTTTCGAAAGCCAGATGCCGCGCATATCGATGGAGTCTGTTGACTCATCATCCCGGCTCCCTCGCACCTGTTCTACGGGTTCGTGATGGTGAACACCATGTCGCCGACGAATGGCATAGAGACCTGGGTGTCGTCCTTTAGCAGTAGCCGCGGTACCGTGCCGAGGGCTAGGACGGGGGCCATACGGGCGATATGGGGCGTGTTCTCTTTGAGCGGCTTCAATCCGCCGGCTTATAACTGGGTTATCGCATGCCGGCCCTTTGCACCCCAGAGCAATTGATGGGAGACTGAAGCGGCGGAAGATCCGAACATGGCGGAAGTCCGGCGGATTGACGAGGAACACGCGGCCCAATTCGATTACGATCTCGATGCTATCATTGCCGAGTACAAACGGCTGGAGGCGGAGAGTGCGCGAAAGCATGTTTCGTTCGGTCCGCGCTGGGTCGAGATTCAGTCGCGCTCGAGTAAGTACCTTCCTAAAGCCGCCGTTACATAACGTGGATATTCGGCACGAGTGAAAACCTGGCTTTGGTTTTCCTCGCTTTCCACGGCCCGTCATTTCCACGGCCGACCTCGGGGCCAAGCACGCTAACTCGACCCTCGCTGGCGAACTTTGACTGGCGATTCTACCCACGGCAAACAGCGAAGAACCAGAAGAAAGAGATCTCGATTTCAAACCAACTTATCCGTTTGCCCGGCGTCTTTTAAAGTGGGCTGCACAAGGTTTTAGGGCGGATTTCGAAGCCCTAGTGCTCTGACCGCTGGAAACAAGTTTCATAAATGATTTCGACCATCGCCGTATTAACAAAGCAGCTACCAATATCAATGGGCAGTTCGATAGAAAAACCGTACTTGATTAGCGGGTTTCGGGATCATTCGCCTCCCGATTTGGGCCAGTTTCCTAGCATTTTGGGCGTTTGTGCCGCAGAGAGCCCCTCGCAATCATGCCACAGGCGTCGGGCGACGCTACGGAAACGATTGATTCTATTGAACCGGAGGCCGCTAATCAATTACGAAAAACCGCACGAAAA
>JANXMS010000197.1 GCA_025354525.1 Acidobacteriota bacterium
ATCCACATTCCCGGCATCACCGCCCCATCCTGATGCCGATACAAAATAAAACTCAAAATTGCCCCCGCAAACACCGGCGGGGAAAAACTCAGAAAAAACCGCCGTCCCGGCGCGCTGAACAAACTCTTGTCCCCGTGATGCGTCTTTCGCCAAACGCTCAGGCAGCCAATCGCCATCGCCACCATCATCTCCGTTAGCCACACCAGCATCCAGTTCCGCAGGTCCCCCTGCCGCGCCGCCAACGTCGCCGCGCCAATCGCCGTTACCCCAATCGCCACGCCGCCCCATCCCGGCACCGCCGTGAACGAGCCCGTCCTCTCCATCGTCTGACGGATGTATCGGATCTGTGCGATCGCGTGATCGCCCATGTCTACCGGCTGAGCCATACGTCTCCAGCTTCCAGCAAGCGCTTTGCCGTGTCAAGTGAATAGCGAAAGCTGCACCGGCCTCGCCCCCAAAAATGCGTCTGGGCGTGCGTCCAACCCGTGCCGACTCCGCACCCGCTCCACCCGCTCCCGCAGCATCTCCCGATACGCACCCTGCAAGTGCGCCCCGTCCCGATACCGCTCCCGATACCGACCCGCCAAATGCGGAAACTCCCGTTCCAGCCAGGGCAAAAACACCGCCGCCGCCGATGCCCGCAGAAACAGCGGATGAGCATGAAACGTCTTTGCCCCCGCCGCCTTCGCCGTCCGCGCCACCAAGTCCAACGACTCCTCCCGATCCGTCAATAGCGGCAACACCGGTGACGCCGATACCCCCACGTCCAACCCTCGATCCGCCAACTCCCGCACCGCCGCCATCCGCAACTCCGGCCCCGGCGCATACGCCTCCGTCTGCCTCGCCAGCGCCGCATTCATCGTCGTAATCGTCACAAACACCCGCACCCGATTCCGCTCCGCCAGCTTCACCAATAAGTCCGCATCCCGCCCCACCAAGTCCGATTTCGTCGTAATCCCGATCCGCAACCCCGCCGCCCCCTGCATCGCCTCCAGCATCTTCCGCATCAGTCCATATCGCCGCTCCGCCGGTTGATAGCAATCCGTCGCCGTACCAAACGCTACCGTATCCCCCCGCTTCACCTTCCGCAGATCCCGCCGCCACATCCCCTCGTCCCACGCTTTCACAAAGATCCGCGTCTCAAACTCCTCCACCGGCAACTCCATAAACTCGTGCGTATACCGCGCATAGCAATACTGGCAGCCGTACTCGCAACCCCGATACGGGTTCACCGTCCAATCAAATATTTTTCGCTTCCCCGAACAACGGTTGATCACACTACGCGCCGCAATCTCGAAATAACCCACCCGCCGCTTCGCCTCAAGCAAAGGACTCGCCGCCGCCATTCGCGCAATGCCGATCAATCCACTCACCCGGCGAGTTTCGCCTTTTATTCGCCAATTGTCAAGGGATCATTCGAACACCCAAAACCGTATACCCTCCGTCCAAAGCGGTCGCCCCTGTAGCACTCCCCAATATGGAGTACGGGCTCCCCTTCGTCACTGCAAACCGGAACGAACGGTACACCCACGCCCCCGTGCCCCGCGGCGTCGCAACACATCCCAGCTCCCTCGTCCCCGCATACGCACTCACCACCAACCCCGAATTCCCCGCCACGTCGTAACGCTGCCCCAACATCACTACCTCCATCTGCCCTGTCTCGGGAGCCGTAACCCGCCACCAAATCGTCTTCGCCGGCTCCGTCGTCGCACAAGACGCCTGCGGATCGTTGGCCTCCGCGGTCGCGGTCCGCGTATCCCGAATGCCGACGTAAGGCAATGCCGCGATCACCGCCGGCGTTCCAGCCGAGTCCGCCGCCACAGGCACCTGCACCGCCCCCGCCTGCGTCAATTCCACCGTCTTATCGTGAAGCCAGAATCCCCCCCGCCGCGCGGTCGTCGACGTGTTCAACGTCGTCGCCAACCGCAATATCCCAGTCCCTGTCCCGGTCGCCGGCGACATCACATCCACCGCCCCAGCCTGCGGAATTGCACTCCACACGCATCCTTGGCCCGTCGTCACGGGTACCTCCGTCGTCCCCCCAAACGCCGGCATCGCCCCCAAGGTTCCTACTTCGTAGCGGCAAGGCGTCCCCGAACTCGGCAATTGTGTCCTCCAAACCCCACGCCCAAACGTGAACGCATACAGGTAGCTCACCCCCGCCCCCCGATCCAGTACCAGCGTCTCCACCGGCACCGCCGCAAACGGATTCGAATCCCGTTCCCAGTTCGCCCCACCGTCCATCGTCACGAAAACGCCCAAATCGGTCCCGGCGTACAGCCGCAGCGAATCCTCCGGATCAATCAATAAGCAAAACACCGGAATATCCGGAATGCCCGTATCGCCCTTCCCGTCGATCCCCTCCCAAGTCCGGCCTCCATCCTTTGACCGATAGACGTGATTCTGCTCTGCCGCCGTATTGAATTGGCTATAGACGACGTAAACCACTTCCGGTTCCCGCGGGTCAAACGTCAACCCCGTCACATATCCCGGCCGCGGCCGCGTCGCCTCCCAAACCGTCTCCGCGGTCGCCTCCAGCGCGTTATCCGTCCGCAGCACAAACCCCTGGCTCGTCGCCATCACCACGCGCCCATCCGCCGGCGACACCGCAATCGCCGCAACATTCCCCTGCGCCGTCGGCAACTGCGCCGACATCGCCTCCCAGTTGTCCGCTTGGTTCGTCGTCCGCCACAGCGTCCGCCCCCCCGCGTACAATCGGTCCGGATTCTTCAAGTCCATCGCCAAGGGAGCAATAAATGCGAAATTCGCGCTCGGCTCCGTAATCCCTCTCATCGTAGTCGCCAGCGTCTTCCCGCCGTTTCGCGACCGCGTCAACGAGAAATTCTGCGTCGACACAAATAACGTATTCGGATCCCGCGGGTCCGTCGCCACCGCCGCCCCGTCTCCTCCTCGCAGTCGAATCCACTCCTTCTGCCCCGCTAAACTCCCCCGCATCGTCCCGTTATCCTGCTTCCCACCATAGAAAACTCCGCCCCCCGGCAGCACCGATCCCGTATAAAACTGCGTGCTCTGGTATCCCGTGTGCAGCGGCTTCCAAACAACTTTGTTCTGGAACGGCGTACATCCCGCCCGCTCCCCCGTCGCCACCGCCGCTCGCGCGTTCTCCGTCAAATAAATCCCGCCATCGGTCGCCGCGTACATCTGCTGCTTCCCGCTCCCGTCATAATCCGGCGGGAATACCAGCGCCAAGACGTCCGCATGCGCCCCGCCCGGCGTCTCCGCCGCCTGCCAGAACGAAGCCACCCCCCAATTCTTACCGCCGTCGTCCGACCGATAAATATCAATCCCACCCACAAAAACACGCTCCGGATCCTGCGGGTCCACCGCAATCGCGTTGTGAATCCACCCCTGCCCCGATACTGCCTGCTCTCCGTTCGCCGAACACTGGTTCGAATAAAAACCCGCGTTGCTAGATAGCAACCCCGTGTTCACCTGTGTCTCGTCCTCGTTGGTCACCCGCGCCTCCCAAGTGTCCACGTCCCCGTTCGTAGTCGACCGGTACACCCCGTGCAACGAGTTCCGCCACACCGTATCATCAGTCCCATTGCTCGCCATCAATGCGTAGACTACGCTTTGGTTCGACGGTGCCAGCGCCAGAGTTGTGTTCCCCATCGCCTCCACGGAAAACACCTTCTCCCACTTCCCCTCGCCCCCCGCGTCCGTATTCCTGAAGATCCCCGCATCTCCCGCCACGGTCGTCCCGCACGCCGCAAACAGATAGTCCGTCGCTTGGTCCGTCCGCATCACCATATCCTGGCAACCGTTCAGCAATCCCGTCCCCCGGTTCAGTACCAGCGTCCATCGCTGCCCCCCGTCGGTGCTCCGAAAAATTCCCGTCCACGTCGAAGCGTAAATCCGCCGCGAATCTCCTCGGCTCACCACAATGTCGTTGATATACCGAAACCGATTCCCCCCTGGGTTGCCTAACGGCTCCCACGTCTCCGCCCCATCTCGCGAACGAAAAATCCCAGCCCCGCGCGGTGCACTCCCAAACACGCTCGTTCCCGACAAAGTGTTAAACCAAAACCCCGTCCCCGCGTACAGCACCTCCGGGTTTGATGGGTCCATCGCTAACGCACCCAACCCCAAAGTCGGAAACACATCCGACATCGCCATCCAACTCTGCCCCCCGTCAACCGTCTTCCACACGCCCCCCGTCACCGCCGCCGCGTACATCGTCTTGGCATCCTGCGGATGAATCACCAAACTTTTCGTCCGTCCCCCCTGGTTCCCCGGCCCCAAAGCCTGCCACGCCCCTAAATTCACCTGTTTGCCAGCCTTACTCGTCACCTGCCGCCCGGTCGCCACCGAAACCACCGGCATCCGCTCCATCCTTTGCCGCGCCGTTTCATACCGCTCGACTGGAAGGTCCCCGTCACTGGTCCCCGTCCGCTTGAGTAAATAGAACTCCGCCGCCTTGTCCGGTTGATCCCCGGCCGGCATCGCCTTGGCCTTTTTCGCCCCTTCCGGGGCCACCGGTGGCCGATCCAAGGGCGTATTCCGCACGACGCGCCTCTCTGCGCAACCGACCAAAATTAGGGCTAGGCAGCCAAGTCCAATTGGAGCAGCATTCATCTTGTAATCTAAACACACTCCTTGTTCACCAAATAGGCCAACACAAGGCCTGTGACTTGGTACAAACTAGTGAGGTGCAGAACGGACAAACAAAAACCGGCGGCGATTTCAAGCTTATCCTCCGCGAATTCGCCCGCGATCCCTTTGCCGTCGCCACCGTCTGCCCCAGTTCCCCCTTCCTCGCCCGCCATCTCGCCAACTCGCTTGACCTCGCGAGCGCCAAGGTCGTCGTCGAACTTGGCCCCGGCACCGGTGCTCTCACGGAAGCCGTCCTGCCACGCCTCCGCCCAGGTACCCGCTTCCTCGCCGTCGAACGCAATCCGGCTTTGTGTGCCGCCTGGAAACGCCGCTACCCCAAATTCGACATCATCGAAGGCAACGTCGCCAACCTGCAACAGATCTGCGCCGAGCAAGGCATTGAAAACGTGGACTGCGTCGTCAGCGGCCTTCCCTGGCCGTCATTCGACTTTGACCTCCAGCAGCAGGGCCTCACCGGCGTCCAAAAAGTCCTCGGCCCCGGTGGACAAATGGCAACCTTCGGTTACCACATCGGCCTCCTCATGCCCGGCAGCCAACGCTACTTCAAACTCCTGGCTGAATACTTCAGCCGCGTCGAACGCCTCCCCTGGGAATGGCGCAACCTCCCCCCGGCCTTCATCACGCGCTGCACAAAATAACTCTTGACTGCCTCTCCCGCACATGCTACTTTTCTAGCACGTGCTAGAAAAACAGCAGACCCTTAGCCGGCGCGAGCGCCAAATCATGGACATCCTGTATCAGCGCGGCTCCGCCTCCGCTGCCGACGTCCTCGCCGCCCTTCCTGATCCCCCCTCTTACTCCGCTGTTCGCGCGCTCCTCAAAACGCTCGAACTCAAGGGCCACGTCGCCCATCGGGTCGAAGGCCTTAAACACGTCTTCCTCCCCTGCCTTGCCCCCGCTCAAGCCAAACACTCCGCCCTCCGTCACCTCCTCGATACATTCTTTCGGAACTCCCCTTCCCAAGTCGTCGCGGCGCTCCTCGACGTCTCGGCTGCCGAACTCACCCAGGACGACCTTAACCGCATGGCCGCCCTTATCCAAAACGCCAAAAAAGAAGGACGCTAACATGGACCCCATCTCCCTCGCTCTCAAATCCACCGTCGTACTCGCCTCCGCCGGTCTGCTCTCCACCCTCCTCCGCCGTCATTCCGCCGCCGCCCGCCATCTCGTCTGGACGATCGCCCTCCTCGCGCTCCCCCTCCTCCCCGGCCTTGCGCTGATCGTCCCCGAACTCCCCGTCGACTCGACGCCGCCCGCCGCGCTCCTCTTCTCCACCACGGTCACCGCCACCGCGGTGCCCACCATCCCAACCGCCGCTCGCGCGTATCTACCTGCCAATTCGGCCCCGTGGCGACCCGCTCTAGCCCAACTCTGGGCCCTCGGTACGGCTCTGATGCTGGCCCATCTTGCTTACGCCCTCTTCGCCCTCGCCCGTCTCCGCCGCGCCTGCCCCGTGCTTTCCCATAATCCCCTCATCCTCCAATCCGCCCCCGGCTCCATGCCCCTAACCTTTGGCTTCCTCCGCCCCGTTATTCTCCTCCCCGCCGACGCCGATGCCTGGCCCGCCGACCGCCGCAATCAAGTCATCCTCCACGAACTCGCCCATATACGCCGCCACGATTTCGCTCTCCAACTTCTCGCCCGCGTCGCCCTCGCGCTCTTCTGGTGGCAGCCGCTCGCCTGGTTTGCCTGGCGTCGCCTCCTCGCTGAACGCGAAACCGCCGCCGACGATCTCGTTCTCAACGAAGGCGTCCAGCCCTCGCTCTACGCTGGCCACCTGCTAGCGGTTGCCGCCGCCAGCCAATCGTCCAACTTCGCCATCGGCATGGCTCGCACACGGCCCTTTGAATCGCGTCTCCAGGCCATCCTCAGCCCCGTCACCAACCGAAACGCTCCCAACCGTCTCGCCGTCACCCTCGGCCTCCTCGCCACCGTCGCGGCGCTCACGCCCTTGGCTGCCCTGCGCGCCCAGGGTCCCGTACCCGCGCTGCTCGCCCAAGCAGCGCAGGAATACCGCGAACACCGCTCCGCCTCGGCCCTCCTTCTCTACCGCCAGGCTCTCCCGCTCCTCGGCCATGAGCCCGCCGCCGCCCCCGCCCTTCTTGCCCTCGGTGTCGACGCCCTCCATCGTAAAAGCTACGACGAGGCTTATCTCCTCTTCGACCGTCTCCCTCTCGCCGATCCCAAAATGTCGACCCGCGCCCGCCTCTGGCAAGGGCTCACCCTCGAGTTCAAGGGCGACTTTGTTGGCGCCGAACCGCTCTTCCAGCAAGCCATCACCCAAGCGAATGCCCCGACGAACGACCTCATCACGGCGCTCGATCTTTACGTCCGATTCCTCACTCGGCTTCCCGACCGCACGCCGGACGTCAACCGATATAACGCGCAAGTGGCGGCCCTTCGGCAATCCACTCGCCGCTCTCCCCCGTCGACGTCTTCGACGGCAGTCCGCATCGGCGGCGACGTCTTAGCGCCCAAGTTGCTTGCCAAGGTCGAGCCTCTCTACAGCGAGGAAGCCCGCACGGCCAAGCTCTCCGGAACCGCCGTTCTCTCAATCGAGGTCGATGCCAGCGGCAACCCGCAAAACATGAACGTCCTCCGTTCTCCCGGCCTCGGTCTCGATGCGGAAGCCGTTGCCGCCGTCGCGCAGTGGCGCTTCCAGCCCGGCACGAAAAACGGAACGCCCGTTGCTGTCCTCGCCACGATCGAGGTCAACTTCCGCCTTCTTTAAACCCATAAGCCGCTTACTTTTTGCCCTCTCGTTGACCAGATGCGCCCACCATCGCCTGCCGGGTTTAACAACGCCCTAGAACGAGTACTTCGACCTCCGACCTGGCCAGCGTCTCCGCGCGGTCACCCCTTTATTTCGTTCCGGAGGCTACCGACTCCAGCCTTCGGAACCAACCCCTAAGGGCGCAACGATCACGATTCAGACGAGCGGCGATTTCCTTGGGTACGAACAAGCGTTTTAGGATGTCGCGCCGGGCCTTCAGATCACGTTTTCGAGCGCTGAAACCGTCATCGACGGAGTCAGCAGGTCGCAAACTGCGCTCCGGGTGCCGCTCTTCCCACTGCCCCTTCGAGGGGCCCAACTGGTACGCCTGCTGTACCTCGTCCGCTCGAGCGCGGAGGACCACAACATGGCCATCCTAGCCGCCCCGGATCTTCCGCGGCTTCAAGCCCTTACCACCGCAGTCCTCGCCAACCCGGCCACCGCCTGCGTCACTTCGAAGCATTTGTACTGTGTCTGAGTCCCATCCGGCATCGCGCTTCGTCCGCTGTAGGGGCTCAAGAAAACGGCCGAAATCACCTTTTTCCGCTCCAGTCTCCTCGGTCGAGATCCCGAAGACTTTTGATCTGGCAGAGGGCGGGAGGGAGTACCGCACAATCATCGGCACTTGCGAGCGAATGGAGTCCGTAAGCGTTGCAATAACGTCTATTATGCATGGCCTTAAGTAACGTAGCGTATCGTATGCTATACATTAAAGGTTATGAGTCGAGACTCCCTGAGCCAGCCGATTCCGGTCACTCGCGCACTGCGCAAGCTTGGGCGGGACATCCGGGATGCCCGGCGGCGGCGAAGAATCCCTTTGGCAATTCTCGCCGAACGGACCTCTGTTAGCCGTATGACCCTGTTCAAAGTGGAGCAAGGGGACCCGGGCGTCGCCTTCGGAACCTATGCGACCGTTCTCTTCGTGCTCGGCATGCTGGATCGCCTCGCCGATGTAGCCGATCCGCGCTACGATACCCTCGGTCGTGAGCTCGAAGAAGAGCACTTACCGCGGCGCATCCGTCTGCCCAAAAGGAACCCGGCGAAGAAGGATGCCGACTAATGGACACGGAAGTGCTTGTCTACGTCGACCTGGAATCGAAACCTATCTTCGTTGGCCGGTTGTGGGCACGCACGCGGAAAGACAGGGACAGCGCAACTTTTGAGTACGACGCGACCTGGCTGACCTTCGCGGATCGCTTCTCGTTGGAGCCCGCGTTGAAACTCGTTCCTGGCCCTTATCACACGGGATCGGATAATCCCCTCTTTGGGGCAATAGGGGATTCGGCACCAGACCGCTGGGGTCGCGTTCTCATGCGTCGAGCCGAACGTCAACGCGCACAGCGAGTCGGCGAGACCCCGCGTACCCTCCGCGAGATCGACTACCTCCTCACCGTAGACGACGAGGCCCGCCAAGGAGCACTGCGCTTCGCCGCGAAGGCTCATGGTCCGTTTCTCGCTCCCCCCCGGAAAGACAAGATCCCACCTCTCGTCGCATTACCCCGATTGCTCTCGGCCATCGAGCATGTGCTCCGCAACGACGAGAGCGAAGACGATTTACGATTGCTCCTGGCGCCGGGCTCTTCGCTCGGCGGTGCCCGCCCAAAGGCCTCCGTACGAGATCGAGACAGCCAACTCTTCATCGCAAAGTTCCCCAGCAAAGAGGACGAGATCAACACCGTAGTCTGGGAAGCGCTGGCCCTGACACTGGCGACAAAAGCTGGTGTCTCGATTCCGGCTTGGCGATTGGAATTGGTTGTCGGGCAGGCGGTTCTACTGGTTCGGAGATTTGATCGGAATGGAGAAGTGCGGATACCGTTTTTGTCGGCGATGAGCATGCTGGAAGCGAGGGACAAGGAGACCCGCAGCTATCTCGAGTTTGTCGACGTGCTCCGTCAATTCGGGGCAGAACCGAAGCGGGATATGGAGGAGCTGTGGCGGCGGATCGTCTTCAATATCCTCATCTCGAACACCGACGACCACCTGCGGAATCATGGATTTCTCTACGCCGGTCCGGCCGGTTGGCGATTGGCGCCGGCGTACGATCTCAACCCCGTGCCGGTCGACCTAAAACCGCGGGTCTTGAGCACCGCAATTGACCTCGACGACGCGACGGCATCGCTTGAGCTCGCCTACAGCGTGGCCAGCTATTTCGGACTGGACAGAGACCGGTCCCGCCGGATCGTGGCGCAAGTCGGCCAGTCCGTGAAGTCTTGGCGTCTTGCCGCATCCGCTCTGGGGCTCTCGGGAAGCGAGCTCGACCGAATGGCTTCCGCATTTGAACATGCGGATCTAGCCACTGCGCTGAAGGGTGGCTAAGACACAGTGAGCCGCGGGCGAACCCGTCCGCTCGTTAGCGCCACGGCCTCATTCCACCTTGTTCATGCCTCCAATCCGATAGCCCATATCGGAGTAACCGCGGAGCCGCCGTTCGTACATACGCGCGAGCATTCGGACATTGACGTCGACGTAGTCATAAACCTGAACGACCCTCTTATTGTCGTGCAGACGATGCAAGCGGCCCACGTACTGTTGCAGCGTTCCCCTCCACGAAATCGGCATCGCTAAGAACAGCGTGTCGAGGCGTGCGTCGTCGAAGCCCTCGCCAACGTAGCTGCCCGTCGCAAGAATCACCCGTGGCTCCAATTCGGGAATCGCCGCCAGTCGCTGCCACATTGCCTTTCGCTGTCTTGATCCCATTCCGCCGCGTAGTACGAGAACGTGTTGGACCCGCCAGGCCAATGCTGATGCAAAGGACTCCAGATGTTCCGTTCGCCCCGTCAGCAAAAGTGGCGAGCGGCCGCCCGCCACTGCACCGAGCATGTCGCTAACGATCTGCTCATTGCGGTCGGCGTCTTTCACCACTCCGGCATACAGATCCTGAATGCTCGCATCCCCAGCCGACGCAACGCCGGGAAAGGCGGTGGAACGGGGGAAGACGACATGGTCAAAAGGGTTCTGCTCCGTCATCGCTCGGGCAGCCATCGCGTAGCGAATGGGTCCGCACTGCATGAAGATGATCGGTTGATGTCCATCCTTCCGGACCGGCGTCGCGGTAAGCCCGAGGATGTATTTTGCTTTCGCCGCCGCCAGCACTTTTTCGAAGGTGACGGCCGACAAATGATGGCATTCGTCGACTACGATATGTCCGTACTCTGCGACGAAATCCTTCACCGCGTGATCCTGATAAAGGCTTTGAACGATGGCAACATCAATCGTCCCCTTGCGCTTCGTTTTGCTCCCGCCAATCTGTCCGATCTCGTCGATGGGCATTTCCAGAAACATCGCCAACCGCTCCCGCCACTGGTCCAACAACTGCTGCCGATGGACAATCACCAGCGTATTCACGCCCCTCTTGGCAATCAACCAGGAAGCGATCGCCGTTTTCCCAAAGGCGGTTGGCGCGTTCACGACACCCTCATCATGCTGCATGATCGCCTCTACCGCCACTGCCTGGTGCACGCGAAGCGTTCCCTGGAACGAGCATGAAAGAGGAGTTCCGACAAACCGCTCGTCTCGCGATGCCACCTGAATTCCGTACTCCTTGAACAGCGCGGCGACTTCCTGCAAACAACCGCGTGGCAGCGCTAAATGCCGGGCAAGATCTTCGCCGCAGGACACCACCCGGGGCTTACCGAAGGTCGGAAGGCGCATCGCCTGCGCCTTATAAAACTCGGGGTTCTGAAAGGCAGCGATCCGCAGGAGCCGATTCAGCATCGCGGCAGGCATGTCCTGCTTTTCAATGAATATCTGATTGGCCCGAACGACTTGAACCTCTCGTGGGAAGGGCCCATCGATCCGCCTATCCGGACGTTTTCGCGACGGGGGTAGCGTCCAAGGATCGGGGCTGTCGGAGTCGTCCATCGTGCTGACCCGGACCCCGATGATGTCTCCTTCCTTTTGAGCCTCCGCAACAAGCCGTTCCAGGTCGGAGAAGCTAAGCCGATTCACACCCAGCAGAAAGGTCCATTGATCCGGATGTGGCTCCAGGTTGGCATTGACGAAGATACTCTTGCCCTCGTTGCGCGTCTTCCACTGCAAGGGCAGCGCGATCAGATTTCCGAAGCCTCCTTTGGGAAGCGTATCCTGATTGGGAAAGAATCGGTCGTAGGAATCGAGCCCGATCTGGTGACGGCTCTCCATCGTCTGCGTGAGGAGGAAGGCACCGAGGCGCCGCGCCACACTCCCCGGAACGTTCTGTTCAAAGAAGATCCAGACGTGGCCGCCATTGCCGGAGCGGGAGACCTCAAGATACGCCGGCACACCATATTTGTGGCATGTTTTAAGGAACGCGACCGTATCGTCGCGCCACGATGCCTTGTCGAAGTCAGCGGCCAGAAACCAGCAACTTTCGTCCAGTAGCAGCGGGTAGATCCCGATCGTCAGCTTCCCTTGAAGATGAGCACGAACGGCCTCGTCGTCGAGCTGAAAGTACTTTTTTGTCTCCCGGTCAACGCGTTGCTTGTCCGCTTGCGGGGCGGCGTTGTATGCCCGCCAATCCCGCTCTGATCGAGGCATGTAGCCTTTGCGTCCATCTGCCCGCTCCCAGCGAATGGCATAAACGTCTTCGCGTCCCCGGAACAAGCTTCGAAAGATGCGGATCTTGTCGCTCTTTGAAAGCGTCGAAGTCTCGGTTTCGGCCTCTTCGGCGACGATCTCCGCCGACTCGGGCGAGATTCCGTGGAGGGCTAGCAGCTCTCGCAAACGCCGATTCTCAGCTTCTAAGGCGGTGAACAGTTCATCTTTTCCCATTGAGTGCCGCTGCCCTTATCTTGCCATTCCGTGCCGCTGTGCTGAGAGAGATCTTCCTCTTACTCCGCTTACTCATAGGATTTGTGAAGCGATGGCCAGTAGTCGCCAACGCATACCGCCGCTTGGGATCATGCGGGCCTGTGGCAATCTCGACAACAAGCCCGCGAGACCGCAGTGCAATCAGCCTGGTCAATGTTGCGCGCGCGGAGAGCCCAACCAGCCTCGCTATGGCCGCCGTTCCTGCCGATCCATGCGCACTGAGAACGGCTAGGATTTTCTCATCTAGAGGGTCAACGCGGGCTGGCGCGACTCGCTGATTATAGATCGTCACGCGAAAATGGGCACCGATTTCTTCGAGCTTTGGGTTCGGTAAACCGGCCTCCTGGCACGCCGCATTCATCCTTTGGATGCCGCTTCCCCTGTGCTCAATCAAATGCAGCTCATGGAAGACCAGACCGATCACGCGATTTCTCAACTTCGACACTCCGTTCTGGATGTCCTCGATTGTGAGGCCAAACGGCAAAAGACCAGGACTCTCAACCTCGATGCGGTCATCGAAGACGGCCAGCCGGATCGGTGAACCATGTTGCGCGTAATCCGCATGGACGATTGCGTTCACGACGGCTTCGCGGATGGCGACCAGCGGAATGGACCAACGCTCTTGCCGGCGAGCACCTTCGATGACTGATTCGACCGTCAAATGTTTTCGTGCGAACGCGATCACCTCCTCCGCCGCAACAGGTAAGTGGGAGCGCACCTCAGAGGAGTCGATCAATCGCACCTTCTTGAGTCCCGAAAACCGCCCTACCTGAATCCAAGCGTCTGGAAATTGCGCGAACCGATCTTTCCCAAAGAGCAACAATCCGCCAATCGTCGGGACTTGGCGTCCCTGGTGTTCTGTCGTGACCCGGAGTGTCTTCCACGCCACGGGCGTGAGATCCTTGTAGGGCGCAAACAACTCGGAAGCTACTCGGAAGTCGAGTGCTTCTGAGTTCAGATCTGGTACCGCCTGCTCATCGAAGGAATCCATTCAGTTCAATCGCTTCAACTCGTCGATCTGCGCCGTGGCCGCTCTTCGATTGGTCGACCCGACGCGGACAAATGTTCCGGTCTCGGGGCCGAGGCTGATCAGATGATGAGGGCGCGTATTGCTCGGGTAGACCCGAACCGCCAACACGCTCAAGTTCCGCCAATTGGCGACTTCGATATCGGGAACGAGCTGAGGACGAATCGAATCGGCGATGAGATTTGCCAACCGCTCTTCCGCCTTGAGGACGCCGCGAACCATCCTCGACGCCGATCAGTAAGGTTCCTCCTGCCGTATTTGCAAAAGCGACCAACGTTCTGAGGCCGCTTTCGGGAGAACTAAGGTCTCGCTTGAATTCCAGGGTCTTCCCTTCACTGCGTTGCAAGAGTTCGATCAGCTTCACTACTCCGCATTTTACTCAGAAGCGGCGTGGAGAGCAAGACTTCCGAGTCGATCGGCGGAGTATTCGCGCTACGGGGTTGCGACGTTCAATAGTGGCCCTGAATTTCGCGCGCAGATAACTCCGTTTGCGATTTCTGCCGGCCCGGGAACTACCCTAAAATCAAGAACTTGCAAAAGTGATATCGAGCCCGCAGGACAAAAGCTCCCTTCCGCCCGGTTCAGCTTTCCCTTAAGCTATTGATTCTAAATGGAGCGGGAAAAGGGATTCGAACCCTCGACGTCCAGCTTGGGAAAATGACCGTAGATTGAAAACAAAGAACTAAGCCGTCTATGGCGTTGGATTTAGGCCCAATAGATTCAGCAACTTCCAGGACCGCGCCCTCGAAGAGGTTCCTAATGGAGTGAAAATGGAGTGACAACTTTCCAAAATGGCTTCGACTAAAGACAAAGACGTTCAGCGTTTTTGTTGGCCACATTCGGGTCGAATACGAACATATATGTTTTCACTCCAAACTTCCTGCCCACGCGCTACAGCATCTATCGCTTCACCAAGTAAGGCGAAGCAAGATCCTTCTTTTTCCCCTCCTCCTTTTTTTCCTGTCTTTGACGAGAGCGAGGTGGAAACGCATGAAAACCAAGAACGCATTCACGATGTGGGAAACGTACGCTGGCAGCATCGGCTTCACGGTCGGGTACGTGATCGCCGTCCTCATCGAAGGAACCTTCGGCTGGCATTCCTACCTCGCAGGCGCCGCCGGCAACGTGATCGGCTACTACGCAATCCACCATCTCAGTCCCTAAAAAAATGTCGCACAACTAGGGAACGAAACAACAACGCAAAAGGACTCCCACCCCTGGTCGGCCCCGTGCCAGGAGAGGAGAAAAGAAAGACTTCTCACCAACGGGCAACCTTCCGCCCCTGAAGATTGCCGACTAGTTGCTACGGTCTGAGCATGGCCTCATGGACTGCGCGGAGCAATACTTGGTCAGTTGTAGTGATAATGTCCTTCACGTCCTCATACTGAAAAACAATCCGCTGGTTTGCGGAATAGAGTATAGTTCGTTCGCTATATCTTGCGTGTAGTTGATCGCCGGAATTGAAGGTTTCTCCAACACGAAAATTCATGAACAGAGCGTAGACGATCACGGCAAGATTCGCTTTCGGCCTGCTGTTGTGGTGCTCTATAGTGTTCCGAAGCTGGATATGCGAGTTACCAATGAGGAACGCCCGATCTGTTTCGGGGAGAAATGCTTTGAGCTTATCTGGCGCTTTGATGCTCGGGGTTTGTCCGATCTTTGTTGCTCGCTCGTCGATCATTTGTCCGATGAGTTCATGGGCCGGGATGTTTGCTTGGTCCGCTGTGAGAGTTGTCGGTGGTTCCTTTTTGAGCTCTCGAATCGCCATGAGTTCCTCGCAGTAGCGAGTGAAGTCCCGGTTCGCGCCGAGGATCGCGTTCTGAAATGCATTCTGCAAGGCACTTGTGCTGTCAGGAGTCGCAACGGAGACTCGAATCCCAGTGGTTGCTGTAAAGTTTTCTCCCATGGCTCCGGCAACGCCTGTGTCGTGAGCGTTCAATACGAGCTGCAATTCGTGGAGGCGCGCTTGTATCGCGGCTTGACACTTGTGTGCGTAGAAATCGAGGTTGATCGTTATTTGATGTGGTGCCATAGGATTGACGTACTCTGTTACGTGGATTCTCCGTCTGACTCCAATTGTCGAGTGGCTACCCAGGGAATACGAAACGCTGCTCTCCAATCATACTGAAATGTCGGGAGCAGACTCGGGAGGCCTATGGCTGTTAGCAAAAGCTTGTATTTCTTTATGAGTTCCTCAAAGGCAACGAGGCATGCGCTGAGGTCGTCGAATTTCGGGATTGCGGTAAAAGTGTTTTGATCATAGTGGGCGACGCGCTTATTCACGTACTTATTGATCTGTTGGACGGTGGTTGTGAGTTTGTCGATGTCTTGTTGTATTTGGTCTGGCGATGGCTGCGCGACGCCGATACCGATGATTGTGTCGTAAGTGCCATTGCCCATATCAACGGCCAGCTCGGGTGGAATACTACTGTTCTGGTAGAGAGAGACGTGGTAGGCGCGCGATGCGAGCGACGGGTATTGCTTTAGTTCTGTGAGCACGCGATAAAACGAGATGCTCTCAGGGTTCTTATCAGTCTGGCGACGGACCCCTACTGCTGTGGCCTGAATGAAAGCGGATGCCATCCATTGATTGATGATGCTCGGCGTCCCGCGCAGTTCTTTATTGTTTTTGAACAGTTCTTGGATTTCCCAAAACACGTAATCATCGATCACGAGGTCGGTGATGTCTTTCTCGATTGTCTGCAACCAGCCTATGAGTCGATGTCGGCGATCTTCCTCAGTCATGGGTAGTCGCATTTTAGCAGTTCGCATGCCGCAGGTGGAGGAACTATTTCTTAGTTCTGAGAATTCTGTTCTTCTTGTGAGGAAGAAGAAAAAGCAGAAGAATCACCGTCGTCGGTAGCATACTTTGTCGCCGCGCCAGTTGGTTCCGATGTTGCCCATTTTGCAGGTTTTTGGTGTGCCGTCGAAGGGCTTCGGCATCCATGTTGGGACGGGGTACTTGAGGGCGTTGGTCGTGTTCTTGACGGTTGGCGTGTACACGGGCAAGGCCATGGTGCTGCCGTCGTCGAACATGACGGTGTTGTTCGCGAGGATGCCGGTGATGGCGTGCGGCCGTGCGGTCGCTGGTGCTGCGAGCAAGACGATGCTTGCCAAGAAGAGAAGTGCTAGGTACGTGGGTTTCATGGTTGGTTTCCTCCGTTAGGATCGTTGCTTGGTCGTTGCTTTCTGAGGTGGACCCCATTGGCTAGACACGAAAGTAAGTGAGTCTTAAGTGTATCGAGGGGCTGATTACCGAGACCAGGATGACACAGTTGGTCACGATTAGGTAAACTGTTTTCCAC
>JANXMS010000204.1 GCA_025354525.1 Acidobacteriota bacterium
CGTTCGCCTCCAGACTTGGGCCAATTTCCTAGCATTTGTGGAATGTGCGCTATGGAAGGCCCCCCGAAATCATGCTAAACGCTCGCAGGGCGCTACGGAAACCGCTCATTCTATTGAGATGGAGGCCGCTAATCAAGTACAAAACGACTCTCCTCCCCGGCAGCCCTATGCTCAGCACCTACAAAGACTTTCTCACCGCCACCAAACGCCGCGGCCTCATCGAATGTCTCTCCCTCCCATCCGCCCGCGGAGCCAACCGATGAAAACGACTCTCCTCCCCGGCAGGCCCATGCGCAGCACCGACAAGCACTCCCTCACCGCCACCAAACGCCGCGACCTCATCGCAACTCTCTCCCTCCAATCCGCCCGCGGAGCCAACTAATGAAAACCACTCTCTTCCTCGTTCTCGCCGCCCTCGCGGCCTCCGCGCAGGTTAAGTACGAGGACATCCTCGCCGGCCCCAACGCCAACTGGCTCACCTACGCCGGCTCCTACTCCGGCCAGCGCCATAGCGCCCTCACGCAGATCACCCCGGCCACAGCCAAAAACCTCGTCCCCAAGTGGACCTACCACGTCCCCGACGCGAAGAAACTCGAATCCGTCCCCATCGTCTACGACGGCATCCTCTACGTCACCAACTCAAACCAACTCCACGCCCTCGACGCTCGCACCGGCCGCAAAATCTGGGTCTATCGCGACGAACAAGCCGTCGGCTCCCGCGTCAATCGCGGGCCCGCCATCCTCGGCGACAAAGTCTACTTCGTCACCTCCGACTGCCACCTCGTCGCCCTCCATCGCAAAACAGGCGCCATCCTCTGGCACAAAAAATACGCCGAAACCAAAGACGGCTACTTCGCCACCATGGCCCCCTTCGCCGTCAAAGATAAAATCATCGTCGGCATGGGCGGCGGCGACTCCGGCGCTCGCGGCTTCCTCGCCGCCCTCTCCGCCGAAACCGGCGATGAACTCTGGCGCTTCTGGACCATCCCCGCCAAAGGTGAACCCGGCGCAGAGACCTGGTCCAAAGACGAAGTCCGCCAATGGGGCGGCGGCGGCACCTGGCTCTCCGGTACGTTCGATCCCAAACTCAACCTCCTCTACTGGACCACTGGCAACCCTTGGCCCGACTTCAACGGCGGCGACCGCCTCGGCACCAATCTCTACTCCGACTCCCTCATCGCCCTCGACGTCGACACCGGCAAGCTCAAGTGGCACTTCCAGTTCACGCCCCATGACACCCACGATTGGGACGCCCAATCCTGGCCCGTCCTCATCGATATGCCGTGGCAAGGCAAGCCCCGACAGATCGTCGTGCACCCCAACCGCAACGGCTTCTTCTACGTCCTCGACCGCGTCACCGGCGAGTTCCTCCGCGCCACGCCATTCGTCGACAAGCTCGACTGGGCCAAAGGCATCGACCTCCAAGGCAAACCCATCCTCGTCCCCGGCAAAGACCCCACCCCCGGCGGCACCCGCGCCTGCCCCTCCGTCCGCGGCGCTGCTAATTGGATGTCTCCGTCCTACAACGCCGCCACCGGGCTCTTCTACCTGCCGACCCTCGAACAGTGTGACATCTACAGCTCATCTGTGAAAGCGCCGACGCCCATGATCGGTTTCGCCGGCACCGGCGGCGAGCAGATTCCCGCCGAACCCGGCCAACTCCTCCTCCGCGCCATCGACCCCCAAACCGGCAAACGCGTCTGGGAATATCCCATGACCGGCCCCGCCACCGCCTGGGCCGGAACCGTCTCCACCGCTGGCGGCGTGCTCTTCTTCGGCGACGATTCCGGCCACCTCGTCGCCGCGGACGCCAAATCCGGCAAACACCTCTGGCACTTCGGCACGAGCCAGAACATCACCGCTTCGCCCATCACCTACACCGTCGAAGGCAAGCAGTATGTCACCATCTGCTCGGCCACCCACGTCTTCACCTTCGGCCTTTTCACTCCGGCAGAATAGGAGGAATGCGCTATTCGATCGCCTTGTGCGCCCTCTGCGCCTTTGCCCAGCCCGACGTCATCTTGAAGGAGCGCACCGTTGCGGCCAACCGAGCGCCCCGATTTCCCCGCCGGTCCCAAAAACTTTTTCTACAAAGGGTCGATACCCAAATTACGTTTACAGCCGACGGCCTCGTTCTGCATCAGAACAGAGCCGACATGTCGGCCAAGCGCATCAAAGCGTAACGTCGAGCCCCACCGACCCGATCCGCCTTTTAAATTCCACCTGGGCTGCTTTCAGCTTCGTTTCCAACAGGTCTGCCTGCTGGCCAAGTTCGGCTAGACGGTTCTCCTGCTCATCGAGTTGGCGAGTATAACGCTGTACCAACGCCTTCTCCTCGACCGAGCCCTTCAACGCCTTAAGGTTCTCCCGCATCCGCTCCTGGTCCTTGACGATTCGCGTTTGATCGTCAGTCAGTCTCTCGGCTTCCCTGAACAACTCGACGACGATAGCGCTTTGCGCCAACACTTCCCGCAACGCTGCTTCCACAGCCGGATTGATGCTCCCCTCCGTCACAAAATTTGCGATCGTTGGCCCGTCCAACTGGCCAATCGAATACACCGTACTCATCGGTTTGGCTTCTTCCACCACAAAGGCGACCGTCTGCTGGGCTCCCACGGGCACCCGGAAGCGCATCGCCGTTGCTGTCGTCTCCGCCGGCACCGCCGCACCACGGAGTTGATAGCCCGCCCGCACCGGATGTTCCAACACCAGCGTCCTCGCCGCCGGATCGTTGTTTCGAATCGTATACGACTTTCTTTCAACCATGCTCTGGTGCAGAGTCAAATTTCCGTCCTTGGCCACCACTCGCGCCACACGCTGCTTCTCGCTGCCCAAAGCTGTCGTTACGGTTACCGCTAGGTCGGTCGCGTACGATAACAACCGCTGCTCCGCCGGCCGAATCGCCTCCATTACCCCCTCGCCCGCAAACGCTTCCGCCTCAGCGACGCTAAACGTCCCGGCGTCCAAAGTCAGGCCGGTCAAGTTGGTCAACCACAACGCCCGTTGCGGTCGACTCCCGCCCGCGCCCTCGCTCCAAACCGAGACCTTTTCGATCGTGACCGGTGCCTGTAAGATCGGCACCAGCGCAGACCGATTCCTGGCGATCGACACCGGATGTTCAATCCGGTACTCAAACAGGTCTCCTAGCTCCTTCGCTTGCACCGCCGGCTGTGTCTGCAAGCGTGGCTCAAGGAATCGAACAATCGGCGCACTCTGCAATAGCGAAAACTGCCTCAACCGCTCGAACCGATTCATTGGGGGCGGGGTGGCATTAGCCCGGTTCACCACCGCCTCGACCGAACTCGCTTGACCCGTCGGCACCAACCGCAACTGCAGATCCCGCTTCACCGTTGTCCCGCTTAGTAATGCGATGCCTTCGGTCCTCGTCGCCTCATACCCGGAATGGCTTACCCTCAGCTGAACCACGCCTTCGGCCAGTCCGTCCACTTCAAACTGCCCCTGGTTATTCGTAACGCCGTTTCCCAGGGCTGCGCCGTTCAGGTCGGCAACAAACACCAGTACCCCAGCGATTGCGCCTCCCGAACCATCCCTCACCACTCCCGCGAGCCGCGCCGCGCCTACCACCACGCCACTCTCAAAGGTCTGCGGCGCCCGATTTACGGTTTCCGCCACCGCCACCACGGGCCGTCGAGCATACTGCGGCTGCCCCAAATTCTGCACAAAAGACTGCGGAGCCCCCGCCACCAGCGACAGCGAGACCTTATCCCAATCTTGCCCCACCGTATTGTCGATTATCGCCCATCCCTGTAATAACGGCTTCGGCCCAAGGACGATCCGATAAGTCGCCTTCCACACCGGCACCTCACTGATGTAACTGACAAATAGAGATCTCGGTCCCGTGCCGTCTGCCGAAATCACGATCTTGCGCTCGTCCGCTTCTCGCCCCACCGAAAGCACGTCCAAGTATTTCCCCATCTTGACCGCCAAACCGGGCTCCAGCAGTCGCACCGCGAACGTCGGCGAAACTTCGGCCGTCCGCAACTCCCCCGCGTCGGTCAGCACCGAAACCAAGTCCACCTCCAGCGTCGGCCCCGCCCCCGCCCGAGTCTTCCGCTCCACGCTAACCAATCTCCCCACCAACGCCGTTGAGCCGTTCCGGGTTTCGATCCGAGCACCTCGCATCGCGGTTAAGAATTCAACCAAAGTCCCTTTATCGCCGACCGGCAGCCGAATATCACTCAGCTTGCGATCCGTCGGCAACGTTGCGTCGTAACCTATCGCCGCGATCCTCCCGCCGCTCAGGTCGAGCACCGTCAGTGATTTCAGCACATCGTTCAATTGCCCGGAACTAAACGAAACAGAAATATCCTGCTTCCCCTCCACCGTGACCTGATGCTCAAAATAACCAACCCCGTTCTTATACAAAACCACCCGTTTCACGGGCATCTGCGCCAATGCCAACGATACCGACGTAACAAAAACGAATAGCTTCATCCGCCCAGTATATTATTTATCCCTTGCGCACCGAAATCCTAAGTCCGGCCCCGAGTAACTCGCCGGCACCGGTTCCACGGCGTACGCCACCGACTCCGCCAACCTGCTCTTAAACGATCCGCCCTTCACCGCATACCAAGCCGCTTCGTCCACTGCATAGCTCCGAATCGCGAGCGCCGTAGGGGTCGTTCGATCCGCCGTAAACTCTTTGACGTTCCCTATCATCTGAAGCGCCCCCACCGGACTCCGACCGTTCCGAAACGCATCCGCGGAAACTAAATGGTGCCAGCTATCGTCCGGATTGTCCTCGACGTTCGCCCACTGTGGCTTTGAGTCGTGACCCCACGGATACCGCCGCCCATCGCTGCCCCGCGCCGCCCGCTCCCACTCCATTTCCGTCGGCAACCGCTTCTTTGCCCACGTTGCAAAAGCCTCCGCATCCGTAATGGTCACGTTCACCACCGAGATGCCGGGTTGCCCCTGCGGGAAATCCTTTGGCAAGGGCCGCTTGTTCGCCCGGCAGAACCCCTCGTACTCCTCGTTCGTCACCTCTCCCATGTCTATATAAAACGCCGGAAGTCTCACCAGTTTCCCTTCGGGACCAAACCGAAACTCCCCCTCGGGAACCAACACCATGTCCCCGGCTGGATCCTCGATCCGCCGCGGCTCTCCCAACTCCGCTTCCGCCTTTCCGATATTGATCAGGAAATACCCTAAACCCAACATGCAGAGCGCCGCTACCGCAACCGCCCCTCCCAGCATCCGCCCATCCAAGCGCACCCGACGCGGCACCGGCAACGCTGCCTTCTGCGTCGGATTCTCATACATCCAATCTTCGAGCGCCGCCGCCACCTCCCCCATACTCTGAGTTCGCTTCGCCGGATCCCGCTCTGTGCTCTCCCGCACAATCGCCTGCAACGCCTCCGGAATACCCGCCGACGTCATCGGCTCCATCGAAATCGGCTCATGCAAGATCAGAAAGAATATCCGTTCCACCGTATCCGCTTGAATCGCTCTTTGCCCGGTCAGCACTTCATACAGCAACACCCCAAACGAGTAAACATCCACGAGTGCCGTTACCGGTAAGCCCTGAATCAACTCCGGAGCCACATAGTGCGGCGTCCCCAACGCAAACCCCACCTGCGTCAACGTTACGTCCTCGGTCTTAACAATCCCAAAGTCCATCAGTTTTACGCGGCTCTGCGCATCAATGTGAATGTTGTCCGGCTTCACGTCCCGATGCACAAACTTCCGCGAATGTACATACTCCAGCGCCCGCGCAATCTGCAACGCGATCGAGACCCGCTTCTTCAGCTTCATCTCCGGCTCCGCTGCCAACGCGTCCTTCAAAGTCTGTCCCGTCAGATACTCCAGCACCAAAAACGGAATCCCGTCCTCTTCGCCGTAGTCATAGGTCGTGATGATATTCTCATGCACCACCGAACTCGACACCTTTGCCTCCAACAGAAATCGAGCACGCGTCTCTTCGTTCTGCGCCGCCTGCGCCGTCAATAACTTCACTGCCACCGTTCGGCCCAATACCGTATCCCTCGCACGGTACACCTCCGACATCCCACCGCCGAGGTAGTGCTCAAGTTCGTATTTGCTAATGCGCGCCGGAAGTCTCACCTACTACCTCTATCGACCATTCTTGGGGAAGTCTTTACTATAATCAAAACTTAATGTCGGGCTCAGAGCAGGTTACACGACTTCTCGCCCAGTGGAAGGCCGGGGACAAGGCCGCTCTCGATCTTCTCACGCCACTCATCTACGACGAACTGCGCCGCCTCGCCGCCCATTATCTTCGCGACGAGCGCAACGCCCAAACCCTCGGACCCACCGTCCTCGTCCACGAAGCCTATCTCAAACTCGCCGGTGGCGAACCCCCGATTGGGAAAGCCGAGCCCACTTCTTCGGCGTCGCCGCCCATCGCATGCGCCAGATCCTCGTCGACCACACCCGCCATCATGTGGCCCAAAAATGCGGTGGCCGACAGTCCGCCGCCTCCCTCGACGAATCCCTCAACTTTGCCCCCGAACGCAGCGCCGACATCATCGCCCCCAACGCCGCCCTCCGCGGCCTCGCCGCCTTCGACGAACGCAAAGCCAAAGTCATCGAACTCCGCTACTTCGGCGGCCGCCCAGTCCCTGAATATCCCCGTCGCCACCCGGCAACATCCTCGTCGAAGAAAAACGGAACCCCCGGGCTCCTTGATTTCGGCACCCCAGGAACCCGCTGACACCATGACCCAGAGCATGGGCATGATGACCCCGGACTACGCCAGCCCGGAGCAGGTTCGCGGCGAACCCGTCACCGTCGCCAGCGGCACCTACTCGCTCGGTGCCGTCCTCACCGCATCAACAAATACACCCCTCTCGAACTCGAACGCGCCATCTGCGAAACCGCCGCCGTGCGCCCCAGCTCCCTCAAGGCCGGACTCCGCGGCGACGTCGACAACATCCTGATGCGAGCCACGGCCAAGCACCCGGCCCGCCGATACGGTACCGTCGAACAGTTCGCCGAGGATATCCGTCGCTATCTCGAACCTACTCGCTCGGTGCCCGTCCACACCGCATCGGCAAATACACCCCTCTCAAACTCGAACGCCCCATCTGCGAAACCGCCACCGTCGGCCAAGCACCCGGCCCCGCCGATACGGCACCGTCGAACAGTTCCGCCGCGATCTCGACAGCGGCCCCATCGTAGCCACGTCTGATTCCTTCTGGTATCGCACTCGAAAAGTTGCCACCACATTCGTAGTTGTCCTCCTCTCGGCTGGTCTCCTCTACGCCGAGCGCCAGCGCCGTTTAGCCGAAAGCCGTTTGTAGGACGTGCGCCTACTCGCCAATCGGTTCGCTTTTGATGTTCACGACGCCGTCGGCCACCTGCCCGGCTCGACGGCCGCTCGCAAGCTAATCGTCTCCACCGGCCTCGACTACCTCGAGCGGCTCTCGACCGACACCAAGTTGGACCCCAGCCTCGCTCGCGATTTCGCCGCCGGTTGGCTGCGCATCGGCGATGTCCAAGGATGGGTTCCCGCCTAAAATCTAGGTGATACCGAAGGCGCTCAGAAAGGTTACCTTCGTGCCCAAGAACTTGACGCCGCCGCCGGGGATCGCGCTGGAGCAAACTGCCCGTGGCCCAAGCCCACTTCGACCAAGCCATCCGCCGGATTCGCAGACTCCTCGAAAAAGGTGGAGACCACCACGTGCTGCCCCTCCTGGCCGGTGCCCAACTCGCTGGGCCAGCAGGACGCCGACTATGGCGTGCTGCCTCGCCACTTCGAACTGGTCGAGCACCCGCCCTCCAGAAGGCGGTCGCTCCCCAGCTACCCGGACCACCCTGCTGCGAACGATCAGCGCCGAAATGATCGCCGGAGCTAGCGCTTGTGATGGATTATCCACCAGCGCTCCGCGTTCCTAGTGTCTGATATCCTGGCCTAATAAGGGACCGTCTATGGTTGCAACGGAAGATGTCCCGCTTGATCTGCCGAACCTCTACTCCGAGCTAAAGAAGATCGCCGCGATCCACCTTTATCGCTCCCGGGGATGCGAGCAGATGCTCCAACCAACGGCCCTCGTCAATGAAGCCTGGGTTCGACTCTCGGGCGGCCGTTGGAAATCGCGGACCCACTTCCTCGCGCTGGCGGGCCACGCCATGCGGCTGATCCTCGTTGATTCGACCAGGGCCCGCATGGCCGTCAAACGCAACGCTGGAGTCGGCGACCTCCCGCTGGACGACGCAATCAAAGTCGTCACCGGCGACCTGTCGCTTCGCCCGGAGGAGTTGCTCGATCTCGACCGAGCCATGGACCGTTTGGCCGAGGTCAGTGAGCGCAAGGCGCAAGTCGTGGAGATGCGCTTCTTCGGCGGCATGGAGTTCCCTGAAATCGCCGAGGCGCTCGAAGTATCTTTGATTACCGTCAAGCGCGATTGGACCTACGCCCGCACCTGGCTGTTTCGGGAGCTCAGCGGAACGTGAGCCCGCCCCTGACAACGGACGAGCAACGGCAAGCCGCCGCCATCTTTGAAGCCGTCGTCGAACTGCCTCCCGCCGAGCAATCGGCCCAACTCGCTGGGCTCGACGAACGCATTCGGCAGGAAGTGGAATCGCTTCTCTCCTCCGCCGAACACTCGGCCGGCTACCTCGGAACGCCCATTGTGCAGCCCAGGCGAATCGCCCCCGGCACTCGACTCGGCGTCTGGCGTTTGGACGAAGTGATCGGGCAAGGCGGCATGAGTATCGTCCACCGCGCCGAAAGGGTGGAAGGCGGCTATCACCAACGCGCCGCCATCAAGCTGATCGCTCTGCCGGCGTTGTTGCCCTCAGCGCTGGAGCGCGAGATCCTCGGCCGCTTTGAAAGCGAGCGCCAGATCATCGCCAAACTCGACCATCCCAATATCTGCCGCCTCTTTGACGGGGGCATCTCGCCGGAAGGCATCCCGTATCTGGTCCTTGAGTACGTCGAAGGTGTCGACTTGATCTCGTACGCCTCCGGTCGACCGCTTCGCGACCGGGTGCGGTTGATGGCCGACGTCGCTCGGGTGGTTCAATTTGCCCACCAACGCTTGCTCGTCCATCGTGATCTGAAGCCCTCCAATATTCTCGTCACCGCCGACGGCGTCGTGAAGCTGCTTGACTTCGGCATCGCCAAGCCGCTCGATCCCAACGAGTGGAACCTTCCCGGCTACCAAACCGCTACGCTCTTCCGCGTCGCCACGCCCGCCTACGCCAGCCCCGAACAGTTACGTGGCGAACCCGTCACCACCGCCGCCGATATCTATTCGCTCGGTCGCGTGTGGAGCGAACTCGCGGGTTCCCAGGCCGACGAGGACCACCGCGCCATCGCGGCAAAAGCGGCCCGCGAGGAGCCCGACTTGCGTTATAGCTCCGCAGCCGAGTTCGCCCTCGATCTTGAACGCTGGCTGGCCGGTTTGCCGGTCATCGCGCGCCAAGGCAATTGGCCGTATCAGGCCGCTAAGTTCGTTCGTCGGAACCAGATCGCCGTCGGGGCCGCCGCGCTGGTTGCGGTTCTGTTGCTCAGCTTTGCCATCGTGACCTACCGCCAGAAGCAGCAGGTGGACCAACAGCGCCAACGTGCCGAAACCGTGGCTGGCTTCTTACGCGACCTCTTCCGTTCGGCCGATCCCGAACAAAACCAGGGGAACCGGCTGACCACTCGAGAACTCCTCGACAACGGTGCCCGGCGCATTCGCGAATCGACCGTTGATGAATCCACCCGGCTCGACCTCCTCGACACGATGGCCGAAGCCTACTTCGGTCTCGGTCTTCACGAAAAGGCCAATGCGCTTTATGCCGAAATTGCTCCAGTCTACGTTCGCCGAGGCGATAGCGCCCGGGCCGCCGAGGCGTATGGCTTTCTGGCCGAAGGGCAGAGTCAGCGAGCCCAGTATGCCCCGGCAATGGAGAGCGCCCAGCAAGCGGTGACGCTCGCCCGCGCCGGATCCCCGGGCGATCTCGCCGTCGCGTTAGAACACCAGTGCCTCGCTCTCCATCAGGCAGGCAAGATCGCGCTTGCTCTACGCGCCTGCCGCGAAGCAGCCGACTTACTGCCCCGCGGCGGCTTACCCCCTCTCGTCCGCTCGAAAATCCTCCGCAGCTACGGCACGGCACTCGGCGACAGCAACGACTACGCGGCCGCCGAAACCAGCTACCGCCATTCGCTCGCTCTCGCCCGCGCCGGCGGCCAGCCCAGCACGACTGCCGAGTCCCTCGAAGCTCTCGGCAGCCTCTACTTTCGCCAAGGCCGCTTTGCGGATAGCGAATTGGCCATTCGAGAAGCCCTCGGCTTGCAAAGGAAACTCTACCCCGATGGCAACGCCAAACTGGCTCGGACGCTCAACAATCTAGCCAACACCATCGCCAGTCTGAAGCAGTTCCCGGAAGCCGAAAAGACCTATCGCGAAGCCCACACCATGTATGCCGAATACCTGGGCGAAGAGAGTCGCGAACTCCTCGCCTCAGTCTCGAACTTCGCCGTGATGCAACAGGCGGCGGGGGATTTGGAGGCGGCCGGCGAAACGCTCGCGTTCCTTCTCGACCGGCAGCGAAAACTCTCCGGCCAGGAGTCGCTGGCCTACCAGCGGGTATTGCTCAAACTGGCTTACGTCCGCCTGGAACAGAGCCGCTATGCTGTGGCCGCGCAATTAGCCCGCGAGGCGATGACCGGCCTGGACCGGCAAGAGCCTCCGCCCAAAATCGAACGTGGTTATGTGCGGGTCATCTATGCCGCCGCGCAAGTGGAAACAGCGCACAGCCGCGAAGCGCTCGAAACCGCTCACGCGGGCAAGGAGCTGCTAGCCGGCGTCGTCAAACCAACTCATTGGATGAGTCAGTTTGCCGATGCCGCCGTCGGCGTTGCCCTCGTCAGCAACGGGCATCGGAAGGAGGCACAGGCCTTACTGGATCCTGTGCAGAATCTGTTTGAGAAAAATAATGCCGGTGGCTGGCGGGCCGAATGGGTCCGTCGCTGGTGGAAACGGAGTCATGAATGATTAGGAAGCTAGGAGCCGTCGTTGTGTTGTTGGCGCTGGGTTGGTGGGTGACGCGCAGGCCGTCCAATGATCGCCGATGGCAACCCGATGTCGCCCAAGTCGCGTGGGCCGAAATTGATGGCAATGGCGATCGCGTCCGCCTCCACAACGTGCGAAACTTCGCCTGGGGCAAGACGGAGGCGGAGTTCAACGCCCGCTGGGAAGATCGCGAAGTGAAGATCAGCGACCTCCGCGGCATCGACCTGTTTGTCTCCCACTGGGGGTCGCCTTGGATCGCTCACGCGCTCGTCAGCTTCGACTTTGGAGAAGGCCGCTACCTCACCGCGTCCACTGAAGCACGCAAAGAAATCGGGGAAAGCTATTCTTCTATTTGGGGCTTCTTCCGCCAGTACGAGCGCATCTTCATCCTGGCCGACGAACGGGACGTGATCCGTCTGCGGACCAATGTCCGCACCGACGAAGAGGTTCGGCTCTATCGCACCCGCATGACCCCGGCCGATTCGCAGGCGCTCTTCCGCGAGTACCTCCTTTGGATGAACTCGGCCCGGGTTGAGGCGCAGTGGTACAACGCGTTGACCGCCAACTGCACCAACTCGTACACCGACTTCCTGGTCGCTCGCGGCATCGGCGGACTCTCCCGCTGGGACTGGCGTCAACTGGCCAACGGCAAGGGCGAAGAGATGCTTTACGAACTGGGCAACTTCAACGCCCCCGGCCTCAGCTTTGCCGATCTCCAGCAGCGGACGCTGATCAACGGCCGCGCCAAAGATGCCGACCTGGCCGAAGATTTTTCGCGTCGTATCCGCGTTGGCCTGCCGGGTTTCTAACCTAATTGTCAACCTTAAGCGATTATCCTGTAATGCTCTGGCTCCTACCCTGAAGGGTAGGAAGCCCTTTGGTCTTGCTCTTGTTTCTCTTGCCTTGTGGCCCCAGTCCAACGCCACCGACGCTGCCCTCAACAGCTACGTTCGCGACGAGTCTGGCGCCTTTATCCCGGCCTCGAAAATAACCGCCCGCAATCTCGCAACAAACGCTGAAGTGGTCGGCGCCGCGAACCAGGAAGGCTATTTCCGCTTTCCCCTGCTGCGCGTCGGCGAGTACGAGTTGCGCGCCAATGCCCCCGGCTTCTCCGACTATCAGCAAACCGGCATTCGGCTCACCGTTGGCCAGCAAGCGCGCGTCGATGTCACACTAAAGGTCGGCACGGCCGCCGACAGCGTGACGGTGAATGCCGACGCGGCGCTCGTCACCGTCGGCGACGTGGCCCAAGGCGAAGTCCTCAATGAACGCGCGGTCCGCACCCTGCCCATCACCTCCCGCAACGTCTACAACTTTCACCTGCTCGGACCCGGCGTGAAGGGCATCCCGTCCACTGGCTTCGGCACCACCCAGTTCACCTTTGGCGGTCACAACCGCTCCACGTGGACCATCGACGGCCTGGATAACTCCCAGCGCCGCACCAGCCGACAAATCCGTCTCGTCATCTCGACGCCAGAATCCGTGCAGGAGATGCAGGTGCTGTCCGGGGCATACAGTGCCGAATTTGGCCGCGCCGCCGGAGGCATCATCAACGTCATCAGCCGTTCCGGTGCCAACCAGATGCATGGCTCCAGCATGGGTCTCTACCGGCCGAACGCCGCCTCTGCTCGCTCGCCCCTCGCCGTGCGCAAAGCCGACCAGTCGTGGTGGATGGTGGCCGGAAACCTCTCCGGGTCGCTCAAGAGAGACCAGCTTTTCTTCTTCATCAACGACGAGTTCAACCCCCTCAAAATCCCGCAGCCGCTTCTGACCTCGCCGACTCCCTCTTTGGCGAAACGTTTCATACGCCCTCCGCCAAACTCAGCTACAACCTCAACTCGAAAAATAGCGGCTTCCTGCGCTACAACCGGTTCACGAACGACCAGCCTGGCGGGGGCGGCGGCCTCACCGCCATCAGCCGCAGCCTGACGTTTGAAGACCGCATGTACGGCGGTGCCGGCCAGCTAGAGCGATACCCGCCTTAATGGAGACGTTCTGGAAACCCGAACTACCGGCCCCGTATTGGGCGGACTGCAAACTATGTTTGTCCCAGCTCAGGGCCCCGTCAATGCATGCGCTTGTCGTCGATCTCGCCGAGGCTCTATCCCCCTTCCTCTCTCCCGACATTGCTCCGGATCTCTTCAGACGTCGCGGATGTGCCCTCTGTTAAGTCAAGACTTGCTATAATCTCAAATTCCCGGCTGTCAAAAGCTGGCAACGCTTCAGCGAACGTGCCACACTCCAATAACGATCCGAGATGTGCGACCTGCCGAACCACCTTAACTTCGCTGTACCCTCAGGAGCCGCGCAAGTTACTTTCACAATCGCCGCGGCAACCGTCTTATTGCAGCCTCCATCTCAATAAAATCAATGGTTTCCGTAGCGCCCTGCGAGCTTTTAGTTTCTGAGTGCCCGGTCGTACTTGATTAGTGGGTTTCGGGATCATTCGCCTCCCGATTTGGACCAGTTTCCTAGCGTTTTGGGAGTTTGTGCCGCAGAGAGCCCCTCACCATCATGCCACAGGCGTCGCGCGACGCTACGGCCGGGGCGCGTGGCGAATTGCACGGACGGTGATGCAATCCGGACTGACCAACGCCAGGCTGCGCCGATACCAGTTCCTAATGCCATCCGATCTCGCCGCGCAATAACAGGCGGCGGGGTTCAACCGCCGGATGCGGAAAACCGCATGTCCGGTGGTGTGGGACTTTCAGTCGCAACTTAACCCGGTGGTTGTTAAGTATGATTTCGGGGGCCCTCCGCAGCGAAAATTCCAAAAACGCTAGGAAATTGGCCAAAGTCTGGAGGCGAAAGGTCCCGAGACCCGCCTATCAAATACCCTCTACTATCGGCGTATCCCGCCAACTGCGAATGAGCCTGAAACTGAACTTCTAGCCCGTGCGGTCTATAGCGTCAACCCGCCCCGCGTCTCACCGCGCTCATAAACCATGCTTGCTCGGCCCACCAGCAGCGTATCCAATCGCCCAATCGACTTTACGTTCTTGTTTTGATACGGCAACTGATGCAAAACATACCGCATCGCATTGATCCGCGCCCGCTTCTTGCAATCCGACTTCACCACCGTCCACGGCGCCTCTTCCGTGTCCGTATAGAAGAACATTGCCTCCTTGGCCTGCGTATATTCATCCCACTTCTCGAGCGAAGCCATGTCAATCGGCGATAACTTCCATTGCTTCAGCGGATGTGCCTGCCGCTCTTGAAACCTACGCCGCTGCTCCTCCTGACTTACAGAAAACCATAATTTAAACAGGTGGATCCCGCTCCGCACCAAATTTCGCTCAAACTCGGGTGCCTGCCGCACAAACTCCTTATACTCGTGGTCCGTGCAGAAACCCATTACACGCTCCACCCCCGCCCGGTTGTACCAGGAACGATCAAACAACACGATCTCCCCCGCCGTCGGCAAATGCTGAATATAGCGCTGTAAGTACCACTGTCCCCGCTCGCTCTCGCTTGGCTTATCGAGCGCCACCACCCGCGCGCCGCGCGGGTTCAAGTGCTCCATGAATCGCCGAATGGTCCCCCCTTTGCCCGCCGCGTCTCTCCCCTCGAAAATGATCACGACCCGCTGCCCCGTCGCCCTCACCCAAGCTTGCAGTTTTAGCAACTCCACCTGTACCTGATATTTATTCCGCTCGTAGTTCTTCCGCGACATCCGATTTTTATACGGATACGCCCCGTCTAACCAATCCTCGGCCAACTCATCGTCCGGATCCGAATCCTCCGGGGCCCCTTCCGTCCCCCCCTGTCGCAATGCCTTCCGTAGCGTCTGTACCTCGTCCGGCGATGCCCCCTTCAATATCGCGTCAATTTGTTCCTGCTTGGCCGTCGTCGCAATATCTTTGATCGCCACGGCCTTCGCCTCCAGCACCGACGCAATAGTTTCGTTTACACGCTTCGACGCCGCGCTGCGGCTCTTCCGGGGAGTTCTGGTTGCCATAAATATCTAAAGGAGTTGTGCGCCGGTCTTGGCGTCGAAAATCAATGAGGACATTGCGGGAATCGCTCCCTTCAGCGTACTACCGTTCCGCAGCTGCACCCGCGCCGTCCCGCCTCGATATCCCTGGTCTCCGCTGTCAACTCCCGAATATATCGGCCACTCACCCGTTCGCCATCGCAATAACCCGGCTTGCCTTCGGAAATCACCCTCCGCCCCTGATCGAGTAACTCCGTCTTGATCCATCGCCGCTGCGCCGCCTCCTCCCACGTCCACCGTTCCCCCGGGCTATCCGTCAACGCTCAAAAGCACGCGTAAGTCGGCTTCCCGTTCACAAACAGGGTTGCGGCTTAATGTTCCAAGCCGC
>JANXMS010000330.1 GCA_025354525.1 Acidobacteriota bacterium
AGGATCGTTCTTGCTGGAACTCCTTTCTACCCTAACAGGGCTTTACCCCCCAAGCACTTGACCTAATTTGGACACGAGTGCCAGAAATAAGGAAGCGGCAAAAGCGGCGGGTGGATAACCGTTACAAAGACAACCAGTAACGCGTAGGGGAAGACGGCGTTTCGTTGGAAGGAAGTTGCCACGCTTTAGAGTAGCGTTTTGCGGAGCCAGTCGAGGGACTGGATGACGGCTAGGCTGCGGACGCGGTGGCGGTCTCCGAAGAGTTTTAGCTGGCGGACTTGGACGCCGGTCGGGCCAGCGAGGCCGACGTAGACGAGGCCGGATTGGTCGCCTTCGGCGTAACCGGTTAAGCTTAGGGCATAGGCCGCTCCGGTGCGCTCCTTTGCGCCTTGCGCCATCGCTAGGGCTACGGGTTCGGAGACGGCGGAGTGTTCGGTTATAACGGCGGGGTCGACGCCTAGGAGTTGGCACTTCATGGCGTCGGTATAGGTCTGGAAGCCTCCGACGTAATAGGCGCTGCTGCCGGAGGTTTCGGTGACGCGGGCACCGAGAAGGCCCGCTGTGAGGCTCTCCGCAGTGGCTAGGGTTGCGTTGTGCTTCATCAGCAGGCGGCCGACGGACTCTTCGAGGGTGGCTCCGTCGTCGCTGTAGATGCGGTCTCCGAGGAGGGCGACGATGGGGTCGGCTACGGCGGCGAGGAGGGCTTCGGCTTCGGGTTCGGCGTCGGTGCGGGCGCGGAAGTGGATATGCACGTCGCCGGGGGCGGCGAGGATGGTGGTGACGGGGTTCGTATACTGGGTGTAAATCGGCGCGATAAGGGCGTCGAGATCGCTTTCGCCGACGCCGGCGACGCGGTACCAGCGGGTTCGAATGACCGAGGGGGGGACGAGCGAACGGAGGCGGGGGAGGATTTGATCCTGCACCATGGGCTTGAGTTCGCGGGGCGGGCCGGGGAGGAGGGCGACGAACTTCTGAGCACCGGGCGCGAGCCAGAGGCCGGGGGCGGTGCCATTGGGGTTGGGGAGGACTTCGGCACCGGCGAGAACGTTGGCTTGACGGCGATTATTGTCGCTGGGAGTGCGGCCGAATTTTGAGAAGCGGTCTATGACAGCGGCCCAGATTGCGTCGTCGAAGTGCTGGGTGAGGCCGAGGGCGGCGGCACAGGCGTCGCGGGTGACGTCGTCCTCCGTGGGGCCGAGGCCGCCCGTGAGAATGACGAGATCGGAGCGGGAGATGGAGGTCCGGATCTGTTCGGTGAGGCTGGAGCGGTCATCGCCGATGATCGATTTGGCTACCACTTCGATGCCGAGGTCGTTGAGATGCTGGGTGAGATAGAGCGAGTTGGTATCTACCTTACCAGGGGTGAGAAGTTCGCTGCCTACGGCAATGATTTCGGCGTTCATGGTTTCTGGGAAAGGATTTGGGGGGGGATACCGACTTCGAGGCGGTAGATGGAATTGGTGGTGGAGACGATCATGGCTCCGGTGGGGGTGAAGGCGAGGCCGACGATGCCGGGTCCGCTGACGCAGAGGCTGGCTTCGCGGTCGGGGGTGATACGGACGACGCCGCGTCGGCCGGCGTGGGAGGCGGCGACGTAGAGGTTGCCGAGGATGTCGAAGGCAAGACCTTGCGGGCGACCGAGGCCGCGGAAGAAGACTTCGACTTCGCCTTCGCGGGAGACGCGGTGGACGCAGTCGTAGCTGGAGGTGGTGGGGCCGGTGACGTAGAGATAGCCTTTGGGACCGAAGGCGAGATGGTAGGCGGAGATGGAGGGTTCGATGGTGGCGAAGACGTAGATTTGGCGGTCGCGGGAGATTTTGAAGATGGTTCCGGCGCGATCACCGACGTAAAGGTTTTCGTCTTCATCGAAGGCGAGACCGGTGGCGACGCCCATGCCTTCGACGTAGATGGACATTTCGCCGCGGGGGGAGGCTTCGTAAACGGTGCCGTCGTTGCGGGAGGAGATGTAGAGAATGCCGTCGTTATCGAAGGCGAGGGCGGTGGCGTTCATGATGTCGCTGAGGAAGGGTTTAGCTCCTTCGGCGGAATCGATGCGATAGACGCTGATGGGGGAGCGTTGGCCGCGGGTGCCGGAGAAGGTGGTAAAGATTTGGCCGAAGCTATCGACGGCGGGGCTGGAGACCGGATGGAGGCCTTCGGCGAGGGGGATGCCGATGTCGCAGAACCAGGCGGGGCTGGTGTTGGAGCCGCTGGAGATGGTGAGTTCACCGGAGGCGAGGTCGGGTACGCGGGCGATGACGAGGGAGTCGGAGCCGACGACGATGGGGGCGGATTGTTCGCCGAGCATGACGCGGGGGCGGGAGTCTTTGGCGAAGCCTTTGCCACGGATGCGGAGTTCGCCGCCGGGGATGGCCGCTTCGGGGGAGACGTGGGAGATCATCGGGGACGGGGCAACGGTTTTGCGAGGGGGCATGATGGTAGTGAAGAACTCCTAATACAGATTGTTCCACCCAGCCACTTGCATCACAACCGCACCGTAGATTCCGGCGAGGACGTCGTCGAAGACGATGCCGTAACCAGCGGGGAGTTTTTCGACGCGGCGGATGGGGAAGGGCTTGGTGATATCGAAGAGACGGAAGAGGACGAAGGCGAGGAGCCAGGCTTGCCAGGTGCGGGTATGGACGGCGGCGGCGAGGGTGATCCACTGGCCGAGGACTTCGTCGATGACGACGTCTTGGGGATCTTTTCGGCCGGTGATTCGCGCGTGGACGGTGGAGGCCCAGATGCCGGGGATGAGGAAGATGGCGGTGAGGAGCCAGGGAGAGACGGGGACGAAATAGGCGACGACGAGGGCGGCGAGGGCACCGGCGGTGCCGGGGGCTTTGGGGACGCGGCCGCAGCCGAAGAACGTGGCAATTTGGGTCGCGACGGTGCTAGCGATTTGATTCTTCATCTTCTGGAGGGATGTCGAGATCGGCGAGTTCGTCGAGGCTGAGGGGGGTGGCGATCACGTATTTTTCTTCGGCCCAGTTGGCGAGGTCGACGAGCTTGCAGCGTTCGCTACAGAAGGGCATGGCGGGGTCGCCGAAGGAGACAGGCCTTTTGCAGATAGGACACTTCATAGTCGTTATCGGTGGGGGAGCAGGTTCGGGGTGGAGTGGGGCGCGAGGATTGGAAAGTGATGATGAGCCGAGAGGACCGGGGATCCGAAGTCGATGAGGTTGCCGACGAGGTCGTAGTCGTGGGCTTCGGTGACCCGGAGGCGGCGGATTTGGCCGGGGGCGAGGACTCCATCGCCGGGATCAGAGATGTAGCAGACGCCGTCGATTTCGGGGGCCTGCGTGGAGAGGCGGGCTTGCCAGAGGAGGTCGGATTCTGAAGACGGGCCTTCGACGAGGACGCTCATTTCTTTACCGATGAGGGTTTGGTTGGCCTTTTTGCTGATCTTGCGCTGGATGGCCATGAGACGGCGCTTGCGGTTATAGATCGTCTTGGCGTCGACCTTTTGGTCGAGGTGGTAGCTGGCGCTGGTTTCGACGTCGGAGTAAGAGAAGACGCCGAGGCGGTCAAACTGGGCGGCTTGGACGAACTGGCAGAGTTCTTCGAAATCGGCGTCGGTTTCGCCCGGGAAGCCGACGATCATGGAAGTCCGGACGGCGACTTCGGGGATGGTGGAGCGCATGTTTTCGACGAGCTTCAGGAAGGCGTCGCCGTGTTGGCCGCGCTTCATTCGTTTCAGAACATTGCGGGAGGCGTGCTGGAGGGGGATGTCGATGTACTTGACGAGCGAGCGATGGGCGGCGATGGTTTCGAGGAGGATGGGGGTGACGCGGTTGGGGTAAGCGTAGAGAAAACGAACCCACTTTTCGTGGGGCGTTTCGATTTCGGCGAGTCGGGCGAGGAGGGTGGAGAGGCCGTTTTTGAGGCCGAGATCTTCGCCGTAGCTGGTGACGTCCTGGCCGATGAGGTTGATTTCGCGGACGCCTTCGTCGAAGAGGCGGCGGGCTTCGAGAATGAGGCCTTCGAAGCGGCGGCTGCGGAAGTTGCCGCGGAACTGGGGGATGATGCAGAAGGTGCAGGGGTGGTCGCAGCCTTCGGCGATTTTGATGTAGGCGTGGTGTTTGGGGGTGGTGCGGATGCGGGGGGAGCCTTCGTGATAGAGGAATGGCTCGATGGGGGTTTTGGAGGGTTCGAGGCCTTCGCAGAGGGCGGCGATATTGGCGAGTTCGTTGGTTCCGAGGACGGCGTCGACTTCGGGGAGGTTGGCTAGAATGTCACTGCGATGGCGTTCGACGAGGCAGCCGGCGACGACGAGG
>JANXMS010000269.1 GCA_025354525.1 Acidobacteriota bacterium
TATCGGTGGCCATTAGGTCCGTATTGTCGAAAAACGACTCGGGGCCTTGGATCGCCGAACTTGTCACCAAAAAGAACTTTCCAAAGCTCGCTACCACGCCTGTCAAGAGTTTTGAACGGAGTTTTGCAAGCGCCTCACAAGGTGTTTGGATTTATATTTGCCTTGTTTGCAACACCTTAGAAAAACATACCCCCTGCGTTACTCCCTAAACGAAGAGTAGTCTCAGGGTGGGAGTCAGCACTGGAAACGGTTCCGACCCCACTGGAGGCTGTAATGAACGATCCGATCATCATCATCATCATCACCGAGCTGTGGTAGTTCGGGCAGCGAAAGCTGCCCATGTCATGCGTACACAGCCGCATGTAAACAAAAATTGAAACTTCAGTACTGGGTCTACTCAGTAATTCCTCTGGTATGATTCCTAGGAGTACCTCCGCTAAGGGTACTCCTAGGATCGCCAGCTTCGCGTCCTTACTTCTTCGGTTTTTTGTCCCACCCCCAAAGAAATGCGTATTGCTGGCCTCTTGCTGTTCCTATTTCCGGCCCTCCTCTACACGAGCTCCCTACGCTGGCGCTCGGCCCCAACCCCCGTCTCTTCTATAAAAACGGCTTGGAATTCACCCGCCTATACGTCCACCAAAGAGGCCGCTAGTCACTCTCTTTCCCAGAACAATTATCAAGGTGCCTCAGAAGCCTACCAACGCGGCGCTGAGATTGCACTCGTGCGCGCAGATATCGTTTCGGCGGGACGCTTTTCCTTCAACCGGGCCAGTACTCTCATGGCAATCGGCCGATTTCGCGAAGCCCTGACGACCTACCAACAGGCAAGAACTTACGCCCAAAGATCAGGCGACCGTCAGACCAGTCAAACCGTCCATCTCGCCTTGGCCAACCTCTATTTGGCGTTTGGCGACCAGGCCGCCGCCGCCGCCACCGCCCGCCAAGGGCTCTCCGCCTTGGATCAAACGTCGGATCTTCCCCTCCAAATGTCCCTTCGTTTGATCCTCGGACGCCTAAAAGCCCGCCAAGACGGCCTTGAGGCCAGCCTCCCTCTTTTTCGGGACTCCATTTCGATCGGACAAACCATCGACGCCGACCCAAACGCCAGCACCCAATCCCATGAGGCCGATGCCTGGGACAATTTCGGCTTCGAAGCCAAGCAGCTCAACCAGATTGCTCTTGCCGAAGATGCTTATTGTCGTGCTTGGCGTCTACGAACCATCCGAAAAGACCCTCGCCTTACCCAATCCTACCCCCTCCTCAGCGACATCTATTATGATCGTCAGGACCTGCCCCGGGCCAAATTTTGGAACGAGCGCGCCTCACATAGCGCGGCCAATCTTCGTCTGCGCAAACCCTGGACCACTATGCACCGCCGAGGTCAGATCGCCGCCGCCCAAGGCGATCACTTCGCCGCCTTCGCCGCGTACGAAAAGGCGCTCGACGAAGCTCGTCGCTGGCGCAGCGGCGTCATCCCGGCAGACCAGTTTCGCTCCAATGCCGAAGTCGAACTCAGTAATCTGTTCGACGACTTCCTCCGCATCGCCCAAACCTTACCCCCCTCCGCTCAGCTGCAACACAAAACATTCCAAATCCTCCAGGAAAGTCACGCGTGGAGTCTCCAGACGCAACTCGAACTCTCGGTCGGCATCTCCGAGCGCCTACCAGCCGCCTACCACCAGGAATTAGCAAAAGTCCGACACCTGGAATCCCGACTCTTAAGTGGGCCCAACCCCACAGTGCGCGCTGAGGCGGACCAGAGAAGAGGCAATCTGCTCGAAATGGAGGCCGCCGCTGGCATGCCCGCCCAGATCAGTGGAAGCGCCGAGTTACGGATCGGTTATCTATCGCCAACGGAAGGCGTGCTTACGTTTCATACCGATGAGCCCACTTCACAACTTTGGCTGCTCTCGCGGCGAGGGCTTCAGGTTGCTCTGCTACCGGGACGACGCGAACTCGCCGCCGCCGCTCAAGCCTTTCGCAAAAGTGTCGTCAGCAATTCACCAACCCTCCGCTCCGACGGCCAACAATTGCTAAACCGCCTCCTCGGTGACATACGAGAGCCCGCTCTGGCCCTCACCGATTGGCGAATCGTCCTCGACGATGGGTTGTTTGACATTCCCTTTGCGGCTTTATCCGTAAACGAAAGAGAGTTTTTGGTCGAAAACCACACTGTATTGCAAGTGCCTACTCTTGGCGTGTCGGTCGCCAGCAATCCCTTGCATGGATCATTGCTGGGCGTCGGGGATCCGATTTTTAACCAAGCCGATCCACGCTTTCCAAAACCACCTTCCCCCTTCTGGCACCGCTGGCCCTTTTCTACGACCAGCCTGCCCGGATTCCACTTGCCTCGCTTACCCGCTTCTCTGATTGAGACCAAGCAGGCGATCGCCGCCTGGGGCTCGGGCCATCTTCTGACCGGCGCTACCGTCACCAGTGAAGAGCTTTCTCGCGTCCTTCGAACCCAAGCACCGACCGTGCTTCATTTGGCTACCCACGCCATTCCGCTCAAGGCGGCCGGCGCAGCCGAGGAAGTCGGTCTCGTGTTGAGCCTAGGCCCAGATGCACAAGCTCGCTTCTTCGCCCAACGCGATATCATGGCACTTCCAACCGCCCCCGCGCTGGTCGTCATGAGCGCCTGCCAATCCGGCCAAGGCGAACAACGCTCAGGGGTCGGAGTCGTCGGCTTGACCCGAGCTTGGTTGAGTGCAGGCAGCGAAAACGTTGTCGCTACCTATTGGCCGGTTCTCGATGACGCCGGCCCCTTCTTTACAACTTTCTATCGCCATATTGTGCAGGGTGCTGCAATTAATTCAACTGGCCGCGGGCGCTTCGCCGTCGCGACCGCTTTACGCCGCGCGCAACAAGCCAGCCTTCGCTCGGATACCTTCCGTGCGCAGCCCCGCTATTGGGCTGGTTTTTTTGTGGCAGGAAAAGGATAATCTTGTGATATACGCTGTGAGTGATCTTCCAAACCTCCCAAATGATTCCGAACCGTCCACTCCCCCCAGTGACGCAATTGATTGGAGCGAACTTGTCGCTGCCGTTCAACGCGGTGAAAACGAAGGCATGGAGCGACTCTATGCCGTTTTTGCCCGGGGCGTCCGGTTCTTGCTCATCCGTCAGTTAGGTTATCAGGATGTGGAAGACAAAATTCACGATACTTTTCTGATTGTTGTAAACGCCATCCGCCGCGGCGAACTGCGCGAACCAGAACGCCTGATGGGCTACGTCCGTACGGTGGTCCGGCGACAGGTGGCCACTCACATTGATGGCCTCGTCCAAAGCCGACGCGACATGGGAGACGTCGAACTCGGCTATAAGCTGATCGACGAACGCGATAATCCAGAGGCCGAAGTCCTCGGCAAACAGCGCTTCCGGATCATGGAGCAGATTCTCCGCGCCATCTCCCGTCGCGATCGGGAGATCCTCACCCGCTTCTATCTCCAGGAACAGACCCAGGAACACATCTGCACCGAGATGGGCTTGACCGAAACCCAGTTCCGCCTGCTCAAATCCCGCGCTAAGGCCCGGTTCGGCGAATTGGGCCGACGCAAGCTGGGCTCTAAAACACCAGAAACAAAAACCTTCCGACAAGCCGGCGGCGCCTGAAAAAACAGCTGCCGATCCGCAGCACTTTCTCATTCAAAAATGAACCATAAGGGCGGAAGCGAAGCGACCGCTGCGGGTGTCCTTCTGTGTCATTTTTTTCGGGTTGAGGAATCGTTGCCCGGCGGTGGAAATGTGGGAATCGCAATGCGATTTCCAAGGGCTGTGGGAAAGCGGGAGAACCTGCTTTTGGTTTTCCCGCTTTCCCATAAACCGTCAGTTCCACGGCTTCGGTCGCGCGGTGACTTTGCCTGTTCGGAGTGCAGTTGGTCGAACAGCTTGTGCTTGGCTTCCTGCATCTCGGCGGCCTTGACCGAGCGCCGGAAGCGGTTGCAGTCATCTCTGTTTGGCGACAATTAGAAACGGTCGAAACGACAACTACCAAAGTCGACTTGCC
>JANXMS010000340.1 GCA_025354525.1 Acidobacteriota bacterium
TCCTCGAAATGGCCGACCAGGCGAAAAAGGAACCCACTTTCGTCCTCCCGCTCTATGTCGTTAACATGTTGAGCGATAAGCAGCTTATGTCCAAAATGGCCCCGGATTACGACCTCGGCGATTTGCTCGACCGCTACGGGCTCGGTGACCTGCCCAAGGCCGCCTGACCCCCGCCAGCAGAGTTGTTTACTCCGAGAATTGGTGATCTTTCTCGGCCCTTCGGCCAAAGCGGAATACCGCCAACGAAGGCTTGCCCCCTGGCCCTTCATCGGATAATTGCGCTCGAGCCCCACGCGCCTTAAAATCCCTTAGCTCGGATCTGATTTGCCTTAGCTTGATAAATTCCCGCGAGATTATCCGCATGATCAGGTGTGCGGACAACAATCCTTTCCATAATCGCTACCCTGGTCCTGGCCCCGTTGGCCCTCGCCCAGATCATCATCTACCCCGGAGGCTCCGGCATCCCCAAGGGCACCACCCGGCAAATGTCGGCCTACGTGCCCATCTCACCCAACACCGTCACCTGGGCCATCAACGGCACCGTCGGAGGCAGCGCCACCTACGGCACAGTTTCCCCAACAGGCAACTACACCGCCCCGGCCGTCATCCCACCCGATAACAAGATCACCATCCAGGTCTCGAGCACTGCCGACGCCACCAAGTTCGGAACCGCCCAAATCTCCATCACCCAACCGCTCGTCTACATCTGGAGCGCCAACCCGAATAAGGTCACCCCCGGTGCCGTCTCGCTCAGCATCAACGGAGCCGGGTTCGTCTCCGGCGCGGTCGTCACCATCAACGATCAACCCCTGCCCACCGCCTTCCTCTCCCCCACTTCTTTAAAAGTCACCGGCAACGTGCCCGCCTCCATGCTCGGTGTCGCCAAGCTCCGCGCCATCAATCCCGGCCCCGGTTCAACCACCAGCGACCCCGTCAATCTAACCGTCAAGTCCTCCGCCGTCAGCCTCTCCGTTTCCCCGTCTTCCATCACCTTGCCCATCAATGCCAGCCAAGCCTTCACCGCCACCGTCACAGGCAGCGCCAACACCGCCGTTACATGGTCCACCAACGTCGGCACCATCTCCGCCGCCGGCCTCTACACCGCCCCCGCCGTTCTCCCCAATCCGCCCACGGCAACCGTCACGGCCTCTAGCGTCGCCGATCCCCTAGTCGCCGTCTCGGCCGCCGTCACGCTCAACCAACCCGCCGTCACCGTCACCGTCTCTCCCCCCTCAGCCCAACTCTTCCTCAATGCCACCCAGCAGCTCACCGCCACCGTCGTCGGCAACGCCAATACCGCCGTCAGCTGGTCCGCCTCCGCCGGCACCATCACCTCGGCCGGCCTCTATACCGCCCCCGCCGCCCTGCCCATTCCTGCCAATGTCACCATCACGGCCTCGAGCGTCGCTGCTCCCACTGCCCTCGCCAAGGCGTCCCTCTTGATCAAGCTCGCCCCCCCGGCCATGCCGAATCTCTCGCACGCCCGCTTCCTCGACCAAGCCGCTTTCGGCCCCACCTCCGCCGAACTCCAAATCCTCGGCCAAATGGGCATCGACGCTTGGCTAACGAACCAACTCAACCTTCCCGCCAGCCCCATCGCCATCCCAGCCACCAACAAACTGGCGCAATCGCAGTACCTCAATCGCATCGTCAACGCCCCCGACCAACTGCGCCAACGGGTCATCGCCGCCCTCAACAAAATCATCGTCATCTCCGCCCAAAAGAACCCCTACTCGGACGAGGTCGTCCCCTACCTCCAACTGCTCAGTAAACACGCCTTCGGCAGCTATCGCCAGCTTCTCTCCGACATCACCCTGAGCCCTCAAATGGGTAAGTATCTCGACCTGGCCAACTCAAAGTCCCCCGCCGCCAACGAGAACTATCCCCGCGAACTCATGCAGCTATTCACCACCGGTCTCGTCCTGCTCAACTCCGACGGTACCCCCCAACTCGACGTCCAAGGCAACACCATTCCAACCTACAACCAAGCCGTCGTCGCCCAAACCGCCCTCGCCCTCACCGGCTGGACATTCCCCACCGCCCCCGGCGGAACCCCCAACGTCTCCAATTGGGAAAACTTCAGCGCCCCGGCCATGGAAGCCCGCGAACAGTACCATAACAAGGCCGCTAAATCCCTCATCGGCGGCTGCCCCATCCCCGCCGGACTCACCGTCGCCGTCGAAACCAACGCCGTCCTCGATTGCGTCTTCAACCATCCCAACACCGCACCCTTCATCGTCTCCCGCCTCATCCGCGACCTCGTCACAAGCAACCCCTCCCCGGCCTACGTCCAACGCGTCGTCGACGTCTGGAACACGAACGGACCCGCCGGCAAAGGCGACCTCAAAGCCGTCGTCACCGCCATCCTCAAAGACTCCGAAGCCCGACAGGATCAAGCCACCATCAACCAGGGCCGACTGAAGGATCCCGTCTATCACGTCGCCGCCTTCGTCCGCTCCCTCAACGGCAACATTACCCCCGACAACCTTCGCGCCTGGAACTTCGTCCAACTCGGCCAAGCTCCCCTCGCCCCCGCCTCCGTCTTCGGTGCCTACTCGCTCACATACCGGATTCGCGGCGGAGCCCTCGCCGGTCCCGAGTTCCAAATCTATACCCCGACCGAGTCGATGCTCCGAGGCAACTTCATCTACGAGATGCTCACAAACCCCAACCAGCCGGATCTGAACATCAATCTCGCCCCCTTCCTCGCTCTCGGTGCCGACAAGAACGCCGTCATCGAACAGGTCAATGCCACGCTCCTCTACGGCCGCATGACCCAGTCTTTGAAGGATAGCCTAGCAACCGCCATGGTCGCCGCCTCCGACAACAACCAAGCGGTCCTCACCGCCCTCTACCTCACCGCTCTCAGCGGCTACTATGCCGTCCAATACTAAGGAACTCATCATGACGAACTCCAACTCTCTCTCCCGTCGCTCCCTCCTCCGCCTCGCCACGATGGCCGGGGCGGCCACCCTGGGCCAGCGCAACGCTCTGGCCCAGGCCCCTGACTACAAAGCCCTCGTCTGTATCTTTTTCTCCGGCGGCAACGATGGCCACAACATGGTCATCCCGCAGACCGCTAGCCAGTACAACCTGTACAAGGCCATCCGCGGCGCGTTGTCCATACCGGATAACAACGCCAAGCTCCTGCCCATCCAGGCTAAGAACGGCACCCCCTACGCCATCAACGATGGCCTGTCCTTCATCCATGCGCTCTGGGGCCAACAGAAGCTCGCCGTCGTCGCCAACGTCGGCAACCTCGTCCAGCCGACCACCCGCGCTCAGTACCTCAGCTCAGCCGTGAACCTGCCGACCAATCTCTTCTCCCATCCAGACCAATACGTCCAAATGCAGACCGCCACCGGCGGAACCAGCAGCGGCACCGGTTGGGCCGGCCGCACCGTCGATTCCCTCAACGGGCTCAACGGCGCCGCCACCTTTCCGGCCGCCATTTCCATGTCCGGCCAACAGATCTTCTGCGCCGGCAACATCGTCCAATCCGCCAGCCTCGTCCCCGGCTACGACATGGTCCCTTCGGGCATGAATCTCTGGCCCGCCTCCGCCGCCACCGCCCGTCAAACGGCGCTCCAGCAGATCCTAACGATGGACAGCGGTCTCTCCATCGTCCAGGCCGCCAACAAGGTCCGGCAGGACGGCCTGGACCTTTCCGCCATGCTCAAAGGCCTCAACGCCGGCAGCCCGTTTGTCACGAGCTTCCCCGGCACCTCCATCGGCCAGCAGTTAAAGCAAGTCGCTCAGATCATCAAGCTCCGCGCCACCACCGGCATGCGCCGCCAAGTCTTCTTCTGTTCCGTCGGCGGCTTCGATACCCACGGCGCCCAGGCCTGGCAGCAGTGGGACCTCTTCAAACAGATCTCGGACGCGATGAACGCCTTCTATCTCTCCACCCAGGAACTCGGCGTAGCCAACGACGTCACCACGTTCACCGAGTCCGAGTTCGGCCGCTCCCTCCAACCCAGCGGCTCCGGCTCTGATCACGGTTGGGGCAGTCACTTCCTCGTCCTGGGCGGAGCCGTGAAGGGCGGCGACCTTTACGGTCAATTCCCCGATCTCTCCCTCGGTGGCCCCGACGATAGCGGAACCCGCGGAACGCTGCTCCCCTCGACCGGACTCGACCAATTCGGAGCCACGCTCTCAAAGTGGTTCGGCGTTCCCGATGCCTCGCTCAACGGCATCTTCCCGAACCTGAAGAACTTCTCGACGCGCGACCTCGGCTTCCTCAGCTAACCAACGCAAAGGCGCCGGACAGTTTCCCGTCCGGCGCCTCTTCTTCGTAGCCAACAGCACCTGTCTATTACCCGGTTTGGCGTCCGCCGGCCCTGCGTACACTCACCAGCTCAGCCTTCACGTTCGTTTTGATCCTCATGGTGCCTCACTAGCTCCTCTGCATACCTGGGCGCATCGACCTTGCCTTTCCGATCAAGCCCCTCAAAGAAAAGTCGGCGCCCGCTTCCCCACTCCCGTCGCCCCCTCAAACGCATTCCCCATTTGCAGTACGCCCCAATCGTCCCGGTGCCGCCCCACAATCTGAATCCCCACCGGCAGCCCCTCCGGCGTAAATCCCGCCGGCACCGACAACGCCGGACACCCTACGGTCGAGATGAAGTAACAGCTCCGCATCCAATCAATGTAAGTCCCCATCTTCGTCCCGTTGATCTCGGTCACATACGGCTGCTCCACCGGAAACGGCGGCACCTGGCTCACCGGCAGCACGAAGAACTCGTAGCGCTCCAGGAACTGCCGCATGCGGTGATACAGCTCCGTCCGCTTCATTTCCGCCTTCCCCACCTCCATCCCGGTTAGTTTCAACCCCCGCTCCACCTCGCCCAGAATCGTATCTTTGAACAGACCTCGATGCTGCCTCACGAGCTCCGCCCGACCCAACGCCCCCGACCACTCGCGTAGCGTCTTGAACGTCTCGTCCGCCCCCGCAAAGTCGGGCTCCGCCTCTTCCACAATGCACCCCAAAGCTTCAAACACCTTCCGCTGCCCGTCCACGATCGCCCGCACTCGCGGGTCCACCGGCTGCCCGCCCAAGTCCTTCCACCACGCCACCCGCACGCCCTTGAAGCTACGTCCCAACGGTGCCGCAAACCGGCTCCCCGGTTCGCTCAGCGCCATCTGCGACCGCCCATCCGGCCCCGCCAACGCCGACAAAAAGAACGCCACATCTTCCACCGACCGTGCCATAGGCCCCTCCACCGAAAGCGGGGACATACTCATTGGCGCTGGCCAACTCGGCACCCGTCCCGGCGAAGGCCGAAACCCCACCACATTGCAAAAGCTAGCCGGATTCCGCAGCGACCCGCCCATATCGCTCCCGTCGGCCAAAGGCAGCATCCGACAAGCCAGGGCCACTGCTGCTCCGCCGCTGCTCCCTCCGCAAGTCTGCGTCAGCCCATACGGATTCCGCGTCGCCCCGAACACTTCGTTAAACGTCTGTGACCCAGCCCCGAACTCCGGCGTGTTCGTCTTCCCCAGCAAAATCGCCCCGGCCTCTCTCACCCGCTCGACGAGAAGCGAGTCCTCCGTCGGCACGAAGTCTTTATAGATCCGCGAGCCAAAAGTGGTTCGAATCCCCTTGGTCGGCTGCAGGTCTTTGTGGGCAATCGGCAGCCCATGCAGAGGCCCCAATCGACCGCCCTTCGCGGTCGCCTCATCGGCCGCCCTCGCCGCTGCCTGCCCCCGCTCCACCACCAAGGTCACGATGGCGTTCACCTTCGGATTCACCCGTTCGATCTGCCCCAAATGCGCCGCCAAAACCTCCCGGGCCGAAAGCTGCTTCGCCCGAATCCGTCTCGCCATCTCCACCGCGCTTAATCCGCAGATCTCCGGTACAGCCGCCTCCGCCCGGCCCGCCAGTGCCACTGCTGCTAACGCCGCCGCCTCTCTCCGATTCAGTTTCATAAGCAGATCATGACACGGCGCTACCATCAAGGAGGAGAGACCCAATGCATCGCCGTACCTTCACCGCTTCCCTCCTCGCTTCCCCTCTCCTCGCCCAGTCCCTCGCCATCACCCAAGCGCTGCGCCAATTCAAAGTCCCCGCCGTCACCGCCATCGTCGCCTCTCCCACCAAAATCCTCTACTCCGGCTCCGTCGGCGTCCCCCTCCAAGCCATCTTTTCCGTCGCCTCGCTCACCAAAGCCGTCACCACCGTTGCCACCCTGCAACTCGTCGAACAAGGCAAACTCTCGCTCGATGAACCGGTCGAAAACCACTTCCCCGAACTCGCCCAACTCCCCGTCCTCAAATCCCTCACCGTCCTCCGCCCCGCCCAAACCAAAATCACTCTCCGCCATCTGCTCACCCACACCTCCGGCCTCGCCTACACCACCTGGGACCCGCTCCTGGCGAAGTACCGCCACGCTAAGCCCGCCCCCACCGGCCTCCTCCCGCTGCGCTTCGACCCCGGCACCAGCTGGACCTACGGCTCGAGCGTCGATTGGGCCGGCCGCCTCGTCGAAACCATCAGCGGACTCAACCTCGAAGAGTACTTCCAACGCCACATCTTCGCCCCCTTGGGCATGAAGGACACAAGCTTCGTTCTGACGCGCACCAAGTTCCCCCGCTTCGTCACGAACCAACGTCGTCAACGCAATGGACTCCTCCGCCCGGACCCTCGCCGCCCCGTCCCTCCCGCGCAAGTCTTCACCGGCGGAGGCGGCCTCTACTCCACCGCCCCCGACTACGCCAAGTTCCTCCAGTTCATCCTCAGCCCCGGCCCTTCGTCCATCCTGCAACCCGAAACTGTTCGCCTCATGACCGTCAACCAAATTGGTGCCCTCGACGTCCCCGAACTGCCCACTTCCTACCCCACCGTCACCGCCAACTTCCGCCTGAATCCAGACCCCCAAGCTCGCGACAAGTTCACCTTCGGCTTTCTACTGAATCCGGTCGCCTACCCCGGGGGCCGCTCTGCCGGAAGTCTGGCTTGGGCCGGTTCCAACAACGCCTACTTCTGGATCGACCCCGCCAGCCAACTTTGCGCCGTCCTCCTCATGCAGTTTCAACCGTTCCTCGACCCCGCCGCCGTCTCCACTCTCCGCGCCTTTGAACGCGCAACTTACCGTTCCTTCTGACCAAGAATTCATCTCGCCGCAGCCCCTCTGTCACGCCCCGCTGTTACCATCCAAGCATGAGATTTCTAGTGGTTGCGCTCACGATCTCCGCTGCGCTCTTCGGCCAGACCGCACAGGTGGGCGGTCGCATCCTCGACCCCTCCGGCCAAGCAATTCCTGCCGCGACCGTCGCCGTGATCAACGAGGCGACACAGACCCGCAGAGCCTTGGTCACCAACGATGCAGGACTCTATACCGCGCCGGCTCTCACCCCGGGACCCTACACGATCCGAATCTCGAAGGAAGGCTTTAAGAGCCTGGAACGCAAAGGCGTCGTGCTCACCGTCGATACCCGGAGCCGCGTCGATGGCGTACTCGAAGTCGGCGGGGTCACCGAGTCCGTCAGCATAACGGAAAACGTCAGCAACCTGCAGTTGGAGTCGCCCGAGATCTCGACCACGATCACCCAGGATCAGGTCCAAAATCTGCCGCTCGTCCAACTCGGCCGCGTCCGCGTCGCGGCGGCGTTCATCTACCTTACGGCTGGGGTGCAAGGCAACGTCCGCATCGATGGAGCCGACAACCTCGCGGCCTCGAACCAGATTCGAGTCCACGGCAGCGGCACCTTTCAGCACGAGTTCTGGGTCGACGGCCTGCCCGCCGGCCAAATGGGACAGATCGGCAATTTCAACGAAAGCGCCCCTCCTGTCGAGGCGATGCGCGAGTTCAAGTTACAGACTGCGCAACTGGCCGCGGAGTTTGGACACACCGGACAAGCCGTCGTCAGTTTCGCCCTCAAAAGCGGCACCAACCAGATTCACGGCTCCGCCTTTGAATACTTCCGCAACGACAAGCTCGACGCCCGAAGCTGGTTCGCGGCCGAACGCGCCATCACCCGGCAAAACGAGTTCGGAGCTACCGTCGGAGGTCCCGTCTGGATCCCTAAGGTCTACAACGGAAAAGACAAAACCTTCTTCTTCTTCTCCTGGACCGGGGCCCGCCGCCGCGGCCTCGATAACTTCAACCGAATTCAAATCCCCACCACGCCCAATACCCGCGGTGACTTCAGCGATTGGCGCAACGCCGCCGGCAATCCGATTCCAATCTACGACCCCGCCACCACCCGCACCAATCCAGCGGGCGGGTTCATTCGAGATCTCTTCCCCGGCAATCGGATCCCCTCCAATCGGATCGACCCGGTATCGGCCAGGATTGCCGCTCTCTATCCGGCCCCGAACACCCCGGGCACTCTAAACCTCGGCGCGTTCATCGGCGAAAAGCAGCTCGATCCGGATATCTTCACCGTCCGCGGCGATCACACGATTCATACCAATCACAAACTCTTCTACTCCTTTAACTCAACCAAGGTCCCTCGGTTCCGCGTCGATAATCCGCTGCCCGATCCACTTACACCCGGCATCATCCAGAACATCTCCAGCAAGTTCCACCGGGTCGGCTACGACGCAATTCTGCGGCCGAGCCTGCTCAACAGCTTCATCGCCGGCGTGAACCGCTTCCGCAATCCGGTCGACCCCGTCACGATTGACCGCGGGTGGCCCGCCCGCCTCGGGTTAACGGGCGTTACCGGTGATCGCTTCCCCGTCCTCAGCTTCGGCGATGGCTACGCCGGCGCGGCCGCCGGCGGCATCACCGATAACAAAGACGACGTCTACATGTTCAAAAACACCATGTCGTGGACCCGTGGCCGCAGCAACTGGAAGTTCGGCGGCGAGTATCGCTGGAACCACCTGCACAACCGCACCCTCACCAACACGCAGGGGTCCCTCACCTTCTCAAATCTCGCTACCGCTCTGCCCGGTTCCCCGGCCGGTTCGGGCAACTCGTTTGCCAGCTTCCTGCTGGGCGAAGTGGCGTCCAGCAACATTCGCTTCCCGCAGAACGTCGGGATTCGGCGCACTTACAGCGGCTTCTTTCTGCAGAATGATTTCAAGGCGACTCGCAAGCTCACACTCAACGTCGGCCTGCGTTGGGAGTTCATGGGCGCGCCGTTTGAACAGCAGAATCGCTACAGCGTCGTCGATCTGAACCGTCCAAACCCAGCGGCGGGTAACCGTCCAGGGGCGCTGATCTTTGCCGGGGAAGGGCAGGGGCGGACGGGAGGTCGCCGCTTGATCGACGCCGACCTTTCGGCATGGGGCCCCCGCGCCGGCTTTGCCTATGCACTCACGAAGAAGACAGTCGTTCGCGGCGGCTACGGGCTCTACTACGCCGACAACTACCTCAGCATTTCGAGCGCCGGTTTCAACATTGAAGGCACGTTCCAGACTCTCGATAATGGCATCACCCCGGCCTTCCGTCTCCGCGATGGCTTTCCCCAGAACTTCCCCAAAGAGCCGCGCATCGATCCTGCTCTGCTCAACAACCAAGCGGCCTCCTTCATCGAGCAAGCCTCCGGAGCCTTGCCCCGATCACAGACCTGGAGCTTCGGCTTCCAGCACGATCTAGGCCGTGATTTCGTCATCGAAGCCAACTACACCGGCAATCGCGCCACCCGCCAAGTCGCGCCGGAACTGTCGAATATCAACCAGGTAGACTCCCGATACCTCTCGTTGGGGCAGTTGCTCACGCGGAACATCAACACTCCGGAAGCCCGCGCCGCCAACATTCCCATCCCTTGGACCGGCTTCAACGGTTCCGTCGCCCAGGCACTGCGAGCCTACCCACAGTACCTGACCTTGACCTCGCAGCAAGCCAAGATTGGCGCGTCCACCTATCACGGCGCCGAGTTCAAGCTGCGCAAACGGTTCGTCTCGGGTTTCTCCTTTGAAGCCAACTACACCTGGTCGAAGACCATCGGCCTGAACGCCCCGGGCTATCAGGGCTTCGGCGGGCTGGACAACATGCTGCAGGATCACTTCAACCTGCGGGCCGAACGCTCTTTGCTCTCCTACGACGTCCCCCATGCCTTCGTCGCCAACTACATTTACACCTTGCCCTTCGGCAAGGGAGGCGGGTGGCGGAAGGCGATCCTCGGGGAATGGACGCTCTCCGGCATCCATCGCTATCAAAGTGGGTACCCGATTCAGGTCTCGATGAATAATCTGCTCCCGATCTTCAACCGGGTCTTGCGGCCCGATCTGATCGCCGGGGCGAACCCTTCTTCCGGGCTTTCCAATGGCGAGTTTGATCCCGGCAAGAACAGCCGCATCACGAATCCCCAGGCGTTTGCCTCTCCGGTGGCCGGCGGCGTCTTCCGCTACGGTTCTCTGGGCCCGACCCGGGGCGACCTGCGGCAGTTTCCGGTGATGCAGGAAGACTTCATTGTGACCAAGCGCTTTGCCTTGCGCGAAGCCTTCCGCTTTGAGATCCAAGCCCAGATGTTCAACGCCCTCAACCGGCATCGGTTCGTTAACTTCGAGCCCAACTTCTCGAGCCCGAACTTCGGGGCTACCCGGGGCACGAATTTGCCGCGATTCATCCAACTTGGTGCTAAAGTCACGTTCTAGTGCTCTGACCGCTGGAAACAGTTTTCATAAATCATTTCGACCATCGCCGTATTAACAAAGCAGCTACCAATATCAATGGGCAGTTCGATAGAAAAACCGTACTTGATGAGCGGGTTTCGGGATCATTCGCCTCCCGA
>JANXMS010000345.1 GCA_025354525.1 Acidobacteriota bacterium
AATAGAATCAATCGTTTCCGTAGCGTCGCGCGACGCCTGTGGCATGATTGTGAGCGGCTCTCTGCGGCACAAACTCCAAAAACGCTAGGAAACTGGCCCAAATCGGGAGGCGAATGATCCCGAAACCCGCTAATCAAGTACCATCTGGCAGTTAATTTCCAATAGAATCAGGGCTGCCGTGCGAATCGTTGCCGGGCGAATCTTGGCTCGGTGATACGCCTCGTTGCGGTACTTGTGCAGGTGTTTCAACGGAACGAATAGACTGGCAATAAGATGGCCGCCCCGGCCCACCATATAAGCGATTTTCTCATCGTAGTTGCGATCCAGCTTGAGCTTCTCGGATCGAGTCAGGGGAACCCAGTCGACAATCTCTTGAAGAATCTGGGGCAAGGGAGTCGTGGGCCCCTGTGCAGCGGTTTGCAGCAGGGAGTTTCTGAGTTGTTCCTTGAACCCGTCGTGGATCAGATCGTCCTTGATTCGGCGGTCCATCTGAATCTCGGCGGCGTTGTCGAGCAGGACGAGCGCGATGCGCAAATGCTGGGAGCGGCCATCTTGAATGTAGCGACGCGCCTCGTCAAGTTGAAAAAGGACAAACGAAAGATGTTGCATGTCTGTTTCGCAGCCATTCCCTTAATGCCCGTAAATGCTTACCGCCAGCCCGATGGACAGGTCTGGTCTGATCACCCGATCCGAGTCTATTTTGAGTCTACTGTTACCATATCTGGATCTGGATTGGGCCGAATCGACTCAGCGGACGGTGAGGAAGAGGCGGAGGGCGCTGGGGGGCGGTGGCGGAGCGGCTTTGCGTTCCTTGGCGACTTCGGAGCGGGCGGTGTCGGAGCGGGCGGTGTCGGAGCGGGCGGCGGAGCGGGTTTCGGCGAAGGCTAAAGCGACCGGGGGGCGGGGGCGGAGTTCGAGGTTCATGGTGCCGCGAACGGCGGTAAAGGAGAAGTCAAGAGACTGGCCGGAAGTCGCGTTGCGGGTGGCGAGGGTTGTGTTCGTCGCAAGGTCCTGGAGATCGAAGTTGCCGGGCTGGGTTGGGACGTAGCGGACGACCAGGGCGTCCCCGTCCTGGAGGTCGGCGGCGGGGGCGAGGGTGCCGGTGGGGCCTCGACGTAAGATTTGAAAGCGCGGCTGAGCGACGGGGGCGACCACGACGGGCTCCGTCTCCCCCTTTGTCGGGGCCGGGGTGGACTTTAGAGGAGAAGTCTTCGCAGCGGGTTTGGCCTCTGGCTCGGGAGGGGGGCCGGCGGAGATTTGATCCCGGACAGCGGACTGGGCGGGGGCGGTGACGCTTTTGTCTTGGCGGAGGACGGTGGTGGTTGGCTTGGCGGCTCGCATGGGCGTGGGCGGAGCGGGCTCAGACTGGAGAGGCTCGACGGGGCGCGGGGCTTGGGCGACTTCGGCCTTGTGCTCGGTTTGGGTGCGGAGGAAGAAAACGCCGGTGACGGTGAGGGCGAGAGCGGCGGCTCCGGTGAACAGAAAGGGCCAGGGGTTGCGACGGGGCGGCGGTTGGGTTGGATGGGAAGGTAGAGTGACGGTTAGTTCGCTGAGCTCTTCCTGCTCGGCGATTGCGTTGAACAGATCCTGGTCTTCGAGGGCGGCGGCCATGAGGCGGCACTTATCGGTGGAGGAGATGTTGCCGGTCGCGTATTCTCCGAAGAGTAACTGCTTTTCTTCATTGGACACGGCGGAAATCCTCCTTTCCAATTTTTTCGATGAGCTGTTGACGACAGCGACTGTCCCAGGTGTAGACGGTGTTGATGTTGGCCGCGCCCATGCGGGCGGCGATGGCGGGGAAGTTTAGGCCGGCTAGTTTAAGGGAGAAGAGTTGGCGGCAGCGTTCGCCGAGTTCGGCTAGCGCCGACTGCAGGCGAGCGGAGCGTTCGCGTTTCAGAAGCGCTATTTCGGGGGAATCGAGGAGGTCGGGAAGGGGGACATCTTCGACGGGTACGGAGTGGAACTCGCCCCGGCGCACGGACTTGGCGAAGACGCCGAGGAGCTTGTAGCGAACGATTTGCATGGCGAGGGGGACCAGTTCTTCGAGGGCCTGAACGTGGGCGTACTTTTGCTCAATCAGGAGGAGGGTATCCTGAGCGACGTCGTCGGGAGAGAGGACAGCCGTGCCACCACGCATAATACGAGATGCGGCGAAAGCGACAATCCTTTCTCGCAGGAGCGTTAGCACCTCGGAGCGGTTCACGGTTGGAGGGAGAGCCCTTTTTCGATGGCAGCGGCGAGGTCCGGGGGTTTGAAGCCGACGGGGCCGGGAGCGGATTTGTAAATGATCTTACCTTGCTTGCTGACGAGATAGAGGCGGCTGGGCCAAGGGGTGTAGGCGGTTTCGGTTGTATTCTCCATGTTGTCGACGACGGCGGGGAACGCGATGCCGAGGGACCGGACGCAGGCGGTGGCGTGGTCGTTTTTCATGGCTTGGGTTTTGGCGGATTCGAGGAGCACCTTTTCTTCAATATTGCGGGGGACCTGCCACTGGTCGGTGGGATGGGCTTCGCGAATGTAGACGAGGAGGAAGTCGACTTTACCAGCGTATTTTTTGGCCAAGGCGTTGAGGTTCCCAACCTGGGAACGGAAGGGGGGTCAAGTGTAGGAGCCGAAGACGAGGGCGACGGGCCGTTTTCGCGTTAGCTTGGAGAGTTGAACGATTTTGGAGGATTTTACTTTGGTGAGGGTAAAATCTGGGGCGGAGTCACCGACTTGGAGGTGGCCTTCGCCGCGACCGTTTTTGACGGCCCACTCGCGGCCTTGGGATTGGGCGAGGAGGGGAATGGTGAAGGCGAGAGCGGCAATCAAACGCATCAGCTGAGCATATCGCAGCGGGCGGGTTCGGTATATTAGAGAGACATTGCGGCTATTTTTGTCCCGGCGGATTCCGGCGTTTGAGCGGGTGGTGATTGTCGAGAGCGGGTCTCGGCAGTTGCTTGAAGACCTGTTGCCCGGGCTGTATGAAATCCACGGGGAAGGGATGCAGTTGGATTTGGTGACTTGCTACATGGGGGTGCCGGCGGGGTTTCGGGGGGACCGGGGACGGGTGTTCCGAATTACGGAGTATCCGGCGGGGAGCGCGGGGCGGGCGGGGGTGGTGGCGGCGTTGCGGGAGCGGCAACATTCGATTGTGGGCGTGATCTGTTCGAATGAACCGATTATGACCAAGTGGAAATGGATGTTGGCGGCGCGGTTGCCGGCGAAGCTGTTCGTATTGAACGAGAACGGCGACTACTTTTGGGTGGATCGGGGGAACTGGAATACGGTGTTCCACTTCCTGTTATTTCGGGCGGGGTTGACGGGGGCGGGCGCGGTGGTGACGATTGGGCGTATTCTATTGTTTCCTGTGTCGGTGATCTATTTACTGGCGTTTGCGGGATGGGTTCATTTTCGGAGGAGAGCAAGAGCATGAAAGCGATCGTGGTGCATGAGTGTGGTGGTCCGGAGCAGATGCGGTTTGAAGAGGCACCGATGCCGTCGGTGGGGACGGGGCAGGCCCGGGTGAAGCTGAGCTATAGCGGCGTCAACTTCATCGACATTTACTTTCGGATGGGGCTTTATAAGGCCGATCTGCCGATGATTGTGGGCCAGGAGGCTTGCGGGGTGGTGGAGAGTTTGGGGGAGGGCGTGACCGAGGTGGCGGTGGGCGACCGGGTGGCTTACGCTGGGCCGCGGGGATCGTACGCCGAGTACGCGGTGGTGCCGGCTTGGCAGCTTGTGAAAGTGCCAGCGGGAGTGACGGATGCGTTGGCGGCGGCGGCGATGTTGCAGGGGATGACGGCGCATTATTTGACGCATTCGACGTTTCCGTTGCAGCAGGGGCAGACGTGCCTGGTTCATGCGGCGGCGGGCGGCGCGGGGCAGTGCATCGTACAGATGGCGAAGCGGCGGGGGGCGAGAGTGATTGCGACGGTGGGGACGGAGGCGAAGGCGGAGTTGGCGCGGGAGGCGGGGGCGGATGAGGTGATTCTGTACGACCAGGTGGACTTTGCGGCGGAGACGCGGCGGTTGACCGAGGGCAAGGGCGTGGATGTGGTGTACGACTCGGTGGGGGCATCGACGTTTGTGAAGTCGATTGATTCGTTGAAGCCGCGGGGGATGATGGTGAGTTTCGGGAACGCGAGCGGGCCGGTGGCGGCGGTGGAGCCGTTGTTGCTGAGTGCGAAGGGCTCGTTATTTTTGACTCGGCCGACGTTGGCGCATCATGTGGCGACGCGGGAAGAGTTGCTGTGGCGGGCGGGCGATGTATTGAGTTGGATTGCGAATGGGGATCTGCGGCTGCGGGTGCATAAGACGTATGCATTGAGTGAGGCGCGGGAGGCCCAGGAGGATTTGGCGAGCCGGAAGACGACGGGGAAGCTGCTGCTTGCCGTTTAACGAGCGCATTGAAGGGCTGCGAGCGGCCTTGGCGAAGTTGGGGGCGGAGGCGGCGGTGATCACGAGCCTGCCGAACGTGCGCTACTTCTGCGGGTTTACGGGGAGTAACGGGGCGTTGCTCGTGTCGGGGCAGTCGGTGACTCTGTTCACCGACCCCCGGTACACGATTCAGGCGGGGCTGGAGGCGGCGGCGCAGGTGGTGGTGGCGAAGGGGCCGCTGGAGACGGCGGTCGAGAAGAAGTTGGGGGTGTATCGGCGGATTGCGTTTGAAAACGGGCGGATTAGCTTTCGGTCGATGGTGGCGCTGCAGAAGGCGAAGGGGGAGTGGCTGGCGCTGGATGACACGTGCGAGAAGTTGCGGATGGTGAAGTCGGGGGCGGAGCAGGCGGCAATAAGAGCGTCGGTGGAGTTGAACTCGGCGGCGCTGGAAGAGGCGATGCGGCAGTTTCAGGTGGGGATGACGGAGACGGACTTGGCGGCGGAGATTGAGTATAGGATGCGGCGGGCGGGGGCGGAGAAGGCTGCGTTTGCGACGATTGTGGCGTTTGGGAAACGGAGCGCGTTGCCGCACGCGCACCCGGGGGCGGCAAAGATCAGCGGGCGTGGGCTATTATTGATAGACATGGGCGCATTCCTGAATGGCTACGCCAGCGATATGACTCGCATGGCGCATTTAGGTACGGTGCCGGCCCAGACCCGGAAGCTCTTTAAAGCGGTACACGAGGCCCAACTAGCGGCGATAGACCGGGTGAGAGCTGGAGTGACAACGGCGTCCGTCGATGCGGCGGCGCGCAAGGTATTGGAAGCGCATGGGTACGGCAAAGCGTTTGTGCATAGCACGGGCCATGGGCTGGGATTAGAGATACACGAACTGCCGCGAATCGGCAAAAAAGACAAAACGCGCTTGGAGGCTGGAATGGCGATAACCATTGAGCCCGGCGCCTACCTCGAAGGATTTGGCGGAGTACGGATTGAAGATACGGTGCTGGTAACGACGACCGGATGCGAGATTCTGACGCCGACTTCGAAGAGTTTGATGGTTCTTTAAGCAATGAACATTTCTGAGATAAAAGAGTTGATCCAGGCGCTGCTTGATAGCGGCGTGGCGGAGCTGGAAGTCCAGCGGGGCGAGAACCGGGTACGGATTGTGCGAGGGGGGTCTGTGCAAGAGTTTGTACTGCCGACGGCGCATCCGGTGACGATTCATGCTCCCGCGGCGGCGGCACCGATGTTGCCGCAGGCGGCTCCGGCCACGAGCGAAGAGGGGCTGCTGACGGTGAAGTCGCCGATTGTGGGCACCTACTATGGGACGCCTTCGCCGGGCGGGCCCGACTTTGTGAGCGTGGGCGATGTGGTGAAGCCGGGTAAGGTTTTGTGCATTGTCGAGAGCATGAAGTTGATGAACGAGATTGAGTGCGAGGTGGCCGGGACGATTGTGGCCAAGCATGTAGAGAGCGGTCAGCCGGTGGAATACGGTTCGACGCTGTTCACCGTGCGACCGAATTAGGCCCCTTTATGTTTAAGAAGATTTTGATCGCCAACCGGGGCGAGATAGCGCTGCGGGTGATCTGCGCGTGTAAAGAGCTGGGGATCAAGACGGTGGCGGTGTACTCGGAGGCTGATCGGCACAGTTTGCACGTCCGGTTTGCGGACGAGGCGGTGTGCATTGGGCCGGCGAAGAGTGCGCGGAGCTACTTGGACATTCCGAGTGTGATTAGCGCGGCGGAGATTACGAACGTGGATGCGATTCATCCGGGTTACGGATTTCTGAGCGAGAACGCGAATTTCGCGGAGGTCTGCGAGACATCGGGGCTGACGTTTATTGGTCCGAAGCCGGACGTGATTCGGGCGATGGGATCGAAGCAGTTGGCGCGCGAGGCGATGGAGAAGGCGGGTCTGCCGATTCTGCCGGGTTCGGTGGGGATTGTAGAGTCAGCCGAGCATGGATTGGAGACGGCGGCCAAGATTGGCTATCCGGTGATCTTGAAGGCGACGGCTGGGGGCGGCGGGCGCGGCATGCGCGTGGTGAACGAGCCGAGCGAGTTGCCGGGGATGTTGGCGCAGGCGCAGGCGGAGGCGGGCGGGGCGTTTTCGTGCCCGGACGTTTATGTCGAGAAGTACATTCGGAGGCCGCGGCACATTGAGTTTCAAGTGTTGGCGGATCAGCACGGGAATGTGGAGATTTTGGGGGAGCGGGAATGTTCGATTCAGCGGCGGCATCAGAAGCTGATTGAAGAGTCGCCGTCGCCGCGAGTGACGCCGGAGTTGCGCCAGGAGATGACGGCGCGGCTGAAGGTGGCGATGAAGGAAGTGGGCTATACGAACGCGGGAACGGTGGAGTTCCTGATGGACGAAGATGGGAGCCTATACTTTATTGAAGTGAATGCGCGGGTGCAGGTGGAGCATCCGGTGACGGAGTTAGTAACTGGGATTGACATTGTGAAGGCGCAGATTCGGATTGCGGCGGGCGAACCGTTGAGCGAGATTTTGACGGAGCCGGTGACGATGCGGGGGCATGCGATTGAGTGCCGGATTAACGCGGAGAACCCGGATACGTTTGCGCCTTCGGCGGGGCGGATTACGGGATTGAATTTGCCGGGCGGGATTGGGGTTCGCGTAGATACGTGGGCTTATACCGACTGCGTGGTTCCGCCGTATTATGACTCGTTGGTGGCTAAGTTGATTTGCTTTGGGAAAGACCGGAGCGAGGCGATTACGCGTTCGCTGCGGGCGCTGGATATGTTTATTGTCGAGGGGATCCATACTTCGATTCCGCTGCACCATAAGATTTTAAGCGACCCGGAGTTCCAGGCCGGCGACATTGATACGGGCTACATTGCCCGATTCCTTGCAAAAAAGTGACGCGATCGTTTTAGGCGGCGGTGCCGCGGGCCTGTTCTGCGCGATGCAGATGGGCCAGCGGGGCCGCTGCGTGGTCGTGCTGGAACATAATCAGCAAGTGGGCCGGAAGATTTTGATTTCGGGAGGGGGGCGGTGTAACTTCACGAATCACGTCGTGAAGGCAGAGAACTTCCTGAGCGAGAACCCGCATTTTGCAAAGTCGGCTTTGGCGAGATATCAGCCGGCGGAGTTTATCAAGCTGGTGGAGAAGCACGGGATTGCGTGGCACGAGAAGACGCTGGGGCAGTTGTTTTGCGATGGGAGCGCGGCGCAGATTGTGGCGCTGTTAGAGGCCGAGTGCGCGGCGGCGGGGGTGAAGATTGTGACGGGGCATCGGGTGGGAGCAGTGGAGCACGACGGGGAGTTTGTGGTGGGGGAGCATCGGGCGCCGGTGTTGGTGGTGGCGACGGGGGGCTTGTCGATTCCGAAAATGGGGGCGACGGGGTTGGCGTTTGACTTGGCTCGGCAGTTTGGATTGAAGGTGATTCCGCCGCGGCCGGCGCTGGTGCCGTTTGAATGGCCGGGATGGGGAGACATCAGCGGGGTGGCGATGGAGTGTATCGCGAAGGTGGGGAAGCGGACGTTTCGGGAGCGGATGTTGTTTACGCATCGGGGCGTGAGCGGGCCAGCGATTTTGCAGATTTCGTCATATTGGAGGCCGGGGGAGACGCTGGAGTTGAATTTGGCCCCGGGGCGGGACGTGGCGGCGGAGTTGATCCGGCGGAAGCGGGAACGGGTGATGGTGAGGACGGCGCTGGTGGGGATAGTGCCGAACCGGTTGGCGGAGCGGTTAGTGCCGGGCGGGGAGTTGTTGGCGGAGCGGACGGATAAGGAGTGCCGGGAGTTGGGGGAGGCGGTGCAGCGGTTTTTGGTGAAGCCGGTGGGGACGGAGGGGTACGAGAAGGCCGAGGTGACGGCTGGGGGCGTGGATACGGCGGAGCTATCGTCGACGACGATGGAGGCGAAGAAGGTGCCGGGGCTTTATTTCATTGGTGAGGCGGTGGATGTGACGGGTTGGTTGGGGGGATATAACTTCCAGTGGGCTTGGGCGTCGGGGTATGCGGCGGGGACGGCGGAGTGGTGACGATTAAGCAGGCGGTCGAGAGTGCCTTGCTTTTTGCGGTCGATATGTTGGGATTGGAGCGAGCTAAGGGAGCCCGAGTCGAAGAGGTGGATTCGACGGCGGACGCTTGGTTGATTACGCTGAGCAACAGTTTTGTCGTGAATCCGGATGACCCGCCGACGCTTTCGCTGTGGTCGACTGGGAAGCGGGAGTACAAGACTTACACGGTGAGGAAGTCCGACGGCGAAGTTACTTCGATGAAGATTCGGGACTTAGCGGCAGTTTAGTATTCGAGGTCAACTCGATTCTGGCGAATCATCGAGGGAGAGGTGCAGTCGTTGACGCCAATCTCCTCGTTTTGCTGCTGGTCGGAAGGGTCAATCGCCAGCGGATCGCGGTGTTCAAACGGACGAGTTCGTACACAATAACGGACTATCTTTTGCTTGAACAGTTGGTTGCTTATGTTGGCGGCGTGGTTGCGACGCCTCACATATTGGCGCAGACAAGTGATTTGACCGACTTACCGGGCGAAGAAGGGGCGCGGATTCGGATGCTCCTGGCCGCTCTCGTGGGAATTTCGGAGGAAGTCTTTGACCCATGCACGGCGCTCGTAAAGGACGACCTGTTTGTTCGTCTCGGTCTCACTGATGTGGCGGTCGCGGCTGTTGCGGCTCGGGGCAGGTTGGTCTTGACGGCAGATTTTCCGTTGCAGATTGCGCTGACGGCTCGGGGAGTTGATGCGGTGAATTTTGCGTGGCTGCGCGTGTTAGCGGGTGAACAGTAGGGGGGACCCGCGGGGGAGGCGGGTCGAAGCTTGAGTGTCAAAGACGGGCGAAGGGGACCAGTTTAGACTTCTTAATCTTCCGATCCCGGGTCACTCGGGGCGCGTTATGCACTATGCTGGTCGCGGCGATTAGTTCGTCGGTTGGGTCACGGCGGAAGTCCAGTGCCGTGAATATTTCACATACCGCGAGATCGAGCGGCATAGGCAGACACGCGCGAAGTACTTGCGGCAGAAACTCCCCACCGTTACGAGGCCGATTTCGCTTGGCCGACGTCAGAGAATCATGGTCTGTGAATAATAAGGATGGGCATCTCTAGACTCGGCATTCCACTCAATACCGGTTGAGTAGACATCTCCCGACATGCCGACCTTGCAGGGCATGCTGGCAATCAGGGCGGCGCAATCAGAATCGACGGGAATCGGTCGCGTGACCGGTTTGCCACGTTTCCTGACGACAACCCCTTCCTTGTCGATGTTGTTCGGCATAAAGTCATTGTAGTCATCATTTCCGATTCGCCTGGAACTTAGTTCCGGTTCGTTCGTACTACAGACATGCCATACGCGTTCCGTCTGCTTGGCGGTTCGCCGATTTTTACGGTGGTGGCAATTTTGACTTTGGGGCACGGGGATCGGCGCGAACTCGGCGTTTTTGACGCTGGTGCTGCGGCCGATGCCGATTCCGGAGGCGTAGAGCAGGTGGTGTTGAGCGGAGGGGACGGCTCCGTGGTTGGTTTTCCGAAGAACACACGGGCGGCGGGTAACGCGTGGGTTTGGCGGCGAAAAGCACGATCTCTCGAAGATTTCGGTCTAGATTAGTGTCCGTTTCGAAGAGTGAAAAAGACAGCAAGATCTCGTGCACTATGAACAACGCTTATCCCTTGAATCGGCGTCGCCTGCCAAGCGTAGGCCACAGCGTACGAATAGAAGTTCGTCATGGTAATGACCGATCCCCGGAGAGCGACCGAGCGCTTGGAGCCCTTCGTAGAATTCCAATCGTAAACGCTTGGTGGTATCGGGGCTGTCCTCGGCGATGTCGAAAAAGATCTCTTTCAGATCTTGTTTTGCCTCCGGGGTGAGGACGAAAAGCCGCGTCACTGCTTGTGGGCTTTGGAGCGGCGGCGTTCCTCGATCATTTCCCGGAGCTCGTCGAAGACCTCGTCGCCATCCACCAACTCACCTCGCTCGGCTTGGCCGGCTCCTCGTTCGAGTTTCGCTTTCAGTTGATAAATGGCTGCTTCGCGGTCCTGTTCGTGCCGTTCAAGAAGCCGCAGAGCTTCCCGAACCACTTCACTCGTTGTCTGGTATCGACCCGATTTTACGCGGCTCTGAAGGAAGGCATTGATGTCCGGGGTGATCGAAACGTTTACGGTGGTTCGGTTGGTAGCCATACCTGAGAGCTATCATGGTTGGCACAATGTGTCAATATGTGCCAAGCCGGGGAGGCGTTAGGCTGGCTCCTCAGGTACTCCTGTCTCGTATTTTCGCATCATCCGATCAACGACCGCCTGCGTTTGGGCGGTCGACGTCCTCCCCGTTTGTATTTCCGGCAGGTGTCGCTCGGCGATGTTGCCGGCGGCACGTCTGCGGCAGGTTGCGCTTTCGACAGGGGAGGAAAAGGGCAGGAAACGACAGTTTAGCTTGTAATTAAGTTCTTGTTGGCACGTGCTAGTGCCTTGCGATAGGCATTCCGTCTGCGTGGTCGTTCGCCGGTTTTTGCGGTTGTGGCGATTTGCGAGGACGGCTTGGTCGTTGGTTTCCCGAAGAACACACCGGCACCGGGGAACGTTTGGGATTGGCGGGGGGGGGGGGGAGAACACTCTATTTTCGGCAATCGGGGCGACCATCACGGGGCGGGCGGTGGAGCGGGAAGCGTTTCCAGAGGCGGTTGGTAGGCGAGGCGGGAGGCGGTGGGGACGGAACTGATTCTGAATGGGGAGCCGTTTACGGTGATTGGGGTGATGCCGGCGGAGTTCCGTTTCCCGGTGGCGACGGGGATGTCGCGGCTGTTGCTTTCGATGTTAGTCTCGGGTGACCTTGGGGCTATTGGCGGTTTCGGCGGGGGCGTGTTTCGTTTCGGCGAACCGGGCGGCGCGGATTGACTCGATGGATGCGTTGCGGGAAGAGTAGGTATACTGGCGGGTTATGAGAATTCTGCTGTTGCTCGTGTGTTGCTCGGCGCTGTCGGCGCAAGAGGTGCGGTTTTACGTGTTGGCGATGCTGTATCGCGGGCCGAACGCGACGACGGTGAACACGGAGGAATCGAAGAAGCCGCAGGCGGGGGAGAAGACGCTGATTCTGGCCGGGCCGATGGGCGGAAGCGGCGATTTGCGGGGGAGTTTTTTGTTCGACACCGATGACTTGCAGCAAGCCCAGGAATGGTGCGACGTGGATCCGGCGATTCAGGCGGGAACGCCGCGGGTTGAGCGGCACGAGTGGTATTCGGCGACGGGCATGGGCATTCTGGCAGCGCCGAAGCCGTAAGCGATGGCTCCTTATCTGATTGGTATCGCGGGGCCTTCGGGGTCTGGGAAGAGCGAGTTGTCGCGGCGGTTGGCGAAGCGGCTGCATGCACCGGTGATCTCGATGGACTCTTACTACAAAGAGTTGGGGCATCTGTCGCTGGCGGAGCGGGCGGAGGTGAACTTCGACGAACCGGCTTCGATTGACGACGGCTTGTTGCGAGAACAGTTAGCGGAGTTGCGGAAGGGGCTGACGGTGGAGATTCCGCATTACGACTTTGCGGCGCATACGCGGACGGCGCGGACGGCGCGGTTAGAGCCGGGCGAGGTAGTGATTCTGGAAGGGCTGTTTACGCTGTATTGGGAGGAGATGCGGCGGCTTTTCCAAACGATGGTGTACGTGGACCTGGAAGACGAGATTTGCTTTGCGCGGCGGTTGGCGAGAGACGTGCGGGAGCGAGGGCGAACGGCGGAGTCGGTGCAGTGGCAGTACGAGACTACGGTGCGACCGATGGCCGAGACGTATATCCTACCGACGAAGCGGCACGCCCACGTGGTGATTCGCGGGGACGGGCAGTTGGATGAGTCGGTGGCTCTGGTGCTGGCGCACCAGCGCCTCTAGCAGTCATTTAGAAGGTCAGTTTTAAAGCGCCTTGCCAGGAGCGGGGCGGGTCTTGTCCGGTGATGGTGCCGAAGGCTCCGGAGGTGACGGTGGTGTTGGGGTTCGATTTGGGTTTCGGCGCGGAACTGGAGCTTCCAGCGTTCCGTGATGGCGAAGTTTTTGATTGCGCCGAAACCCCAACGGGCTTGGATGGGCCCGCTGATCCCCTTGCAGCGGATCGGGAAACGGCGGAGGTTGTTGGCGAGTTGGAGGGCCTGGTTGCGTTCGAAGTCGGCGTTGACGTTGCGCTGGCCCTTGGGGAGGAGAACGTTGTTGTGATCTCCGTTGAAGATGACGTTGCCGAAGCCAAGGGGGGCACCGGATTGATATTGCATGACACCGCTCAATTGCCAGCCGCCGGCGATTCCTTCGAGGACGGGATTCCAGCGGGTGCCCCAATGACGGCCTTTGCCGAAGGGGAGTTCCCAGATGCCGGAGCTGGAGCGGCGCTGGGTGCGGTCAAGATCAGAGACGACTTCGTAGGGCCGAGTGTCCTGGTCATTGAGCATTTCGGTAGCCTGCATGTTTTTTGGACCAGGTGTAGGAGAGTTGCGTCGTGAAGCCCTTGCTGAAGCGTTTTGCTAGGCGCATTTGGAGGGAGTGGTACCAGGCATAGCCGATGGGCTCGTAGATGTTGACGTTGCCGAATTGGGGGTAGAGACGGAGGAGGCTGCCGCGGTTGGTATTGGCCCCGAAGATGGGGTTGGGGAAGTTTTGGGCCAGGTAAGTGATGGTGGTTTGGTCGCGGGTGGCGCTGGTGGAGAGATACTGCGCGAAGAGGAAACTCAGATTGCGCAGGACAATGGTGCGGGTGGTGCGGTAGGGCGCAGGTTTGGGCGTCGATGACGGTGGTGGAGCGGACGCCGGTGAGGATCATGCAGCCGTTGTAGTACGAGGGGGCCGGTTTGGAAGTTGCTCTGTTCGCCGAGTTGGGGGGCCGTTGGCGGGAGTGATTTGGGTGGACTGGACGTAGCGGGCACCGGAGTAATCGTGGGTCTGATAGGGCCAGTCCTTCTTCGAAGAGTAGGCGGCGGTGAGCTCGGCTTGGGTGGGGCCGAGGCCAGTGGGGGCCGGGGGGGGGGGCGGAGAGGTTGTTTTTTTTCGACGAGGAAGGCGGTGACTGCGGAGTAAGTTTCGGCGGGGAGGCTGCTCGCGGCGAGGGGGGGCCCGGTGCCGTTGGTTAGGTCAGAGCCGTGGCAGGTAGCGCAAGCGGCGGCGTAGAGGGCGGCTCCTCACTGGGGGAAGGCCGCTCCACTGAGGCCGAGTATCAGGCAAGCCAGGGCGGTTTTTCCATCGAGGCGGGTGTACATTGACGGACGTTAGCCGCAAACGGGGAATCGTTCTTTTGGCGAGTCCACCTGGAACATTTTACCGATCGGCAATTTTGAGAATGAACAATTACCGATTTCAGCTCTTCCGCTCCAGCCAAAACAGTTTCTAAACATTGATTCTAAAAGACTTTTCCATTGCTTTGAATCGACGCAACTCTCATCTCGACTACGGCAAGAAAGTTGCATACCCTTTCTCAGCATAGTACAACCACTACTGGAACAGATCCGGTAGGCCAACTCACCGTTTCCCGCGATTCAAAATAAACATGCGCCTCTCTCCTCTCTGCTCACACTACGATTTAACCGGCAGTGGAGCGGTATCCTAACTTGAATTCTAAAAATCAGTCCCTCCGTCATTTCGCCCTTCGCTCCTATCACTCACCCTTCTTTGGCCGCTCACGCCTTCCCTCCATCTCAACAAGCCCCTAGCCCCCCCATCATACGTAGTTTTCAGCAGAAAAGCCCGGCCCGTGCGGCAAGGTAAAATATGGTAAGCTGTTCATTCAAAAAGACATCTACCTAGCACCCGGTTAGGGCTACAACCATTGGGTTAAGTGAAATAGTCTTTACGTTCGCGGGAGTAAAATGCAATTTTGTACCAGTTCTTCAAGCCAAACCGCTTCCGCCCGTAAGGAAGTTTCCGTTCAGCGCTACACCCTGCTGGCGCCGTTCAGTTGGCGCAATGAACATCGGTTCAAGGACGTCAAAGTCGATCCGACCTCCCACGCCGAAGTCCTGGGTGCCCTCCAACGGTTTCGCGGCACTTCCTACGTCGCCGATGGTGCCATCAGCGCCACCGCATTATCGACCGACGGGCGGCACGTTCAAGGTATTGATCTCGAGAGCTGGCATTTCCTCATCCACGATGTAGACAACGAAGTCGTCAGTTGCGCCCGCTACTATTCTCACCCCAACCCGACGTTTGAATCCACGCTCACCTCCAAATCAGCCCTGGGCAAGTCTCCGGAGTGGCAGGCGAAAGTTCGACTCGTCGTCGAGAACTCCATTCAACAGGCCGCTGAACGCGGTGCGACTTTTGCCGAACTTGGCGGATGGTGTGTCGCACCATCCTTCCGCAATACCTCGCACGCACTCCGCACCGTCCTGCAGATGTATGCGCTAGGCGAAATCCTTGGAGGAACACTCGGACTAAGCACGGCCACCACTCGCCATGCGTCGTCGTCGATTCTGCAAAGACTGGGGGCCAGCCGTGCTAGCCTGCAGGGAGATCCGCTGCCTTCCTATTATGATCCCGCGTTCGATTGCGAGATGGAACTTTTGCAATTCGATTCGCTCCGCCCCGCGGCAAAGTATGCAGGCCATGTCACCGACTACATCGCGCAAATGAACGAAGAGATGCGGGTCGTCTGCTGCCAACCGGCCCTTCCTACGCACATCGCCTCCCTCCTCGCGCTGTCGAAGGCTCTCCGGTCGATGGACTCCCGAGTCGCAGGCCGGATGCCCAAAGTCGTTTGATCTTTTTGCCATTGCCGCCTACCCGCGCGCTCCAAAGCACGCCACAGTGACGACATAACGTCGCGGTGACCACGACGCGACTCCAAGGCATGCCGTCCCGACCAGTGTGGACGTCCGTCTGATTGCTGGGCACCCGACGAAGCAACTCGACTTCCTTGCTACCGAACAAGGAAAACTGTTGATTCCATTAGCCACCGCTCCCCCGACCAGCTAAAGTTGCCCGCTGCCCATCCCCTATTTTCTAGGGCTTAATCCAGCGCGTTCTAAGACGGAGGACTAATTGCTAAAGAAAACGGGTGTCTTACTCGAGGTCGTTTGATGCGGTCGCCTGCGAATTATCAGTTCCGCGATGGAACGGTTTGCGTGGACAACCGAACTGAACTTCCCAAACGAATGCTATTCGCCGCATCTGGCCAATGGCATCGTAAACCCGCAACCACTCGACTTACTTCGATCCAACCACTTCTTCGGAGGGAGAACCATGCAAATTAATCAAGCTTTAGCTAAAGCGTGCGGTATTGCGCTTCTAGGCCTCTGCTCATTCAACGGTTACGCAGCATCGATCACCGGCCAGGTAAATCTGAACGCCAGTGTCGGCGTTTCCGCGTTTTCTATCGATTTTTACTCGAATTCGGCACAAGCCTGCGGCATCGCAAGTCCAAATGCCTTAGGTTGCTTCGGCATTAACAACCCCATTAGCGGCAGCTTTAACAACCTTCTGCTGGGGTACCAATCAGGCAACACAATCAAGGACTTAAGTGGCCCGCCCATCACCGGCAGCATGAACATCAGCCAGTTTATTCAGTTCGCAAATGGCATCACTTTTGACCTAACCAAAGTCCTTCCCGGCTCCGGTCCAGTTTGCGATGCTTCCCAAGGGAATAACCCGGGCTATGTGTGCACTCCAACAGTGACGATAGGCGTCAATACTTTTTTGTCGCCGTTCACCTTGCAGAATTCGAGTGCCGGACCGAGCGGTACCGCGACGAACGCAGCCGTCTCCTTCAATGTGGAAGTGTTGGCTTATCTTGGGCTTGCTAGTACGGGTACCAGTAGCTACAACGGAGCGTTCAGCACTCAGTCTGCCGGCATGAATATCGCAGGAATCCTGGCGACGGTTGGCTCCCCAAATAACGGCACCGTCGTTGCGTCCTACTCGGGTAACTTTAATGGTACGCCGAACAATCCCATCCCTGAACCAGGAACCTTGGGCACGATCGGCATCGGTCTAGCGGCACTCATCGTTGGCAGCATTCGTAGAAAATCAGGCTCGGTCAGCTAAACCCCCTAACTCGGTTTTGATGTCGGTGGTGCCCATTTGACCGAATGCGCCAACCGACATCGGAATCGAGTGATGCCGTGACTTTATTGTCACTCTTTCGACCTCCTAACTCACAGAAATGCTCGACGCAAATTGGCGCTCCGCCTTGGCCGAATGGCAAGCGGTACTAGGATCTGAATCCGTCATTGTCGACCCCGTTCAACTCGCGGCCGTCGAGACCACCACTTTCTTCACCGAACAGAAAGTACCGGCCATTCTGCGTCCGTCTTCACGCGAGCAAGTGCAGCATTGCCTTCGGATCGCCACTCGCTTTGAAGTCCCCATCTACCCCAGAAGTTCGGGTAAGAATTGGGGCTACGGTTCCGGCGTCCCCCCCCAAAACCACTGCGCGATCTTGGATCTTTCGCGAATGAACCGCATTCTCGATTGCAACGAAAAGCTCGCCTACGTCACGGTCGAGCCTGGCGTGACTCAGCAGCAATTGTACGATTTCCTGACCCAGCAAAAGTCCTCCCTATGGATGGATGCCACTGGCTCCTCCCCCCATACCAGTCTCATCGGAAACACCATGGAGCGCGGCTTCGGACACACCCCGCAGGGTGACCATTTCGCCCACTCCTGCGGCCTGGAAGTCGTTCTTCCCAGTGGTGATGTTGTCGAAACCGGCTACAGCCGATTTCCGAATTCCGCTGCCGGGCCGCTCTACCGCTGGGGAGTCGGCCCTTTCCTTGATGGCCTTTTCTCCCAGTCCAACTTCGGCGTCGTGACCCGGATGACCATCTGGCTCATGCCAGCCCCCGCCCATTTTGAAGCCTTCCTCTTCCGCTGCGACCGCGAAGCCCAGCTAGCACCGGTCATTGAGGCGCTCACGCGCCTCCGCCTCTCCGGAACCATCCAGAGCACCGTCCATCTCGGCAATGACTACAAAGTTCTGTCGAGCATTCAACAGTTTCCCTGGGACGTAACCCAGCACAAAACGCCCCTTCTTCCAGCGCAAATGGATCTGCTCCGCGCCCGTCTCCAGTTTGGCGTATGGAACGGTTCCGGCGGTCTCTATGGCACTAAAGCCCAGGTCGCCTGCTCCCGCCGCGAGATCCGCCGAGCCCTAGCCGGGAAGGTGAACCAGCTCCGCTTTCTCGACGACCGCATGCTCGCGCTCTCCATCAGATTCGCTAAGCCAATCAAACTGTTCTCCGGCTGGGATCTGTCCAAAACCGTCGCCTTGCTCCAGCCCCTCTACGGACTCTTGAAGGGCATCCCCACGGACCGGCCCCTACGCAGCGCCTACTGGCGCAAAACCACTCCTATCCCTGCCCAACCCGATCCCGATCGCGATCGCTGCGGACTTCTCTGGTTCGCCCCCATCGTCCCCTCCACCGCCGACGACGTTCAGAAGATCCGTCAGGTCACGACCGAAACCCTCCTCGCCGCCGGGTTTGAACCCATGATCTCTCTCACCATGATCACCGGCCGCGCCATCGCCTGCGTCATCGCCATCTCTTTTGATCGCGATATCCCCGGAGAGGATCAACGCGCGATGGCTTGCTACCTGAGTTTGGCCGAAAAAGTTACCTCTCTCGGCTACTACTCCTACCGCCTGGGTATTCAATCCATGGAAGAAATGAATGGATCCGCGAGCTACGGCGACCTGCTCAGAAAGTTGAAATCCGCCATCGATCCCGCCGGCATTCTCGCGCCGGGACGTTACGAAGCCGCGAGGAATCCCGTCGCCCGCGCCGCCGGTGCCAACTAGACCCACCCGCTCTAACGTGGCACCAACTCTCTACGACCTTCCCCCCGGCACCACCAGCACGTCCTTCACACCCGCCAACCCCAACAACCCTCGAATTGATGTCTCCGCATTCCGCTCCGCCTGCCCCAAAATCCCCATCTCCAGCGCGGCCTTCTCGATCGCCTCCACGCCCGCCCTGCGAGCCCGCTGCTCCAGGTCCAACCCATACGGCACCCAAGGCGTCCACCACGTTTTAGTCCGGTCCCACACCTTCGTCTCCGTCTCGTCCACGGTCACGTTGAGCACCTTCGCCGCGGGCAACCGCACTACCACTGTCCCGTCCCCCCGCACGGTCACGTCCTCCTGCCGCAGGCTCGCCAAGTCGACCCCTGCCTCCACCCGCGCCTGCACAATCAGCAGAATCGCCTCGCTCCCTACTGGCTGCTTCTGCTCGGTAATCCCAATCACCTTTTGGACCGTGTATCGCACCGTCGTCAGCTGATTCATCTGCTGTACCTGCACGAGAATCGATGGCAGATCCACCCGCGGCCGCCCTCCTTGCCGCGCCATCCAAATCATCGTTACCACCAGCAGCACCCCCGCTGCCACCAGCGCCACCGGCACCCGTCGCGACGCCTTTCCACTCACGCTATCTGCTCCTGTCGCTTCTGCAATGCTTTACTGTACTCCATCGCCTTTCCGAGCAACTCACACGGAAGTGCCCCGTTTCTATAGAGGCCTCTGACCCCCCCAGCGTTTCCGCCCTCCGGGTTCGCACGGTCCCATCTATGAGTCCGGCTGGACCGTCACCCATTCGTAGCTTTATCGGCCCCTCTGACTAACCGCGTCGGTCCCGAATTCGCGCCTCCCACCCGGGAGTCAATGCGCTGCCCGTTTAGCAACAGCAGCGGTCGGCCCGCCCGCTTCCCTTCCGTTGCTCAGTTGGCAGCCGTAGCCGCTTTGGCCATGCTCTTACCGTTCACGAAGCACCAGCCGAATCCTACGGAGACCATGGAGTGGCCCAATGGACGGGACCGGGGTGACGGGCGGACATGGGGGCCAGCACGGTAGGTCGGCTGGTGTTCTACCTTGTAGCGGACTGGGTCGAGGCCGACGTGGACATTCGCTTCTTTGAAAATCGCAAGGGAGGGCGGAGACCTGTCCGCCCATTGCAGAACGGCTTGTGGTGTTTGTTCGCCGCGTTTGGCTCTAGTGCGAGAGTGGAGTCGCGATCTACAATTGCAACGATCACACCGACCGACGTCTCGTCGTCGATGGGGGGGCGAGGGTCCCTTTTCCACCGCTAGGCTTCCGCAGCTGATTTGACCTTCGACCCAGGCGGGGACCTTAGAGACATCTTTCTCCCGAGTCACCTGCCAAAAACCGAGCACCCGGCATGACGCAATCCGCCACCTCATGCCGCAAACCTACTGAAATTCTGGATAAAAGTTGGTTGTTGGTACCCGCGATCATGGATCCGACCTTGCCATTGGATCGGATTGCTTTTTGGATTGGTCGGCGCTGATTGGCGGGGTGACTATCGATGGATCGAAGTGCGGTGGGAGGGCTAGAGCGATACCCGCTTTAATGGAGGCGTTCTGGAAACCCGAACTACCGGCCCCGTATTGGGCGGACTGCAAACTACGTTTGTCCCAGCTCAGGGCCCCGTCAAT
>JANXMS010000353.1 GCA_025354525.1 Acidobacteriota bacterium
GCTTAAGGGCCCGCAAGTTCGCCACATTAAGTCGCGAGCTGATCGGTCGCCTGCATCCCACACGGTCTAGGGATTCTTGGCAACCCGCCCGTCGCGGAACTTGGTGGCAAAGCCCCCGCGGGCGCTTCTCCCGCATTCCGCCATCTCCTTGTTCTGCAGCACTGGGGCTAAAAGCGGCCCGCCTGAAAGGCGGGGGGATTATACCGGGCACTCAGAAACTAAAACGCAAGACTTTCTGCGTGATTGCCGACGGGACGCCTTTGAGGAAGACACTATCGACTCGATCGAGCTTGAGTTCGATGGATGAGGAGCGGGCCGCCGCCTCTGGGATCTTCTGCGCGGCGGGCAGCAGAAGGCCGGCTTTGGGGAGGTATTTTCGACCTCGGGCGTCGACTGGGAGCAGCCAAGGACCGTAGAGGGCTCGTCAACTCTCCGGCGAGTCCCCGATTAGGAGGTCGCGTTCTGTTTGCGGGTGATGTCGTTGTATTTGGCCATGGGAATTTGTCTCCGATGATGCCATCCCTTGGAAGACGCGGCGAATCGGGTGAAAAGCCATCATCAAAGCGGTTGTGAAATAATGCGGGAATGAATCGACGCGAATTAGCGAAATTGGCCTTGGCCGCGCTGCCAACCGCGAGCTTGTTTGGCAAGCCGAACTCGAAATTTTCGGGGGTACAGATTGGGGCGATCACATATTGCTTTCGGTCTTTGCCGAGCACGGCACCGGACTTGCTGAAGTATTGCACCGAACTGGGAATTAGCTCGGTGGAACTGATGGGCGAGTCGGCCGAGGGTTTTGCTGGAGCGCCAGAAGCGCGAGGGCCAGCGTTGGGCGGGGGCCGACCGATGACGCCGGAGCGGCAAGCGGCGATGAAGAAACTGGCGGACGAGCGGAAGCAGTGGCGGCTTTCGGTATCGATGGATAAGTATAAGGAGTTGCGGAAGATGTATAGCGCAGCGGGGGTGGACATCCCGATTGTGAAGTTGGGGCTGACGGCGGGGATGGCGGACGAGGAGTATGAGTACGTGTTTGGGGTGGCGAAGGCGCTGGGCGCCGAGTCGGTGACGATGGAGCTACCGACCGATGCGAAGCTGACGCAGCGCATCGGGGAGTTTGCCGCGAAGAGTAAGATCTACGCCGGGTACCACAACCATATGCAGGTGGACGAGAAGAGCTGGGAGACGGCGCTGGGCCAGTCGAAGTACAACAGCATTAACTTAGACGTCGGCCACTTTACGGCGGCGATTAGCAAATCGCCGGTGCCGTTTATTAAAGCGAATGCGGGGCGGATTTCGAGCTTCCACATTAAAGACCGTAAGTTCAAGACGGAAGGGGCAGATAACTTAGAGTGGGGCAAGGGCAGCACGCCGATTAAAGAAGTGCTGCAACTGATGAAGAAAGAAAAGTATAAGTGGCCGGCGAATATTGAGCTCGAGTACGCGATTGGCGAGGGGACGACCGTGATGGCCGAGATGAAGAAGTGTTTGGCGTATTGCCAGGTGGCGCTGGGGTAAGCGCCCTCCGGGGCGTGGTACCGTTCAATAATGGAAGTCGGAAAGAAGTTTCTCGAAGAAAACGCTAAGAAAGAGGGCATCACGAAGACCGCCTCCGGGCTGCAATATGAAGTATTGCAGGAAGGCACCGGGGCAAAGCCCGGTGCCACCAGCACAGTGGAGGTCCACTACGAAGGTCGGTTGATCAACGGCAAGGTTTTCGATTCCAGCTACCAGCGGAAAGAGACGATTTCGTTTCCGCTGAACCGGGTGATCGCCGGCTGGACCGAAGGCCTGCAATTGATGGCGATCGGTTCGAAGTACCGGCTCTACATCCCGTCCGAACTCGGCTACGGCGCCCGCGGGGCGGGAGGCGATATTCCGCCGCATTCGGCGCTGATTTTCGATGTCGAGCTGATCTCTATCCGCTAGTCGCGACTGATGTTCGCATGGCAAGGCGACTCATCCTGTTTCTGAAGGGGACGGCGCTCTCAGCGGCTGATTGGCCGATGTTCCGGGGAGTGAATGGTTTGGTTTTCGCCACCGTGACGAAGGTGCCTACCGAATTCGGGCCGTCGAAGAACGTCGTGTGGAAGACCAGCCTGCCGTTTGGCCACTCCTCGCCCGCGATTACCGGGGACCTGATCTTCCTGACCGGGGCCGAGGGCGGCGAACGAGTCGACGCCGGGCGCGGCGACAAGGTGGTCGATCAAGGCGGGATGTCGAGCTGATCTCTATCCGCTAGTCGCGACTGATGTTCGCATGGCAAGGCGACTCATCCTGTTTCTGAAGGGGACGGCGCTCTCAGCGGCCGATTGGCCGATGTTCCGGGGAGTGAATGGTTTGGTTTTCGCCACCGTGACGAAGGGGCCTACCGAATTCGGGCCGTCGAAGAACGTCGTGTGGAAGACCAGCCTGCCGTTTGGCCACTCCTCGCCCGCGATTATCGGGGGCCTGATCTTCCTGATCGGGGCCGAGGGCGGCGACAAGGTGGTCGATCAAGGCGGGAAGTTGTTCACGCTCTGACTTGACCGGAGGACCGGCAAGATTCTATGACGGCGGCAGGCGCCCCGGCCTTGGATTGAGCGGTACCAGAAAAGTGAACTTGCCGAGCGCGACGGTCATCGAGCCATTGACCGTGTTCTGGGCGAGACGTAACGTGGCGCGGCAATGATTGGCGAAACCACTCAGTCTTTTTGCCGCTGCCAGACGAGGCGGGTGCTGGCACCGGCGGTAGTGACGGCTGTGAGGATTAGCTTGTCGCCGTCGAACTCATAGGTCCGCACAAGATCGGTGCCGGTCCAGCTTGGATGAAGCGCGAGTTCGACGTGGTGGGTAACCGTACGAGCGACGGGGTCGACGTCGAAGGTTCCGTAGTAGGAGGTGAAGGCTTGGAGGATGCCGCGAGCTTCGGCTTCTGTTGCGTCGCGGAGATTGACGGCGGAGATCTTCTGGCGGTCTGGCCGCATGAGCAAGGCCGACATGCGACCGGCTGAGTCGTAGGTGATGCGGCCGATGGGTTTGTCGCCGTAGGTTTTGGTGACGGCTCCGGACGCGCTCTTGGTTTCGACGGAGAGGAGGGACCAGACACCGACGAAGCGATCCTTGCTGGAGGAAGCCGGGGAGGGCGCAGGACGGAGGAGGAGGGATTGCGGGTCGGCGTTGACGGGGATGGCGACATCGACGTAGCCGAGCATCATTTCGTCCCAGCTTTGGTCGCCCCAGCGGACTTCGGCTTTGGGGTCGGGGTTGAAGGGGTTGTTGGAGGAGTTGTCGTACCAGCCGGTGCACTCGATGCGGGTGCCGGGCTTGATCTGTTTTTCCTTGGCGAGGGAGTAGGCGTTCTGCCAGTTGAAGTCGTAGTTGGGAACGCGGAGGAGGACTTCGGGGGAGGCCCCTTCTTCGACGATGCGGACTTCAAAGGCTTTGCCGCGGAGGTGCATGTGGGGAATCAGGCGGAGGAGGCGGAGTGGCGCAAGGGCGGTGGCGGTGGCTTCGACGCGATGGTTGGGAGCACCGGGAGGAATGATGAGGCCGCGGTTGCTGATGGGCAGGGTGGCGACGCGTTCTCGGGGCGGGGCGGTGGCGAAGACGAGGCCGAGTTTGGAACGGTCCTCGGCAGGCTGTCCGTTAGGAGTGTAGTGGATTTGGAAGACGATGTCGGAGCCGGCTTTGATGAAGCGGGCTTGGCCGGGTTCAAGACCCACGGGCGGACGACCGGGGGTGTAGCTGAGGAGGAACTCGGGCATTTCGTCGGCCTTCAGTTTGGACAAGCGCGCCGTATCGGTGACAGGAACTCCGGGTGCGACGTCGCGCAACCAACTGGAACCGGGGGGACGGACGAAGGCGATGATGTGATGGACGACACGGCGGCTGCCGGGGCGGATTTCGACGGCCTGAACCCATTTGTCCTGGGAGAAGCCGGTGGGGACGATGATGTGTTGGTACTCGATGACCCCGGTCGCGGGCACCTTATAGACGGCGGGCATTTCGATAACGGTGTCCGGCTGGCCGATGGACCAGCCCTCGACGAAGCGGAGAGCGGGGGGCGCGTCGGTAGGATTGCCGGCGGCGGCACCGGTGTCGGCCCAGGCGACGAGGGTTTCGATTTCTTTGGGGGTGAGAGAGGGGTCGTTGGCGAACGTGCCATGGGGGGCATCGGCGAACCAGGGGGGCATTTTCTTCGCGAGGACGGCGGCGCGGATCGCTTTGGCGAAGGGCCGGGTGGCGGAGTAAGTGAGGAACGACATGGGGGCCGCTTCGCCGGGGCGGTGGCAACCTTGGCAGCGGGCTTGGAGGACGGGTTCGACGTCTTTGTGGAAGGTGACGGCGGCGGGAGCAACGCTGAGAGCGAGGGGAAGGAGGGCGAAGCGCAGGAAAGGGCGAGGATTCACGAGAGACTCCTGGCGCGAGTATACTCCAATTGGAGATCGAATGCTAACAGTTTTCTGATAGTTTCGAGACAAGTTTTTTTGATTGGCATTAGTCTCAGGGAGTGAAGATTAACCAACCGGGAAATGGAAGCTTGACGACCGAGGTGGTGGGGATCTTACCGCTGAAGAATCCGCACCTGGGGAATTGCGGTTTGGAGTGGCGCAGGGCGAGCAGATTCGGGGCGTCGAGTTCCTACACGACGGGAGCATTGACATGCTGTCAAATTTTTTCTTCGCGGCGAACTTCGGGACGGGGGGAGGTGCAGCCGGTTCTGCCACCGTTTGTGGGCCAACCGGTGACGCACACGGAGAGAATGCGGGCGTTGCGGGCGGTCGGACCGACCTCCGTTGACGCCTGCTGCTGTTCGGGATTTGGCTGATCACGATACGACGATCACCTACACCTGCGTTCCCAAAGGGAACAATCGGCGGCTGGCGTTGGATCGGGACTTGAACGGGGTGCTGAACGGCGATCAGTAGTTCGGCTCGTCTGGCGGTGGGAAGTTAATCAAGGCTGCTTAGGTGCGGGAATGAGTGCTGGCAGCTATGGCGGAGCTGAACTTCCACGGGAACGGACCTTTCTGAGATCGAGAATCCTTTCTGCAGGGGGTGATCAAGGCGTTTGATTAGGCGGAGTATGTGATGGGCTACGAGGCGGAGCGGACGGAGCGATCGTTTCGGAAGTTGATTCAGAACAAGCCGCCGGGGGTGGCGGAGATGACGTCGCGGATCGGGGCGAGCTTGGGGGACATGCTGGAGGCGAACGGGGTGGCGAGCGTATTCCTGGACGGGCGAGTGACCCGTGCGTTGCGGTCGGACATTCGGGTGGACTATGCGAAGGGGACGCACGAGGCGTATCGGGCGGCGCTGGATCTATTTGGAGCCGCGGCAGCGGATTGTGGACGGGGAGAACGTTGTCGAAAGGGGTGAGCGGGCGGTGCAGCGCCTGATGACGGAGCAGCCGCTGCCGACGGCGATTGTGTGCCGCAACGACCTGACGGGGATCGGGGCGATTCGGGCGTTGTTCCGTTCGGGGATACGGGTGCCGCAGGGCGTTAGCGTGGTGGCTGCGGACGAACTTCCGTTTGCGGCGTTGTGCCATCCGCCGTTGACGACGGTGCAGATTCCTGGGGAACGGCTGGGGACTTTGGCTTGCAAGATTCTGTAACGGATGCGGCAAGAGAAGGCTCCTGGTTACGAGGAGGTGCATGGGACGTGTTTGGTGGTCCGCGAATCGACATGCCCGGCTCAGGGGAGCAACTGGCTCAGCCTAGGCGATGCCGATTGCGGGGCCCAGGATGCCCTTGGGCACGTTTACGACACCTGGCCTGGCTTCTAGCCTATTAGGCCGCGCCTTCGCCGACGTGGCGGGCCTTGGGCGGCGGTTCGGCTCGCTGGGGGGCTCGACGGGTCGGCAGGACGATGGAATAACGGTGTTCGGCGCGGGATTCGGCCGGCTTCGGTTGGCTTTGGATTGCGGTGATTTCGTCCGTTTCGATGGGTTCCGATTCCATCCTGGATTGGACGAGGCCTATCATGCCGCACCTTCGCCGGCGTGGCGGGCCTTGGGCGGCGGTTCGGCTCGCTGGGGGGCTCGACAGGTCGGTAAGACGATGGAATACCGGTGTTTGGCGCGGGATTCGGTTGGCTTCGGTTGGCTTTGGATTGCGGTGATTTCGTCCGTTTCGATGGGTTCCGATTCCATCCTGGATTGGACGAGGCCAATCATGCCGCACCTTCGCCGGCGTGGCGGACATTGGGCGGCATTTCGCTGGGGGCTCGACGGGTCGGTAAGACGATGGAATAACCGTGTTCGGCGCGGGATTTGGTTGGCTTTAGATTTCGGTGATTTCGGCCGTTTCGATGGAGCGAATCATGCCGCACTTCCGCCGGCGTGGCGAACTTTCGGGGGCGGTTCGGCTCGCTGCGGGGCTCGACGGGACGGCAAGACGATGGAATAGCCGTGTTCGGCGCGGGGTTCGGATGGCTTCGGTTGGCTTTGGATTTCGGTGGTTTCGGCCGTTTCGATGGGCTCCGATTCCGTGTTTTCAACGACTTCCGTGGTTGGGGCCGGGGCAGCGGGCGGAATTTCTTCCGGTTCCGGGACGGAGGTATAAAGCTGCTGGGCGATGTCGGTGGCGGGGTTGAAATTGGCGGGGGGCCGGTCAAACGGGTCGAGGCTGCGGAGCTGTTTGAGCTCGCGATAGCAGGCGGCGATGGAACGTTCGGAAGCGGCGATGTCTTGGCGGAGACCGGCGAGGCCGCCTCCGGGGCCGGCGGCGGCTTGGTAGGCGCGGGCCAGGGCGACGGCGCCGACGCAGGCGGGGAGCACTTCGTGCTGGATTTTTACGGCTACGGTTTGAAATTTGTCTTCGAGGAGGAAGAGACGGATGCAGCGGAAGCGTTGGCATTCCCATTGGCTGGCGGCGAGGCGGTAGATGACTTCTTTTTCGGCATGGTCTCGGGGGCCGAGTTTGGCCATGAGAGCGTCGAGCACGCGGGAGTAATCGACCATCGACTCGCCG
>JANXMS010000415.1 GCA_025354525.1 Acidobacteriota bacterium
GGACAATCCCTTCGGCACCCCACCCCTGATCCCGGCCCCCGTCCAGTTTTCGCTCGAGCTGAATTAATCGGGACAGGTTACTGACGAATTCTCGAAAAGGGACGGAACATCCAGCCCCACCAATTCTGCATCGCGACCAAAACGGCAACATCATCCGCCAATAGCATCCAAATAGAGGTGTATTGATGCCCACGGGCAATCTTCTTGGACAGGAGACAGTAACCCGAAAAACTAGACCTCAACTTTCCCAACTCAATTCCAACGGCTTAAGACCCATGTTTACAACACGTGCTGCCGGTTCTCGAGTTGTTTTGGACAGTAGTGACCGCAAACAGAGAATCGCACCGACGCAAATGCTTTGCTTTCAACGCCCCTAATCACGGTTTTTGGCTAATTTGGACACCAGTGCCGCTCCCTTGGAACGCTCCATGAGAATGGAATAAACCACCGTTACCTCGGCGAAGGAAGTTCTCCACTGGATCGAATCTTGTTGCTGAGTTGACGACCTGTAAATCAGATCTCCAACTTTGCTGGCTGATGCCGGTCTTACAAGCGATTCTAGTTGAAGAAGCTGCTGATCGAACAGACTCAGTCGCGTCCCCGACGTTCCAACGGCGACTACGGATGGATGGAAGCCAAAAACGGAGCCGTGATCCGAAAGCAGATGGGCTATCTGCATATTGATGCACACCATGCCGCACCCATTGATGATTTCTACCGCGAATACCACAATCCCTACTTGAACTTTCACCGGCCTTGCGGTCAGGCCGAAATCATCAACGATGCCAAGGGTATGCAGAAACGAGTCTACAAAAGGTATGCCACACCTTAAGGAGGTCTCTCAACAACTGCCCGACCCCGCTCTACATCTCCGTCCCGGTCAGACGATGGCGGCGCTGGCGGCCGAACCGCTGCGGATCAGCGACACCGAGTCGGCGCGTCGCATGCCACAGGCCAAACGAACATTGGTTAGCAGTTTTTATTTGGAGGCGCGGCCTGCCTAACCGGACGACAACGACCGAGGAAATGACGGGCGGTCGAAAGCGAGGAATACCAAAAACCGGTTCCCCTCTCTTCCTACCACCCTTGGAAATCGCTGCACGATTTCCACATTCCCACCGCCTCGGCGACGAGCCCCTCGTTTCCGAAATCGAACCGCCGACAACAAATTCTCGAAAGCAGCCCTTGCTTGCTCCCGGTTATCCCGGCGTCCCCTCCAGGCTCATCTTTCCATTGGATTGTGCTGGCCTCTCCGAAACGAAGCCGTGCCGACCTCTACCGCCGCAAAAGCGGCCCACTTCGTAGGCCACTTCCTCATTCGCAAATACGATCGCCTCGTACCCTGGATCTTGCTAATCCACCCCCTACCGCCGCGTCAGCCGCGCCTCCAACCAAATCGCCAGTACCAACACAAATACCGCAAGCGACCCCACCAGCGGCAACCACATCACACTCCCAATCCCCCAATACTGCGCCGCCACCCCCAACACCGTCGGAGCCAGCAACGCCCCCGTCAGCCCTAACGAAAAAATACCGTTGTAAAACCCCGGGTGATAGCTCTGAAACCGATGCTCAATGCTCTCGGCCGTCAACGGATAGATGGCCGCAAATCCAGCCCCGATCAGCAGAATCGCCACAAACGCCCCGTCAATCGTCGCCGTCAACGACAGCAGCAAACAACCAAAAAACGCCGCCAACACACTGAACAACAGCAGCCGCGAATGCTTCATCCGCCGCAATAGAGCCTGCGCCACAATCCGACCCACCAACAGCGCCGTGAAGTACCAGCACAACAAACCAATGCCCGTCGCCGGGCTCGCCCCCAATCGCTGCACCACAAACAGCGGCAACCACCCCGCAATCGCCCACTCATTCCCAAACTGGAAAAACAACAGCAGCGTAAACAACACCGCCCCCGGGGACCGAAAATCCTTGATCGCCACCCGCAAGCTCGGAAACTCGGTGCGCGATAACGCCATCGGCACCGCCCGCAACCAAGACAGCAAATAGAACAGCGGAATGCACGCGATAATCAGCAGAATCGACGATGCCGTATACGTCGGAAACGCCGCCGCAATCACCCCCGAAGTCG
>JANXMS010000419.1 GCA_025354525.1 Acidobacteriota bacterium
ACTCAATACCCCAAACCCACCCCGCGCCAATCCGCCCAGCCTCCCACCGCCACTCCGATACCTTAACACCAAACGCACCTAACCAATCCCAAGCCCAGCCCCCAACACCTCCCACTCAATACCCCAAACCCACCCCGCGCCAATCCGCCCCGCCTCCCACGGCCACTCCGATATCGCAACACCCAAACGCGCCCAACCAACCCCAAGCTCAGCCCCCGACACCTCCCACCCAATACCCCAAACCCACGCCGCGCCAATCCGCCCCGCCTCCCACCGACACTCCGATACCCCAACACCAAACGCACCTTACCAATCCCAAGCCCAGCCCCCAACACCTCTTACTCAATACCCCAAACCCACCCCGCGCCAATCCGCCCAGCCTCCCACCGACACTCCGATACCCCAGCGCCAAACCGACCAGACCAAATTCAAGCCCGGCCACCCCGACACGATCAGCCCACACCTGGTCCCTGGCAGCAGTCCAAGTCATACGAACCGGCAATCATACTCGCCGAGCGAGTAATGCCAAACCGACGACCGACCGAGACCTTCGAGCTAAAGTGCAAGCTGCGCAGCAAACGAGAATCGACGAGCTCAGCCGAAATGCCTAAAGCGCGGCACGAGCCGCCAAGACCTGCGCGACGGCACCCTCCACCGTGGGAGCCAGCGCGGTAAGGTGACCCATCTTCCGCCCGGGCCGGGCCGATAGCTTCCCGTACAAATGAAGTTTCACCGAAGGGAAGGCGGCCGCCGCCGCCCAATTCGGTTCTCCGTCGTTCCAAATGTCGCCGAGTAGGTTCGCCATGGCGGCAGGACGAAGCAGTTCAGTCGACCCGAGTGGCAGGCCACAAGTAGCCCGCAACTGCTGTTCGAACTGACTCGTCAAGCAGGCGTCAAAGGTGAAATGCCCCGAATTGTGGGGGCGCGGCGCTAATTCGTTGATCAGCAATCTCTCATCCCTGGTCAGAAAGAATTCGACACACAATACCCCAACCGCATCGAGCTGCTCCATCACCGCCCGAGCGATCTCGACTGCTTCGTCCCGCACCCGGTCACTGACTCGCCCCGGTGCCCGCGTCACGTCCAGGATGTGATTCTTGTGGTCGTTTTCCACCACGCCGTAGTGAACAAATTCGCCCCCCACCCCCCGCGCGGCAACCACCGAAACTTCGCAGGCAAAATCGACGAGCGCCTCGAGCACGCACTCCTGACCGTTCGCGCGCCGCCAAGCCTCCTCTGCCGCCGACGGAGTATAAAGCTTCGTTTGGCCTTTGCCGTCATAACCGAAACCTGCCGTCTTTAAGATACAGGGCGTCCCCAGCGCCCCAATCGCCGCCTCAAGATCAGCCAGCGAATGGACCTCTCGAAAGGGCGCGAGCGGCAGGCCATGCTGAGCCAAAAACCGCTTTTCGCGGATCCGATTCTGGGTTGTGTGAAGGACCTCTCCTCGCGGGCGAACCAGCGAGTACTCACTACAAGCCGCCGCCGTCGCAGCCGGAACATTTTCAAATTCGAAGGTCACAGCCCGCACTTGCGAGGCGAATCGACGCACCGCGTCGAGATCTTCGTAAGGAGCCACAATTTCCAGATCCGCAACCTGGCCGGTCGGCGTGTCCGTGTCCGGAGAGTACGTATGGACCCGGTAGCCCATCCGCCGAGCGGCGATAGCAAACATCCTACCCAACTGGCCGCTGCCCAGGATCCCAACCGTACTTCCAGGCAGAATGGGGCGAGGGGTCATGGCAACGATTGCTCACGAACCATCTCGGAAAGTCCGCGACGGTAGGCGTGGAGCTTTTCCCGCAGTTCAGGACGAGTCGTCGCTAGAATCTGAATCGCGAGCAGAGCGGCGTTAATCGCGCCGGGTTTACCGATCGCCAGCGTCCCAACTGGAATGCCTCCTGGCATCTGGACGATCGAGAGCAACGAGTCCATCCCCTTGAGCGCGTGGCTCTCAATCGGCACACCGAGCACGGGCACCGTTGTCTGCGCCGCCACCATCCCCGGAAGATGCGCGGCACCTCCCGCGCCCGCGATGATGACCTGAAGGCCACGGTCCTCCGCTGTGCGCGAATATTCCGTCAGCAGTTCGGGCGTCCGATGGGCCGACACCACCTTGCACTCGTGGGTCACCCCGAAGTGGGTGAGCATCTCGTCGGCGTGAAGCATGGTATCCCAATCGGATTTGCTGCCCATAATCACGCCGACGAGAATATGCTCCGTCATGCCGGGTTACTGGCCTTGGCCGAGCGAGAAGTCGGAACGGCCATTGAACGTGCAGAGGCTCTCGTACTTAACGAAGTCGTACTTGGCATCCAGCAACGCCTGCAACTGGGCAATCACTTGAACGTGAGTCACCGGCCCATTCTCCGTCACCGAGGACATAAACCGGCAACGCCACGTGTCGCAAGTCAGCGTGTCCGGAAAACCGTTCGGCCAGACTTTAACACCGCGGTTGGACATCATAACCAACTTCAATCCGTCGATCGCTTTTTTCGATAGAGCATCGCCAAAGGCTTCCGTCGATTCCGGAACCAAGTTGATGAAAATATCAACTCCGATCTGCTCCTTAACCTCCGGAACGTACTTCGAGACCCGGTCCGCCAAGTCCTGAGCCGGACCATTACTGTAGCGGACGACCTTTAACGTTTCGGGCTCCTTGCCAACATTGCCGGCGACGGCTTGCGCGAACTCCTTGGTACCAACCTTTTGCTTCGAAATGCCTTCGGTGAACACGTCGTAGGTATGGATCCCATCTTCAAGCGTCCGAAGCCAAGCGTTGTGCACGCGCTCCGCAATATCCGCTTGTCCTACGTGCACGAGCATCATCACAGAACCGAGGAGCAGACCGGAAGGATTCGCCAGGTTCTGACCCGCGCGTCGCGGGGCCGACCCATGAATTGCCTCAAACATCGCGTACTTCACCCCGATGTTTGCCGAACCAGCGAGACCAACCGACCCAGCAATCTGCGCCGCCACATCCGAAAGGATGTCTCCGTAAAGGTTCGGCATCACGATCACGTCGAAGATTTCCGGCGTATCGGCTAACTTAGCGGCGCCAATATCCACAATCCAATGTTCGTTCTCGATCTGCGGATACTCGGGCGCGATCTCATCGAACACCTTGTGGAACAAGCCGTCGGTGAGCTTCATGATGTTGTCTTTCGTGAAGCAGGTAACTTTCTTGCGATTGTTCCGCACTGCGTACTCGAACGCATAGCGCACAATTCGTTCGCAACCCGGCCGAGACATCAGCTTCAGACACTGGTAAACTTGCTGGCTCTGCCGGTGTTCAATCCCAGCGTAGGTATCCTCTTCGTTCTCACGGACGATGACAACGTCCATTTTGGGATGCAACGTATCCACGTACGGGTGGTAAGCCACGCACGGGCGGACGTTGGCATACAGACCCAACATTTTTCGAGTGGTGACGTTGAGACTTTTGAAACCGCCGCCCTGAGGCGTGGTGATCGGAGCCTTCAAAAAAACCTTGGTGCGGCGCAGCGACTCGATCGCACTGGGTTCGATTCCAGAGGAGTTGCCGCGGAGGTAGACCTTCTCGCCGATTTCGATCGTTTCGATATCTAGTCGGGCACCCGCCTCCTTCAGGATATGGAGGGTGGCCTCCATGATCTCGGGACCGATGCCGTCGCCGTGGGCGACTGTGATGGGAGTATTCGTGGACATAAAATTGAAACGGTTCGTAACTCTCTACGATAAGTCCCTAGGCACCCCAACAGCAACTTTCATCCTGATCGCTGCCCACAATCAACAATTCTAAAACGGAATGTCGTCGTCACACACGCCACCATCACCCTGCTGAACGGATCCAAGCCGCCGCTTGAACAGAATGTTCGAATCGTCCCCCCGCGAAATCTTGGAGATCTCCAACTCTAGACCCTGAAGCGAAGCGAGGTGCGAAGGCAAACTAGAGAATTGCGGCAAATTCAACCCGCAGACGAAGAGGTCGTCCTTTACGTACTCCAACGTGTTTTCAGTAATCGCTCGATACTTCCACAGCAGTCGGTTGTGAAACGTAGCACCCATAATTCGCAGCGTCCATTTCAGCATCGGATTGCCACTACTCTTCGATTGCGTTAGCTCGACCTTGTCGACCCGAACCTCATACCGTCCGTCCGGAATGGCGTTCCAAGTCTCTTGTTCGGTCACCACCTCGTTCTGGTACATCTCGTCAAAAAAGCGCAGATCTACCCGAGAATCGACCATCACTCCGTTCATAGCTCCACCACCCGTCGATTGAAATAGACGTCCGTCTTATCGCCCTTGGTGACCTTGCTCACCTCTAGAGCAATCCCTTGTAACTCTCCCAATCGCCGTCCGAGGTGCGAGAATCGATCGAGCAACAAGCCGCAGGTCAGAAGTTCGCGTTTCGTAAAGCGAATCGTATTCACGGTGATCACGCGACGCTTCCAGATCATCCGACCAGTCAACTCGCCCGTCGACACCCGCAAGCCATATTTCAAAACTGGGTTGCCGGTCGACGCCAGCCCTAGTTCCAAATCGGTAATCTGAACGCAATATCGTCCGTCAGGCACCTCACGACTGGTCGGCACCGACGTCGGCGGAGAGTTAAACCTTGGGTTGAACCGGCTAAGATCCATTGGATCCTGAACCGGGTCGGGAATCGAATCGAATAGGGAGACGAATTCTGGCATCACAACTACCTCCGCTCAATACAGAAGCAACTATCGTGCCAATCCTAACCCATTGAAAACACGCCTCGACCAAAGACTAATCCCGATTTGGGACAAAATCGCGTTCCGTTCTAGAACGGAACGTCATCATCGCTGATCCCCGCATCGAATGGCGATCCTCCGCCAGAACTGGGCGTCGAAGCGGGTCGCGGAGCAGTGGCTTTCGGACCGGACATCATCCGAGGCTCCTGATTAAACCCGGCATCACCACCACCACCTTCGCCACCGCGCCCGCCAAGAAGAATCACGTCGTCCGCCACAACCTCGGTCGAATACTTCTTCTGGCCGTCCTTATCTTCATAGCTCCGAGTTTGCAGGCGCCCCTCAACGTACACCTGCTTGCCCTTTGTAAGGTACGGTGCCAAATTCTCCGCACGCCAGAAGATCACGTTCGACCAGTCGGTCTCTTCCTTCCACTCCCCGGTGGCTTGGTCCTTGTGGCGACGGCTCGTCGCTACGGAAAACCGAGTCATTGATATGCCCGAAGGAGTAAATTTCGTCTCGGCGTCTTTGCCTAGGTTCCCGACCAGAATCACTTTGTTAACGCTACGCGATGCCATAATCTTAGAACTCTAGCATAGCGAACGCCGCTTCAGCGGCCCCAACCCAGGACCCTCGCTAGTACCGATCAGACATTCCGATGGCGAAATAAGTAAACTCCCCTGTTGCATTGCCATGAATCTGGTTCATAATACTGCTTATCCACTGGCTGGCGATCTGCTAGCTGGCGACCAGGTTGTCACCGTTCGGCTCAGGGAAATCGTGCAGTTGAATTTGTGAGGGAAAGTGCGTCGTTTGCTAATGCTTAAACGCGACCCGCTCCGGCCCCTGCTGCTGGTCAGCTTGCCGCTCTTTCTGTGTCTGCCCGCTGTTGCCCAAACCGTCATGAACGGAAACGGCGGTCCGGTCCGCCTCTTTGGGACCGACATGGCCGTCTTCGAAATGAAGGAAGCGCGGCATGACCTACCCTGCCACGTCACCCCGACCACCAAAGCCTTGGTGGGCTTTGACCTGAAGTTCCATTCGGGTTTCGAGGTCACCGTCCCCCTCAAAGAATTAGCAGGCCAAGAGAACCTCCTGACAATTCTCTTTCGGGTCGCCTCGCTCGAATCGCCCAACGATCCAGTTTATTTCACCCAAAAAATTAGAGTGCCGGAAATTGAGGAAGACGCCAAAGGCGAAGCGTCCCTCTACGGTGGCTTCGATCTTGGAGAAGGAAAATATCACGTCGACTGGCTAATGCGCGACCGCTCAGAGCGGGTTTGCTCTAATTTTTGGGATGTCGAAGCCGCCTTGTCTTCCAAGGAAGGCCAAATGGCCATGGTCATGCCGTCGCGCTCCATCCGCGCCTCCGATCAGGAAAGCTTCAAAGACGAACCGCCCATCGAACGCACCTCCAACGACGAACCGATCAACGTTAAAATCCTCCTCAATTACGCACCGCAAAACCCCCGCAGCACCGTCATGCGTTCGGTCGACACCACCGCGCTCGTCTCCATTCTTCGCTCCATCGTGCGGGAACCAAAGATCGGCAAATTCTCCCTCGTCGCATTTTCGATGGCCAGTCAACAGGTTCTCCATCGCCAGGAGAACGTTGATCGCCTCGACTTCCCAGCCCTCGGTGACGCTCTCAACAAAATGAAACTCGGCACGGTTGATTTCAGTAAACTTGCCGTCAAACACAGCGAGACCCAATTTCTCAGCAACTTGATCCGCTCCGAACTCGGTGAAACGAACAAATCCGAGGCCATTATCTTCGCCGGCCCAAAAGTCATGCTGGAACAGAACGTCGAGGCCGAGACACTGAAGGAAGTCGGCCCGGTCGACTACCCCCTCTTTTACTTGAACTACAATCTTTATCCCGCCCAGATTCCTTGGCGAGACTCCATATCTCACGCCGTAAAATACTTCAAGGGGCAGGAGTACACTATCAGTAGACCGCGCGATCTCTGGTTCGCTACTTCCGAAGTAGTGAACCGCATTGTGAAGACCCGCTCCGCTCGTCTCGCTCAGAATTCACCAACCCAGTAGACTTCACGATATTCGCAAACTGCGGAAACGGCTTCCGCCCGCTTACGTCAACCTCGTTAGAGGAATTGTTCAGGGAATCATGAAGTTCGCAATCTACTCTTTCGTCGTCTTATCTGCGCTCCCGCTGTCGGCTCAGCCTTCCGACCCCCATCGTCTTGCGCCCTACGTCCCATCACCGAAGGAAATCATCGAACAGATGCTCCAATCGGCCAACGTAAAGCGCGGCGACGTCGTCGTCGACCTCGGATGCGGCGATGGCCGGATCCTCATCACAGCCGTCCAAAAGTTCGGCGCAAAAGCCGTCGGCGTTGAACTAAACCCCAAGCTGGCTAAAGAAGCTACCGAAATGATCGCGCGACTCGGTCTCCAGAATCACGCCAAGGTCATCCGCGGAGACATCTTCGAAGTAGACCTCACCCAAGCCGACGTCGTCACTCTCTATCTCACTACCAATTTCAACGAAAGATTGCGGCCCAAGTTCGAACAGTCCCTCCGTCCCGGAGCCCGCGTCGTCTCCCACGATTACGGCATCCGCGGCTGGAACCCCATCGACGTTCAAGAAGTCTTCGTACACAATCGTCGCCACAAGATTTATCTCTACCAAATTGGCCCGAGAAAAAAATAGTCGCTTCGCGGTAGCCTGAGAGGATGTCCAAATTTGATGTAGTCGGTGTCGGCCTCAACGCCACCGACACCCTATTACTCGTCCCCAAATTCCCGGCCTACGCCGGAAAAGAACCCTTTGTCGAAGAGATGTTCTCTCCCGGCGGCCAAGTCGCCAGCGCCATGGTCGCCTGCGCCAAACTCGGCCTTCGCGTAAAATACATCGGCACCATGGGCGACGACGAACGTGGCCGTATCCAATGGGACAGCCTCCTCGGCACCGGCATCAACCTCGACGATGTCCAGATCCGACGCGATTGCGCCAACCAATCCGCCTACATCGTCATCGACCAATCCACCGGCGAACGCACCGTCCTCTGGCGCCGTCCTGATGGCCTTCGCCTCGAACCCGAAGAAATCCTCCCCGAAATGATCACCAGTGCCCGCCTCCTTCACATCGACGGCCACGACACCCCCGCCGTAGCCCGCGCCGCCGAAATCGCCCGCGCTCACGGCATCCCCGTCACCGTCGACGTCGACACCGTCTACCACGGCTTTGATCGCGTCCTACCCAACATCGACTACCTCATCACCAGCTCCGAATTCCCGCCCCAGTGGACCAACGAGCGCGACCCCTTCCGCGCCCTCATCATGATCCAGCAAGAGTTCGGCATGAAGGTCGCCGCCATGACCCTCGGAGCCTTCGGAGCCATCGCCCGCATGGACGGCGAATTCGTCTACTCCCCCGCCTTCATCGTCGACTGCCTCGACACCACCGGCGCTGGCGACGTCTTCCACGGCGCCTTCTGCTTCTCCGTCCTCGAAGGCTACAGCCTCCGCGACTCCCTCGACTTCTCCAACGCCATGGCCGCCCTGAACTGCATGGAAATCGGTGCCCGTGGCGGAATCCAGAACGCCGCCGCGGCCCGCGCCCTGATCGCCTCCGGCCAACGCCGCAGCAAGAAAGACTTCGTCCAACGAGCCTCTTCCTAATCTAACAAAACCATGATTCCTCTCCGCGACACCCAACCCAGCTATTCATTTCCGATCATCACTATCGGCCTGATCGCTCTCAACGTGCTCGCCTTCCTCTACGAATTCTCCCTCGACGAATTCTCCCTCAACCATTTCCTACTCGAATACGGCTTCGTTCCACGCCGCTTCCAATGGGTCGACATCCTCACCGGAATGTTCCTCCACGGCGGCTGGATGCACCTTATCGGAAACATGTGGTTCCTCTGGATCTACGGCGATAACGTCGAAGACATCCTCGGCCACTTCAAATACCTACTCTTCTACCTCCTCTGTGGGGTCGCCGCCACGCTGCTCCAATTCTTGCTTAACCTTGATTCCCGCATCCCCACCATTGGAGCCAGCGGGGCCATCGCCGGCGTCATGGGGGCCTATCTCATCAAGTTCCCCCACTCGAAGGTAGTCACCCTCGTCCCTATCATCATCTTCTTCACCACCATGGAAATCCCCGCCTGGCTCATTCTCGTCTACTGGTTCGTTCTCCAGTTCTTCAGCGGCGTCGGCACCGTCGGCCAGTCCCATCTCAACCAAGGTGGCGTCGCCTGGTTCGCCCACATCGGCGGCTTCCTGGCCGGAATCGCCCTCATTCATCTCCTCCGCCCCAAACAACGCTACGGCTCCCGCCCCGACCTCGCATGGTAACGATTCTCTTCTACACCCGCGTCGGCTGCCATCTCTGCCAAGTCGCCGAAAAAACTCTCCGCGACGCCCAATCCGAACTAGGTTTCGCCGTCACCGTTATCGACATCGATTCCGATCCCGCCCTCCGAGCCCTCTACAACGACGACATCCCGGTCACAACTCTCCCCAACGGCCGCCGTTTCTGCAACTTCTTGGACCCATTCGAACTTCGTCGGCAACACTCCCGCCTGTAAACGCATCAGTTCTCTGTAGAACCTAATGCGACCTGCCAATTTTCTCACCGCGTGGGGCAAAATTTTACGCGGCAGAATACCCCTGCTCTCTATCGAGATAACCCGCGAATGCCCGCTCAGTTGCCCCGGATGCTACGCCTATGGCGATAGCCACCTTGCCGACGGAGCCAAACTCGTAGACCTCACCGATTCTAAGGGCGACGAACTAGTTGCCAACATCCTTCGCCTCGTCGACCTACACGACCCCATTCAAGTCTCCCTCGTCGGGGGCGAACCCATGATGCGCCATCGCGAACTCGCCCGCGTCCTACCCATCCTCAGCCAGCGCGGAATCTATACGATGATCGTCACGAGCGCCGTCGTTCCCATCCCCGCCGCCTGGACCAAGCTCCCCTTCGTCACCGTAGCCGTCTCCGTCGACGGTCTGCCGAAGGATCACGACCTCCGCCGTAAACCCGCCACCTACGAACGCATCCTCAAAAACATCGCCGACACAAAAATAAATATCCACTGGACCGTAGTCAACCAGCACATGCAGCAGCCCGGCTACCTCGACGAATACGTCGCTTTCTGGAATGCCCGCCCCGAAGTCAACAAAATCTGGCTCAGCGTCTATACCCCCCAACGCGGCGAAGTCAGCCCCGAAATCCTGCCCCCCGCCAGCCGCGTCAGCCTAACAGAGCAAATCCCCGCCCTCTCCCGCCGCTACCCCAAACTCCTCGTCCCCGACGGCATGGCCAAAGCCTTCCTCGCCCCACCCGCTACCCCTGACGACTGCATCTTCTCCCGCATGTCCGCCAACTACACCGCCGACTTCAAAACCCAGGTCGAACCCTGCGTCTTCGGCGGCGACCCCGATTGCAGTCAGTGCGGATGCTCCATGTCGGCAGCTCTCCATTGGGTCGGCGACATCAAGGCCCTCGGCCCACTCCGCATCAAACACCTCGTCCGCGGCTCCATGGCCGTCGGCTCTCTCGTCAACTCCGTCTCCCCCCGCCACCCCGAACAAGCCCGCTGGGAGAAAGCGGCCGTCCGAAGCGACCTCGTGCAAATCAAATAAGCGAAGGGGATGGGCGTCGGCCTATTTCCCCTCCCGATATTTTCCAAGAAGCTTTTTCCCCTTCTCCGCTAACTTTTTTGCCGCCGCCGCGGTTTTTGGAATTGGTTCTCCCCAAGCGTGAGCGGACAGAGCCAACCGTGTGGGCTTCCCAACGTCATCCGTCATCGGACCGCTTGGATCGGTAAACATCCGCCGCAAAAATGATCCTTTACGTTTCATTTTCTCTGGGGTATCCGCCGACCCCTTAACTCCCGGCTTCAAATTAGCACCTTCCTTCGCTTTGAAAGCCGCTCGGCCGGCGGGGGTGAGCCCGCCTTTCGGATCTTTCTCCTCTGCTTTGCGGGGAGCCACTATGTTTTCTTTCTTCCCGGTTTCGGCCATCCCTTCTGCATGTCCGAATATGCTTTGGGCGTTACGGTGGAGTCCTCTTTCGATTTACTTGTACCGTTCTCTTTCTTGCGGTTGATGTTCGCAACCAGCGACTTCTTTTTCGTTGCCATGTGCCGGTTACTCCACGAAAGAATGCGACTGCCGAGAACCGTCCGACGACGCTCCGTCAGATCCATGAAGCTTCACGATCTTGTTATAAACACCAAGCAGAAGAAACGTTGGTGCCCAATGCGCGACAAAGTTTGCCTTTTCTTTATGCCCCGTGCCTTCAAGCACCAACGATAAGCCGATGGAGCCGAGAGCGGCCCACAGGAAAGTGTCTGACGGAAGTTTGGCCGTCTGCTTTTCAATAGCTTTCGCCACAGGGCCCTCTTCGTGGCCCAAACTTCCTTCTTGGCTGGAACTTGCTGGTTGTGTAATGTATTTGGAGTTTCCCATTGTCCTTGGAGGATGCACGGCCTTCCTCCAGTGTTACGCCCGGAAAGAAGTGGGGCTGGTGTGTTGGTTCAGTGTGATCCAAAGTCCTGTGGCTAGCTGCGCCGGAATCGTTCCGCCCTCCGGACGGGGATCTTCAAGGTACTCGCGTCTATCGATCCGATCTCTTTCGGCCTCGTCGCGTCGGCGGACCCAGCCGGAAGCCGCACCGTTTGGCCCCAGCGCGGTCTCATGGCCCGGTGGCGACGGTATTTGATCGCGACCAACATTGGTTTCTCCTGCGAGGAAGCTGGCCGTCCATCCGCCCTCGAGACCGCCAGCTTGCAACTCGGTCCTCTTCCGATTTCAGTCGAGCCGATTCACTGATGCCCACCGTTTTTTACGCACTCAACCGTATGGCCACGGAAACGGCCCGCGGAAAGAACATCCGGTCATCACTGCGCTCTCCCTAGGCTTCACTCTCCAACGGAGTCACCGGATCGATAAACGGCCACGTTAACATCCCCAACACGTAAACCGCCGCCATGATCGTGATAAACAGATTCCAATTGTTGTTCGTCGACCGCAAGATCAACCCACCCATCACCGGAGCCACAAACCCCGCAATATTCCCCATCATGTTCATCGATCCGGACAACGTCCCGGCATACTTGCCGCCCACGTCCATACAAGCGCCCCACGCATTCGGCATCACCAGATCATTGCAAAAGCTCGACAGCCCCAGCCCCACCATCGCCCACAGCGGATCCTTCACCTGAATCGCGATAAACATCATCACCGCCGCCCCGCCGAAACCAAACGTCGAAATCGTCCGCCGCGACTTCCCAATGTCATTCCACCGCCGCGATAGCTTCGTCGACAGAAACCCACAGGTCAACGAACCCAGGCCGCCCAGGAACAGCGGCAGAATCGCGTAGTAGCCGCTCGTCATCCGGTCCACGCCGTGGTACTCCTGCAAATACGTCGGCAGCCATGTCGGATAGAAATACCACGGGAAGCTCAACAGGAAATACTGCAACCAAAGCAGCCAAACGCTCTTCGATGCCAGCATCTTCCCCCACGGCACATCCCCATGCCCAGACGCCGGATGCGCCGTTGCCGCAATCAACTTCCGCTCCGCCGCGTTCACCTCCGGATGCTCCTGCGGATTGTCCCGGAACCACCGGTAGAAGAAAAACGCCCACACGCTCCCCACCAAGCCAAACACCGTAAACGCCATCCGCCAATCCATCACTTTGAAAATCCAGTTCACCAGCGGAGGCGTAAACGCTCCGCCCCACCGCGCCGCCATCCAAAGAATGCCCTGCGCCCGCACCCGCTCTTCCAGCGGCAGCCAAGTCGAAAACGCCTTCGTGATATTCGGAAAACAACCCGCCTCCCCCGCCCCAAACAGAAACCGCGTCGTCAGCATCGACCAGTAGTTGAACATCCATCCCGTCGCCGCCGTAAAGAAACTCCACCAAATCACGATCCGCATCAAAACCTTCCGCGGACCCATCCAATCCCCCAACCATCCCCCCGGAATCTCAAACAGCGCGTAGGCCACCGCAAAGGCACCAAACACATAGCCCATCTGAGCCTTGTCCAGCCCCAAGTCTTTCGATATCTCGGGTGCCGCCATCGATATGCAAACACGGTCTATGTAAGCCAAAATAGCCAGCGTCACCGCAAACCAGATCACCTTTCGTCTGGCGTTGCTCGCGGGCATCGCGGTTGCCCGCGGAGTCTTCGTTGTGGGTTGCATCAGGGCGCCTCAGTTTCTTGATCTTCCCCTCCAAAACAGACGAGAGAGGAACGAGCAGACAAGAGCACAATCTTATCAGTGATCCGGGGTAGCTTTTTTAGCAAAAGCGGTTTATAACCAAAGGATAGGTATAGCAGTGCGAAGTTTTAGAGCATTACAAGTGTATAAGCGGTTCGGCCTCGTATTGGTCCCAACCGTCGTTGGCGTATACGCGGCGGTGAATCTCACCGGCCCACAAGGCGTCTCCGCACTCTTCGGCAAGTGGAATGAGCTGGAAAGGATCCAACGCGAAAACGCCACCCTCGACGCCAAACTTGAAGAGCGAAAGGAATACCTCCGCATCCTCAAAGAAAGCGCCGTCCAGCAGGAACTCGAAATCCGCCGCAAGTTGAAGCGCCTCAAGAAAGGCGAAACGATTTACGACGTCCCCGACCCCGAACCAGAGCCCAATAAATAACCTAACTCGTCAACCGCCGCCAAGCGTCGTCAAACAACGTCTGCGCCGCCTCCGCAGTCCGCGCCTCCACCGCCAACCGCAGCAGCGGCTCCGTGTTCGAACTCCGCACATGCAACCACCGATCCGCCCAGCTCATCTTTAGCCCATCCATCCGGTTCGTCTGCGCATCCGGAAAGCCCTCCTCCAGCGACTGCATCAACGTCCCCAACCGCCCGTGTTCAAACGGCACCTTCCCGCTCAACCGCGTATATCGCGGCAACTCCGCCACCAACGCCGACACCGTCTTCCCCGTCTCAGCCATCAAATCCAGCACCAGCGCCATCGCCGTATAACTGTCCCGACACAAATGCACCGCCGGGTAAATAATCCCCCCCGACGATCCCTCCCCCCCAATCGCCGCCCCCACCGCCTGCATCATCTCCACCACATTCGCCTCCCCCACCGGCGTCCGATACACCTTCCGCCCATGCGCCATCGCGATGTCGTCAATCGCCGCCGAAGTCGTCAAGTTCACCACCACATCGCCCGGCGTGTACGCCAGCGCCCGGTGCACCGCCAACGCCAAAACATCATCGTTGTCCAACACCTGCCCCGTCTCATCGCACACCGCCAACCGGTCCCCGTCCGGGTCCTGCCCAAACCCCACGTCCGACCCGCTCCGCCGCACCAGCTCCGCCAATTCCGTCAACGTGTCCGGCCGCGGTTCCGCAATCCGCGGAAACACTTTCGTCGGGTCCACCGAAATCGCCTCCAACTTCGTCTGCAATACACTCTGCAAAAAATGCACCGACAGCACGGACCCCGCCCCGTTCACCCCGTCTAACGCCACCCGAAATCGCCGACGACGAATCGCGTCCGCATCCACTTTGCTCAACACCCGAGCCAAATGCAGCGCCGGTGCCGTCGTCAAATCCTGCCGCACCCCCCGAATCTCGTCGTTCCCTGCCCGCGCGAAATCGCTCTGATGAAACAGGTCCAACAACTCCGTCCGCTCATAGTGGTTAAAAAACAGCCCCTCCCGATTGAACAGCTTCAGCGCGTTGTACTCCGGCGGATTGTGCGACGCCGTCAACGCAATTCCGCCCCGCGCCCGCGTATGCGAAATGTAAATCTGAATCGTCGGCGTCGGAATCACCCCCAAATCGATCACCTCGCACCCCGCCGCCAACAACCCGCAGTTCACCGCATGCGTCAACATCTCCCCCGACGTCCGCGTATCCCGCCCAATTACCACCCGCCCCTTCCCCACA
>JANXMS010000420.1 GCA_025354525.1 Acidobacteriota bacterium
CGACTTCGGGATTGGGATGGGGGGAGGACGGCGCGGGGATGGAGTCAAGAGATTTCTGTTTGTTCATGGGGAAGAATCCTTCCCGCCCTGCTGTGTAATTAGGGAACGAAAAGTGTCTCAGTTATGTTGGCACGGAGGGCACGAAGTCGATTCCAGTCCGTGCCAAACTTAGCCGATGCTTTGCCAGTATGCTGCTCTTTCATGCCGTTCCGCCCTTCATGCCGAAATCATTCGGCGGTCCGTGTCTGAAACATCCGTATAAATCACAGTGATCTCAAGGCCTTCGACGCCGCCAATCGCATACACCCGCGTCTGTTCGTACTCAAACCTGTCCTCGACCTTGTTCCAATGGGAAGCCTTCGAAGATCCTGACGGCATCCCCAAACGCGATTCCGTGCCGCGCGAGATTCCCCCGGTCCTTTCGTCGGTCCCAAACGTAGCTCATGCGCTCATATTGACATTATGTACATACTCTAAGACCAAATGCCCGGGCCCAACGCCCTCACTCCCCTTGACATTCTACCGGAACCACCATACCCTATCCCTAGAATGTCTACCCGAAGCCCCAACCCCAAAATCGAACTCCTCCAGGGCACCCTCGACCTCCTCATCCTCCAAACCCTCCTCCCCGGCCACTCCCACGGCCACGCCATCGCCAAAGCCATCGAACGTAACTCCCTCGACGTCCTCCAAGTCGAACAAGGCTCCCTCTACCCCGCCCTCCACCGCCTCCTCAAACGCGGCTGGATTGATGCCAAAGACGGCCTCTCCGAAAATAATAGAAAAGCCAAGTTCTACCGCCTCACCGCCAAAGGCAAAAAACAACTCCTCGTCGAAACCAGCAAATGGGACCGCCTCGCCCAAGCAATCGGCCGCATCCTCTCCCCCAGCCGCCCCTCCGAGGCTTCATGAGCCACCACCTCGACGACGACGATATCCATCAATATCTCGCCGAAGAAACCGCCGAAAACATCGCCCGCGGCATGTCCCCCTCGGATGCCCGCAACGCCGCCCGCCGCAAGTTCGGCAACGTCCTCCAAGCCCAGGAAGCCACCCGCGCCGTCTGGGTCCCCCTCTGGCTCGACCAACTCGGGCAGGACTCTCGCTACGCCCTCCGCTCCCTCCGCCTCAACCCCTCCTTCGCCGCCATCGTCCTCCTCTCCATCGCCCTCGGCATCGGCGTCAACACCGCCGTCTTCAGCGTCCTCAACACCCTCCTCCTCCGCCCCCTCCCCTACCAGGACTCCGCCCGCCTCGTCGTCTACGCCCCCGCCGTCCCCGCCCGCTTCAAACCCGACGTCCTCGGTGCTGACTTCGCCGAATGGCGCACCCGCGCCAAGTCGCTTCAATACCTCGCCGCCTACCAGTATCAGGACGCAACCCTCGCCTCCACCCAAGCCGCCACCCGCATCCGCCAAGTCGCCGCCACCCCGGACTTCTGGCCCCTCTCCGGCGCCCAACCCGCCCTCGGTCGCCTTCCTGCGGACACCGACCGCCCCGACGTCGTCCTCATCTCCCACGGCCTCTTCCTCCGCCAATTCGGCGCCGACCCGGCCGTCATCGGCACCCCCGCCCTCCTCGCCGGCAAACCCGTCACCATCATCGGCGTCCTCGCCCCCTCCTTCCGATTCCATCTACCGCAAGACCGCCCCGGCACCACCTGGCGTGAGGTCGACGTCTACCTGCCCGCCCCGCCCCCCGTTCGCGGCGATCGAGACCGCTACTTCATCGTCGGCAAACTCCAACCCACGGCCACCCTCTCAGCCGCCCTCACCGAAATCAAAACCATCCAAGCCGCGAACCTCCAAACCTATCCTGACCGCTGGTTCCCCGGGGTCGACCGCATCGCCCTCGAACCCCTTCAGCAGCATCTCGCCGGTCCTGCCGGCCAAGCCATTCTCATCCTCCAGGCCGCCGGCTTCTTCGTCCTCCTCATCGCCTGCGCCAACATCGCCAACCTCCTTCTCGCCCGCACCGCCGCCCGCCAACGCGAAGTCTCCATCCGTCTCGCCCTCGGGGCCGGCCCCGGCCGCCTCCTCCGCCAATTCTTCGCCGAAGGCCTCGTGCTCTCCCTTCTCGGCGCCGCCCTCGGCCTTCCCCTCGCCTCCGGTCTTCTCTGGGGCCTCGCTCAAGTCGCCGCCCAAGGCATCCCCCGCCTCGCCGAAGCCGCAATTGACCTCCGCGTGCTCCTCTTCACTGCCACCGCCTCCCTCTTCAGCGCCACCCTCTTCTGCCTCGGCCCGGCCCTAACCATCCTCAAACGCCCCGTAAACCCCACCCGCCTCAACCCCCAGCAACTCCTCGTCGCCTTCGAAGTCGCCCTCGCCGTCATCCTCCTCGCCGGCGCCGGCCTCCTCGTCAAAAGCTCCCTCCTCCTCCACGCCACCGTCCCCGGCTTCGCCCCGAAACAAACCCTCGTCCTCCAACTCTCCCTCACCAAACCTCAGTACAAAGACCGTGCCCGCCTCTCGACGCTAATCGACGAAATCATCGCCCAAATCGAATCCCTCCCCGGCGTCCAAGCCGTCGGCATCGCCGAATCTCAAGGCTATCTTCTACAGGGCGGTAAGAACGCTACGCCCGCCATCGTCGACCAGTTCCAAGACAGCCTCGTCTCCCCCGGCTACTTCGCCGCCATGGGCATGAAGCTTCTAGCAGGCCGCTGGCTCACCGCCGCCGACCCGGCTGATGCCACCGTCATCAACGAAACCATGGCTAAACGGGCCTTCGGCACCCAAAACCCTCTCGGTCAGGAAATCCTCAAACTCGGCCGCCCCGTCCGCATCGTCGGCGTAGTGGCCAACTTAAAGTACGCCAAGCTAGACGCCGAACCCGGCCCCGAACTCTTCCGCGGCTACCGCCTAAACCTCTCCGGCCTGCCGACTCTTGCCATCGTCGCCCGGGTCCAAGGCGATCCCCTCCTCCTCGCCGCCGAAGCCCGCCGCCGCATCGCCGCCCTCGAACCGCAGGAGTCGATTCACGGAGTCCAAACCCTGGAAGACACCCTCTCCGACTCCGTCGCCCCCCGTCGCTTCAACCTCTGGTTGCTTAGCTTTTTCGCCGCAGCCGCCCTGCTCATGGCCAGCGTAGGAATCTACGGTGTCATCTCGTACTCGGTCACCCAACGCACCCGCGAAATTGGCATCCGTCTCGCCCTCGGAGCCAAGCGCTCGCGCATTGCCGGTCTCCTCCTTCGCCAAGGCCTCGCCGTCACCGCTCTCGGCCTCGCCCTCGGCCTCGCCGCCGCTTACGCTCTCACCACGTGGATGGCCAGCCTACTCTACAACGTCCAACCCCACGACCCCTCCATCTTCGCCGCCGTCACGCTTCTCCTTGCCCTGATCGCCCTTTTAGCCTGTTTACTCCCCGCCCTCCGCGCCACCCGCGTCGACCCCCTTACGGCGCTTCGTCAAGACTAAATCTCGTACTGCATCGCCCCGCCAAATTCCCCTCCGGATCCTGAAAGAATAGCGGCCCCACTGTCGGAATCACCACCTTCGGCATGATGATCTTGCCCCCCAACTGCTCAATCGCCGCTTGCGTGGCATCAATATCCTCCACTCCAAAACTACATTCCATCCCACTCATCCGCACCCCGGGAACCAACTCCCGTCGCGGCTGAATTGACCCCATCACCAGTATTGAAAAATCCCGGCGGACCCCACGCTTGGAATCGCCATGCAAACGCCCCACATAAAACGTCTTGGCGCGATCAGTATCGTCGCAGTTGATCGCAAAATGTCGTAAAGAATCCGGCATGGCTCCATCCTACCCGAACTCGGGTGTACGACATGAAAATGGAATTCACGCTGCCCAGCTCACCCAATAGTTCTCGAATTGTCCGTTATTGTGGCAACAACGCACGGCCAGAATGCCGTTGGCTCCGCGCACCGTCTTGAACATACCCAATTTTTTACAGCGGGCACCGATTACGTTTTTGCAGGCTGCCCGATAATTCCCGAGCCAACGAACAGGTGCTGACGGCGGAACTCGGCGTAGGGCATGAGTTCAGCGAATGGCTTTGAGAAAATCGAAAAAACATTTGTGTTTCATAAACAGTAGAGTAATATGCTCACAGACGAAATCTTTTTCCAGACTTCCAAGACTAATCGTTACTATTTGCTTACATTCATGAGCCCCCCCCGCTCACCCCGTAATTCGACTCTATTCTCATTTCTCGCCATTGCAGCCGTAAGCTGCTTCCCCCTTAACGGCCAAGCGACCCCACCCGCTATCCCCGCTCTTGGTCTAGAATCCACCAACAAAAACGTCTTCCCCAGACTCCACTTGGCCGTGCCCAGTGATGGTCTGAATAGAGCTTTCTTGGCCCGCCTCGCTCAGGTCAATGAGCGAGTTTCCAAGTTGGCACCGGAAGCCGCGGACGTCGAATTGAGAAGCATCGCACGGCAACTAGAGCGATACCCGCCTTAATGGAGGCGTTCTGGAAACCCGAACTACCGGCCCCGTATGGGGCGGACGGCAAACTACGTTTGTCCCAGCTCAGGACCCAGTCAATGCATGCACTTGTCGTCGATCTCGCCGAGGCTCTATCCC
>JANXMS010000437.1 GCA_025354525.1 Acidobacteriota bacterium
CTTTTTCCCTTGGGCGGCTAAGCGCGCGAAGCTCGACTCCTTGAGATAGTCGGCAGGCGTTTGCACGAATTCCGCCTGGCCCCGTTCGACACGGTCGGGAATGGCGAGATCGGGCAGCGACAGATCGGGCTCGAGGTCGCGGATGGCAGCGTCAAAGGTGCCACGCGAGACGCCCTGCTGCTGCGCCACCGGGCCGATTTCGGCCCCGTGCTCCCCGTCGCAAAGTGCAATCCTGTCAACAGATGCACGAACAAATCCCCCGCCACCCCCGTTCCGTAGTCCTGATAATTCCGCCACCGGAATAAACGAGTCGGCTCAAACGGCCGCTTCGGCGCCGCTCCCAAGAACTGGTCCCAATCAATATTCGCCGGCGTCGCGTCGGGCGGAATCGAATATTGCCAAGCCCCAATTGCCGAATTCCGATCCCACCATGCCTCCACCAAATTCAACTCGCCAATCGCACCGCTCTCCAGTAACTCCTTGGCTTTGGCATAAACCACGCTCGAAACCCGCTGCGAACCCACCTGCAAAATCCGCCCGCTCGCCTTCGCCGCCGCCACTAACTGAATCCCGTCCTCCACCTTCTGCACCATCGGCTTCTCGACGTAAACGTCCTTGCCCGCCGCCAGCGCCTCGGTCGCAATCCGCGCATGCCAATGGTCCGGCGTCGCGATAATCACCGCGTCGATATCTTTCCGCGCCAACAACTGCCGGTAATCCCGCGTCGCGTAAAGGTGGCTACCAAACCGCTCCTTTGCCCGGTCCAGCCGACCTTGGTAGATGTCCGCCACGGCCACCATCTCCGTCAGGCCCGTCTTCAGCGCCGACTCCGTATCGCCGGTGCCCATCCCGCCCATCCCGATCGTCGCAAAACGAATCCTGTCGTTTGGTGAGACCACTTGAGACAAACCGACCGCCGGCGTAAGCGCGGCGGTCTGGAGAAAATTACGGCGCGAAGAGGACATGGTCCCTATCCTTTGGCTGGTGTTGGAGTCGGCGTAGCAGCCGGGGCTGCCTTCGTTTCGGTCTTCGTTTCCGTCTTACTCTCGCTCTTGGTCTCAGACTTACCTTCGGATTTAGTCTCAGACTTGGTCTCGGACTTGGGCTCTTTCCCGCCGGACGAAGCGGGACTGCTCGTTCCGCTCTTATTGTAATCCGTGATATACCATCCGGTGCCCTTGAACTGGAAAGCCGGGGCGGACAGTAATCGGTCGATCGGCCCGCCGCATTCATCATGAATCGTCAGCGGCTCATCCGAGAACTTGCGCAGTTTCTCGAAATTGCGATCACAGGTGGGACAGTAATACTCGTAAATCGGCATGTCTATTTAGGGGTTGGAATGTTCAGCGGGCCAAGGCTACCTTCCTTGCCCTCCGTCTTGGCCGTTGACGACTCCGGGATTACTCCCTTCGTAACGATTTCAATGGCCTTCTTCAAAAGTTCATCCTCGGTCGATTTCTTCGGCTCCGGAGTCGGCTTCGGCGCGTCCTCGTCTTCTTCCTCGGCCGGCAATCCCTTCTGCTCCAGCATCGGGACAGAAGGCGTTACGCCCGTATCCTGAATCGCTTTCCCCAACGGGCCATAGTACTTCGCCACCGACAAAATCACCGCCGCGCCGTCATCCATCTTGATCGCCTTCCGCACCGCCGCATCGCCGTACGTCCGTTCGCCCACCACCGCCGCCCTCTTCGTCTCCATCAGCGCTGCCGCCGCCACTTCCCCCGCCGACGCCGTACCCCGGTTCACAATCAGCGTCACCGGCAGCCGGGTGACTACCTTGGCCGAATCCGCTTCCAAATCTTCCCGCTTCTGCTTCTGACCCTCGACATAGGCCAGCAACGCCTTGTCGTGGAACAGGTTCGCCACCGTCACTCCCTCTCGCGGGTCGCCCGTCGCACAATTTCGTAGGTCAAGAATAAACTTCTTCGCCCCCTGCTTCTCTAGCGACTTCACCGCCGTCGCCACATCAGCGCTTCGGGTGCCGGCGAGCGACTGCGCCTGCACGTAGCCTATGTTGTCCGCCAGCATCTTGCTCGTCACCGCCGGCAGCACGATCGCCGCCCGCGACAGCGAAACTTTCTGCGGCTCGGGACGCGTAAACCGCAACACCGAAAACTCCACCTTCGTGCCGACATCGCCCTTCAACATCAACTCGGCGTAAGCCAGCGGCATGTCGCGCGTGTTCACGTTGTTGATCGTCTCAATCATGTCGCCCGTCGTCAAACCCGCTTTGTCGGCCGGCGAACCCGGAATTGAACCCACAATCGCGACGTACCCAAATCGCTTGGCCAGAATTAACCCCACGTCCGCCTTCGACTCGCTCATCGCTTTCGTGTACTGCTTGTACTGGTCCGGCCCCAAGTAAGAAGCGTACGGATCCAACGATTCCAGCAATCCGTTCAGCGCGCCCAACGTGACATTCTTCATGTCCGGCTCTTCCACGTAGTCGCTCTTAATCTTGGAAAGAACTTCGGTAAAGACCCCAATATGACGGTAGGTCTCCTCCGGACTCGACTCCTTCTTCGTGGAGGCACCGAGAAGCAGCATACCTACCAGCAGCACGGAAAAGGTGATCATGGCGAACTGAAGCTTGCGTTTCAAGATAGGACCTCCGGAGCGGTTCAACATTAGTCTATCAGACGCTCCTTCATGTAGACGCGGCCAGCGGGAATCGGATACTTCGAATTTGACGCTACGGGCACAGAGCCTCATAATTGCGGGTATGAAGGGCTGGGTACTCCGAATGTCGTGGGAGCAATTGCTGTTCGCCCACTGGCCCGTCCCCGCCGCCCCCCTCCTGGCTCTCCTCCAACCCGACGTCGAACTCGATACCTTCGAAGGTCAGGCTTGGCTCGGTATCGTCCCCTTCCGGATGACCAACGTCGCCCCCCGCTTTCTCCCGCCCCTGCCCGGCGTCAGCCGCTTCCTCGAACTTAACGTCCGAACGTACGTCAAACACAAGGGCGTCAGGGGCGTCTGGTTCTTTAGCCTCGACGCCACCAGTTGGCTCAGCGTCCGGGCTGCCCGTATGGCCTTCTCCCTCCCCTATTTCGACGCCAAGATCACCGCTACCCAGACCGGCCCCTTGGTCCACTTCCAGTCGGAAAGGAAGGATTGGCGCTCCGACCCCGCCACCCTTGATATTCGATACGAACCCACCGGCCCAGTCCAACGCAGCGCCCCCGGCTCCCTCGACTATTGGCTAACCGAGCGCTACGGCCTCTTCGCCCAGACTCCTGGCGGCCGTCTCGTCTATTCGGCTATCGAGCACGACCCCTGGCCGCTCCAACCCGCCCGAGCCGAGATCAAGGATCTCAACATGACCGGGTGGATGGGCCTCGAACTACCCCCGATTCCTCCGCTTCTCCACTACGCCGAGGTCGTCCACGTCCACGGCGGCCCCCCGATCTGGCTCCGCTGATCCAAGCTCATAAACACCTCGAGACTCCGGTCCAGGCCCGAACCTCTGCGCCGCAGCCTTCCGCGACACCTCGCGCCCCGGGTCGCTCCAGCCGCCCCCATCACGAGCAAATCGTCCTTCCCAAGCCACCCGCCACACTCCGCGCCCCGCGCCGCTTCACCCGGCCCGACTAGAGTCGCCCCCCTCAAGAGCGAATCGTACCCCAACCACCCGCTACTCTCCGCGCCCCGCGTCGCTCCACCCGGCCAGAGCAAAGCCGCCCCCATCAAGAGCGAGTCGTACCCCAACCACCCGCTACACTCCGCGCCCCGCGCCGCTCCACCCGGCCCGACCAAAGCGCAAATCGTTGCCAAACCACTCGCTACACTCCGCGCCCCGGGCCACTCCACCCCGCCCGATCAAAGCCGCCCCCATCAAGAGCAAATCGTTCCCAAACCACCCGCTACACTCCGCGCCCCGTGCCAATCCACCCGGCCCCGACCAAAGCCGCCCCCATCACGAGCAGATTCTTCCCCCAACCACCCGCTACACTCCGCGCCCCGGGC
>JANXMS010000438.1 GCA_025354525.1 Acidobacteriota bacterium
CAACGGGGCGGGGAACAAGGGTTCTCGGCCATGAATCGCGGCGACCGCGAATTCAACTCAATGGCAGGCGGGGCCAGTCGAGCTTGGCGCGAAGGGATGCAGAACCTGAACGATCTGCGCTCCGCGGCGACCGACTCGCCCGAGACGCAACGGGAGATCGACGCCATGATTCAGGAGATGAAGAAACTCGATCCGAATAAGTTTCCGGGCAATCCGGCGCTGCTGGAACAGATGCGGACGCAATTCCTTCCTGGCCTGGAACAACTCGAACTTAAATTGCGCCGGGATTACGAAGCGCAACAGACTGGCACCGTCCGGAGCGGAGTCCAGGAACGGATTCCGGCCGGGTATGCCGACCAAGTGGCGGACTACTTCCGGAGGCTCAGTCGCGGGAGCGCGAAAAAATAGTGTTAGTGTAGAGTTTAGGCGCGTACAGGAAGGCTATTTATGGACGCATTGGCGGAAAAACTCGAAGTGAAGCTGCGCACTTGGAAACCCGATACGGCTGCCCAGGTTCGCGAGCGCGTTGCGGAATTGATCGAACTGGCTGATGATGATGTTCTTGCTGTGATGCATTCTCGGGCTCGCGAGCAAGAGGTTCTGGACATGTTGGATGAGCCCGCATTCCGGTGACGTATGGCTCGCGGATCTCGGCTTGGCTGCCAAGACCCGCCCGGTGGTTATTGTGTCCCGCTTTGATTCTGACTCCCCCCGCGCGCTTGTCCTCTCCGTCCCACTGACGACACAGAACCGGAGCAGTCGATACGAAGTGGCGATCCCTCGACTGCCGTTTCTGCATCAAGAGTCCGTTGCAAACGTCCAAGGTCTCGGTTCAATTCCGACAATCCGCCTGGAGCGAAGGCTGGGCCGTTTACCGGTCGGAGTTATGGCGGATTTGAAGGCAGCGCTGGCGTTTGCGCTTGAACTTAGTTCTTAGAGTTACGAATAGCGATCTCGCTGACGCCCCAGCCGACGGTAAACAGGAGCACATTGCCGATGACTCCGATGAGGAGTTCATCGTAAGGGAAGTTCCAAGCGCCGAGGTTGACCAAGGGCGTTACGCCTTTGGTCAATGCGGCCCAGAGGCTGAACAACAGGTTCACCGCGATGCCGCAATAGGCACCTACTGGTTGGCTTCGTTTCGTAAGAAACGCGAGGAAGAAGAGGCCCATTAGCCCGCCGCTGGCGATGGCGGAGACGGCGAACCAACTGGCGAGGGCGCTTCCCTTGCTTTGGACGAGCAAGAGTGCCGTCCCGATGTTCGCTAGGCCGGTTAGGACGATGAAGACTTTGGCCGCGCGGAGGCGCTCTTTGTCCTCCGCGAGGGGCCGCACGCGGCGGTAGAAATCTTCAACGGCGACGACAGCCATGGAGTTCAAATCGCTTGCGAGCATCGTCATGGCGGAACCGGTGAGACAGGCCAGGAGCAGGCCCAGAACGCCGGGCGGCAGATGCTGGCGGAGAAAGAACGGGAACATCTGATCGGCCTTCGTAATGGTCGGCGGGATGACTTCGCCAGTGACTTGGAAGTAGCCCCAGACGCAGGTGCCGATGAGCATGAAGCAGGCCCAGACGGGTACGGCGAGGAAGGCCCCGACGCGGACGCCGCGGAAGGCGGCCTCGTCAGTTTTGGCCATTAGGTAGCGTTGGACCATGGTCTGGTCGGCGACGTAGCGTTGGAGATACCAGAAGAGGCCGTAGAGCAGGAGGACGGGGACCGAGTTAGTGCGGAAGTTCCATTCGGGCAAGCCGAGGCGAAACTTGTTGGCGGCGGCGGCGCGGTCGAGGACGGCGGCGGGGCCGCCTTCGGGGAGGAACAGGACAAAGCCGAGGACGACGATAATCGAAGCGGCCATGATGAAGCCTTGGATGACGTCGGCCCAGACGATGGCTTCGATGCCGCCGAGCATGGCGTAGAGGATCATGACGGCGGCGACGCCGATGATGAGGCCGACGATGTCCCAGCCGGTGATGGAGGAAAGGGTCAACGCCATGAGGTAGAGAACGAACCCCATTTTGCTGAAATGGGCGAGCGAAAAAGCGAAGGCGCCGTAGAGGCGGGCGGGACGGCCGAAGCGCTGTTCGAAGTATTCGTAAGCGCTCATGCGGATCTCTTGGCGGTAGAACGGAATGATGAAGCGGCCGACGAGGGGGAGGACGGCGATGAGGAGGAAGCCGGGGACGAGGAGCGACCAATCCTTTGCGTAGCTCGCGCCGGGGTAGGCGACGAAGGTGACGCTGGAGACCATGGTGGCGAGCATCGACATGCCCATGGCCCAAGGGGGGAGGGTTCGCTTGGCGATGAAGTAGTTGTCAGTTGAAGTTTGGCGACGCCAGAAGCGGAGGCCGAGGGCGGAGAGGGCGATGAGATAGGCGATGACGATGGCTAGGTCGATGCCGCTCATGGGGCTTTTTCCTGATAGACCTTGATGAGGGCGGAGTTGTCTTCGGCTCCCCAGCCGGCGGCGATGGCGCGGGCGAGGAGGTCGTGATGGACGGTGGTTAGCGGGAGGTAGGCGCTGCCGCTCGCGAGCATCAGGCCGACGTCTTTGGCGTGCTGGGCGAGGCGAGCTTCGGGGGTGAAATCGGCGTTGACCATCTTCGGTCCTTTGGCTTCCATGATGCGGGAGGCGGCGGGGCCGGCTTGGAGGATGGCGAGGGCGCGGGCGGGGTCGAGTCCGCTGTGGCGGGCGAATTCGAGGCCTTCGGCGAGGACGGCGCGATGGAGCCCGAGGACAAGGTTGAAGACGAGTTTCATGCGGGTGCCAGTGCCCGGCGGGCCGGCGTGGAAGAGTTGGGGGCTGATCGAGAGGAGGATGGGTTCGGCGCGGGCGAAGGCTTCGGCGTCCGCGCCGCAGATGACAAGGGCTTCGCCGGCGGCGATTTGACGGCTGGAGCCGCCGAGGGTGGCGTCGAGGTAGGCGATGCCGCGGGAGGCGAGGGCGGTCGCGCTGGCTTCGACGGCGGCGGGGTCTCCGGTGGTGGTATCGATGATCATCTCCATGGAGCTATCCAGGTTGGCGAGGACGGCGGCGACTTCGGCAGGGCCGGGGAGGCTGAGCAGGACGCAGCGACAGGAGGCGGCGACGGCGCGTTCGGAATCGAGACGGATGACGCCGGGCGGTTGGGCCGAGGGATGGGGGTCGTAGCCGTGGACGGTATATCCCGCCGCGAGGAGACGGGCGGAGAGGGCGGAGCCAGCGAGGCCGAGGCCGAGGAGACCGATGGGTGTAGAAGTTGAATTGGTCACACGGGGAAGCGGAGGCGCAAGAGTGTGGCGGGCTCCATGTAGAGGCCTTGCCATTGTACGCCGAAGTGGAGATGGGGGCCGGTGACGCGGCCGCTGCGGCCGCTGCGGGCTAGAGGCTGGCCCTGGGCGACCACTTCGCCTTCCTTTACGTCGAAGGCCGAGAGGTGCATGTAGAGCGAGAAGAGGCCCTCGCCATGATCGAGGACGACGAAGCCGCCTTCGTAGTACATGTCCTGGGCGATGAGGACTTGGCCAACGTGCGTGGCTACGATGGGGGTGCCGGTGGCGGCGCGGAAATCGAGGCCTTGATGGGTAGAACGGGTCTGGCCGTTGTAAGTGCGGCGGGTGCCGAAGGGGGAGGTTTGGGGGGTGTCGGTGGGAGGGAGAAAGGGACCTTTCCAGCGGCGCTGGGAGCGGGTGGCGAAGACGGCCTTTTTGATGGCGGCTTCGGCGGCGATGCGTTTGCTGACCTTGGGTGGCGGGGTGACGAACTGGGGCGGGACGGTGAGTTTGCCGGTGGCGTAGGCGTGGGGGGCGATGCGGACGGGGTGGGTCTCGCCGGTGGAGAGAGCGAGCGATTGGGGGCCGGGCTTC
>JANXMS010000439.1 GCA_025354525.1 Acidobacteriota bacterium
CGGTCATTAATTTGTCAAACAGCGAATAGTGCAGAAATTTCCCCATTAAGTATTTCTTTCACAGGTACATTACGAGTTATTCGTCGTGCTGTCCCATCCGCCATTACCACCACCGGCACCTCCCGCCCGTCCGCGCGCTGCCGCAACTGTCGCACAAATTCAAAACCATCCATCCCCTCCATCAACAAATCCACCATCACCATCCCCGGCCGCTCCTCGCCAAATTTCGCCAACCCCTCGGCACCCTCCGCCGCCCCCACCGTCCGCCAACCCATCTTCCCAATCGCCGCCGCCAACCCGGCCTCCTCCCCGCCAACCACCAAAATCGCTTCCGACGGCTCCCCCGTCCCGTGACTCAATATCACCGCCGCCAACATCTCATCGCTCACCGGCTTCATTAAAAGCTCTTCCCCCACGCCCAACAGCACCACCGGAATCCCCGCCGGCAACTGCTCTACCTGCTCCCAATCCTCCATTCCCAACACCACCAGGCCCGGTCGGCTCTCTCCTCCCAACCGCGTCTCCACCTCCAACCCATACTTGCCCATCTCCCCCCGCAATAGTTCCTCCTCTATACCTAAAACCACCGCCCCCACCCGACGCCGTCCCAACGCTGGCCCCGTCCCCTTACTCGCAAAATACCCCGGCGTCACCTCCACCGGCAACTGCATCGTAAACGTCGATCCCTTTCCCACTGCCGTCTCCACCACCACTTCCCCGCCCAAAAGCCGACACAACCGCCGCGTAATCACCAGACCCAACCCCGTCCCCTCCTGTTGCCCGCCCTGCCTCGGTCGCTGCTCGTCCACCTGTGAAAACGGCTCAAATAGCCGTGCCAAATCGTCCTTCCGAATCCCCGGCCCCGTATCCTTCACCGCAAACTCAATCCAATCCCGATCCTGCCGCCGCACCCGGCTCACCCGCAGCGTAATCTGCCCCTTCGCCGTAAACTTCGCCGCGTTGCTCGTCAAATTCAATAACCCCTGCTTAATCCGCGTCGCGTCGCTGAACATCCGTCCCGCCTCCAAACCCACCTCCACCGTCAACCCGTTCCCCTGCCGCTTCGCCAGCGGTTCCACCAACCCCGTCACCTCCCGCACTAACTCCTCCACCCCAAACTCCGTCGGCAACACCTCTAACCGTCCCGCCTCAATCTTCGATAACTCCAGCACCCCATTAATCAAAACCAGTAAATGCTTCCCCGCCGACTCAATCCGCTTCAAATCCACCAGATCACTCGTCCGCCCCGCCTCCTCCGCCTCCTCCTGCTGCATCTGCGTATACCCAATAATCACGTTCAACGGCGTCCGCAACTCATGGCTCATGCTCGCCAAAAACGCGCTCTTCACCTCGCTCGACTTCTCCGCCGCCAACTTCCGATTCGTCACCCGCCGGTTCTCCACCGCAAACAACGCAAACAACGCCACACAGCAAATCACCGTCAACGCCGCCAACCGCCGCATCTGTTCCTGTAACTCCGCGCTAAGCTCCTCCTCCGACACAAACACCCGCTTCTCCAACTCCTCCAACTTACCCACTAACTGGTCCATCGTCTGCTTGCCAAAATTACTCCGAACCAATAACTCCGCCGCCACCAGATCTCCCTCCTTCAACAGTTCCACCGCCGTCTGCAATTCCCCCATCTTCGCCCGCGCCAACCGGTCAATCTCCAACACCCGCTCCCGCACCGCCGGCTGCTGTTCGCCCAATAAGTTCAGCCGCTCCAATATCTTCGGCAACCGCTCCGCCGCTTCCTGATAAGGAACCAAATACCCCTGTTCATTGGTCAACAGAAATCCCCGCTGCCCCGCCTCCCCCCGATATAACATCACCAGCAACTGCCGAATCGTCCCCACCGCCTGCCGCGTCTGCGACGCCTGCAAACTCGTCCGCTGCGCCTGCTGCCAGTTCAAATAGATCGCACCCGTCCCCAGCGTCAACGCCAAAGCCCCAATCAGCACGTATCCGATTTCGTCAAGCGGGCGACCTCGCCATTGCAGCATCTCTCTATGCTACGGCTTGTTACCCTAGAGAGGTTGACCCCACCTATCTCCATCCTCGCCGTCGACGACGATCCGCTCTCGCTCGAACTCCTCACCGACGCCCTCGCCCCTCTCGGCGTCCGCCTCCTCACCGCCCCCGACGGTGACCACGCCATGCGCCTCGTCCACGCCCATCGCCCCCAAATCGTCATCCTCGATCTCATGCTCCCCGGCCGCTCCGGCCTCGAACTCACCGAAGAAATCCTCCGCTTCGCTCCCTCCACCGACGTCCTCCTCCTCACCGGCCATTACACCCCCGAATCCGCCGTCGAAGCCGTCCGACGCGGCGCCTGCGACTATCTCACCAAACCCCTCCAAATCGCTAACCTCCGCACTCGCATCCGCCAACTCCTCGACGAATTTCAAAAACGCCTTGAAGCCGCCCGCCTCGAAGCCGCCCTCGTCCAAGCCCATCGCTTCGAAGGCATGGTCGGCTACGGGCCCCAAATGCTCGAAATGTTCGCCATGATCCGCCGCGTCGCGCCCCACTACCGCGTCGCCCTCGTCCGCGGTCCCACCGGCACCGGCAAAGAACTCGCTGCCGCCGCCCTCCATCGCCAAAGCCCCGTCCACGCCGGACCCTTCGTCGTCTGTAACTGTTCCGCCATCACCGAAACGCTCTTTGAAAGCGAAATGTTCGGCCACCTCAAAGGCTCATTCACCGGCGCCACCCACGACAAGAAAGGTATGTTCGAAGCCGCCGACGGCGGCAC
>JANXMS010000484.1 GCA_025354525.1 Acidobacteriota bacterium
TCCTCCTCGCCGCGGGAGTCACCCCTCGGATAGAAGTCCGCGGCGGCGTCCTCTCCCGTCTCCTCAAAAACATCGACCCGAATTACAAGCCCGACCGCTTCGGCGAAGGCGCCCACGCCTACTATCGCTGAATCCCCAGCAGCCTTATCCGCTTGTGCAAGCTCGTCCGCTCCAGCCCCAAGGCGCGCGCCGCCGCCGAAATGTTCCAACTCGCCCCTTCGAGCGCTCGTAAAATCGTCTCCCGCTCCGCCGCATGCCGCGCCTGGTCCAATGTAGTCGGCGGCCCGCCCGCCTTCGGCAGCCGCAACTCCAGCGGTGCCGACTCCGCCGTCATCACCTCCCCAACCGTCAAAATCGCCATCCGCTCCACCAGATTCTTCAGCTCCCGAACGTTGCCCGGCCAAGCATACGCCGTCAGCAGCGCCAGCGTCTCCGCCGCAAAACTCTTCGGTCGCAAGTTGTTCCGCGAACAAAAACTCTCGAGAAAGTGGTGGGCCAACGGCGCAACGTCCTGCGAATGCTCCCGCAACGCCGGAACCCGCAGCGGCATCACCGCCAACCGATAGTACAAATCCTCCCGAAACCGGCCCTCCTTCACCTCCACCGTCAAATCTTTATTCGTCGCCGCCACCACCCGTACCGTCACCCGAATCGGCGTCTCACTCCCCAAACGGTGAAACTCGCCCTCCTGCAACACTCGCAGCAACTTCGCCTGAGCCGACTGCGCCAAGTCCCCAACTTCATCCAAAAACAGCGTCCCCTGATGCGCCAGTTCAAACTTCCCCTTCCGCTGCGTCGCCGCCCCCGTAAACGCCCCCTTCTCGTGCCCGAAAATCTCGCTCTCCAAAATCTCCGCCGGAATCGCCGCGCAATTCACCTTGATAAACGGGCCATCCTTAACCGCGCTGTTCTCATGCACATGTGCCGCCAACAACTCCTTCCCCGTCCCACTCTCCCCCAACAACAGCACCCGAGCATCCGTCCGCGCCGCCAGCGTCGCCTGGTCCACCACCTGCTTCCATGCCGAACTTCCCCCAATCATCCGCGGAGCCTCCGCCACCAACCGCTGCCGCAGCTCCTTATTCTCCGCCTTCAGCCGATCCGCCTCGAGCGCGTTCTTAATCGCCACCAAAACCCGATCCCGACTCAACGGCTTCTCCAAAAAATCAAACGCCCCCGCGTGGATCGCCTCCACCGCATCCGCAATCGTCCCGTGCCCCGAAATCATCACCGCCGGCTTCCCGCCCAACTGCTTCAATATCTCGATCCCCGATCCATCCGGCAACCGCACATCAAGTAGGAACAGATCCGGCGAGTCCTGAAACAGCCCCGCCCGCAGGTCCCCTATCGATGGAAACACGCGAATCGTGTGCCCCTCCCGCTCCAGAATCAGCCGTAAGCTCAACCCAATATTCGGCTCGTCATCAAGGATCCAGATTTTAGCCATGTTCCACCGGAGCTAGCGGCAGCAACACCCGAAACGCCGCCCCCCCCAACTCTCCTTCGTAATGTTCAATCGTCCCCCCGCTCAACACCGCCCCCCGATGCGCAATCGATAGCCCCAGCCCCATACCGCCTTTCTTAAAACTAATCGTCGGCGCAAACAAGCTCTCCTTCGCCAGCTTCGACAGCCCCGGCCCACTGTCTTCAATCGCAATCGCCACCCGGTCTCGATCCACGTAAGTCCGCCCCCGCACGACGCCACCACGCCCAGCCGCCTGCGCCGCATTCTCCAACAGATTCGTCAAAACGCCCTTCAGCAAATCCGGATCCGCATTCGCCCGCACCGGCCCCGCCGACAACGCCAAATCGTAAGTCGTCTCCGGATGCCCCGGCTGCAAAAACGCCACCCGCTCTTCGAGCAGCGTGTTGAGGTCAAGCGGCTGCCGGTGTTCACTCGGCTCCGCCGAAAAATCGCCAAACGCCCTCACCCGCCGCTCCAGCGTCGCCACCTCGTCGCTCACAATCTGCGCCGCCTGCTGCAAAAATCCAGGATCATGCCGATACGCTAACTCGTCCATAATCAGCCGAATCGGCGTCAACGAATTCTTCACTTCATGCGCCATCTTCCGCGCCAAACTCTGCCAACTCTCCACGCGCGCCAAATGCACAAGCTTGTCCCGGTTCTCTGCCAGCTGCGCCGCCGTCCGGTTAAACGCCGCCACCGTCTGCGCCCCTTCATCGCCACCCTCACGCTGCGGCAATCGAATCGTCAAGTTCCCATTCGCCAACTCCGCCAGCCCCGCCTGCAACTCCCGCATCGGACGCGTAATCTGAATTGCCATCCAAATCAGCACAGCAAGCGAAGCCAGAAATACCGCCGCCGCCGCCAGCAATAACGTCAAAACGAACCCACGCCGCAGGTCGAACAGGCGGGCCTTATCCACCGTCTCCCGCGCTTGCGCATACTGCCGCTGCAACAGCGTCATCCCCGGCCCCCCCACCTTCCGCGCATACGCCCACACATCCCCATTCGGCCTCAGCACTAGATAGTTCAGTCGGTCCCCCGTCTCCCCCGAAAGGAAAAATCGCTCCGGCTCCTCACTCGCCACAAACGAGCTGATCTGCGCCGGCCACAACTTCGCATCCGCCGCCGAAAACCGCTGTGGTGCCAACTTGCCGTCCGCCGCATCCTTTTTCACTGACTCCCGCGCCCGCTGATACATCTCCCGACCCGTCGACTCCAGCGACTTCGACAGGCTGTCCAGCTCATCCGTCGAAGCGTACGAAAGCGAAGTCTCCAGCAACCGGATCGTTACCCACAACATCGCGCCCAGCGGAGCCAGCGTCGCCAGCAGGAAAACCGCGATCAGTTTGGTGCGCAGACTCACTGTGCCAAGCCTAACGCCTAAGGTCGCTCAATCGGAACGGCCCCTTCTCGAGCGCCCACCGATGATCCACCCCTCGCTGCGGCCGCCCAAACCACTCAATTAACCGCGACAGCGTCACCCCCGGATCCAGCACCAAACCCGCCGACTCCTTCGGATCGTCCGCCCGCAAGTCCATCCGCAGCCATAACGGCTTATCTTCGGCCACCCCACTCACCGAAAGCGCCGCATGGTCAACCACCCATCGCTCCGCCGCATCGCGACTCAAATTTGAAACCTGCGCCTTAGCCCCGCCCAACCCCGTAATCGCAAACTTCTCCTCCCACAAATCAAAGCTCACCGCGTAGCGATCAACGCTCCGCCGAATCACGGTCGTGAATCGATCCGGCGACAACGAAAGTTGCAGCGAAAACACCAAAGCGGCCCCACTATGAAGCCGCTCAAGCGATTTGCCATCCAGGAAATGGAGATACGGCACCTGAATCCGCAGCGTCTGATCATCCCACCGCACACGCAACAACTCCGGCGCCATCGCGCGAGCAAGAGGAACGGCGGAATGAGCAAGCAGCAATCGGCGAGTCATCAAAAATAGGCTCCCGTTATGAAAACGGGCTCCACCGCCCCCGAGCGGAACGGAACAGCGACGTAAAAATAAAATCCGTCCTTGGTACGAACCCCAACGCCGGAAGAGTTTCGGACGGCTCCCCGGGAGTTTTGGTTCCAAACAGATCCAGAATCCACAAACGCCGCTAGCATTAACTTACGCCGCAGCCGCGTTCCGTACTCCACCGTGCTCGCCACCGCCCGCGTTGCCCCCAACGGTGCCAACTCAAACTTGCTCCACCCCCGCAACGTCGTCGTGTTGCCGTAAGCAAACCGCTCATATAAGGGAGCGTCGCCGCTCACTCCGCCACCCTGCACCGACAGCCGAAGATCATGCCGCCCGCGGCTCCAGTCCAGTCCGGCCTGAACCTCCTGCCGCGTAAAGCGGTAATCCGAAGCGAGCCCCGCCAATCCACTACGCAGCGCGTACTGAGCATGGACGCTAGACTCGCCCGTTGATTCCTCACCCCACACACGCTGATATCGCAGAGTATTTATCAGCGCGTGCGAGGCTTCGCGGTTCACTCCAGGGGACGGAATTGTGAACCGTTGGAGGCGAAGGCCGACTGAGATCGTAACTTCCTCACGATCAGCTCCTCGCCAAGGCGTAAAAATCACATCCGGTTGGTATATCTGATAGCCCCGGTACGGCTCAGCTACCATCGCCAGCGTGGTCGGATGAAACTGCGACCGAAGCGTTTGGAAATGGAAACCCGGCCGAACCCGGCCATCGAAGAAGGATTGCGCATAGCCGGCCTTCATCCCGGTAAACCGCTCCATCAATTGGTCCCCGTCGGAAACGAACCCAACGTAGCCACCCTTCACCCCCGCCCGTACATCGGCCGTCCACCCCTGCCGCCCGTGATACGCCAGCCGCGACGGCGAACCGATCACATCAATCCGCCGACCCGAAATTTCCAACACCACCCGAATCTGTTCCGACGAAGAGCCCCGCAGCAGTCGCGGCGCCACCACACGAACTTTCAACTCCTCTCGAATCCGGCCCGCCAACTGCGCAAACGCCTCCGGAGAAAACTTCTGGCCTACCCGCTGTTGCAGCTCTTTCCGCAATCTCGTCGATAGCTTGTTCTCCGGCACGCCCGACAAGTCGATCCGTTCCACCGTATAACGGGAGTTCACGTTCGTATCGTCCGGAACATTCCACGAAAACGCACTGGCCGTAAAGATTCCAAACGTGAGGCCGGCCAGAAACACGAGGCCGAACAAGCTGCGATAGGCGGCACCACTCATGGCAATCGATATGCAGGTAACGTGCCAATTGCTAAATCATTGATTCCACAACAGACGCTAGCGCCATCGCGGGCCAATCGGCGACGCCTGTGGAGCAAAAAGCACACTTTGTACCCGTAAACCCAGAGTCATGCGCACAATCTCCACCGTCCCACCCGACCGATTCAGCCGAGAAAAAACCGCGTTGGGCAAATGGTACAGTTTCGAAATATCCGCCCGCTTTCAGGCGTTTGGGACGTATGTGGGCCGGGGGAGCTTGCTGAAGCGGGTTAAGGAGCTTGTACTATAGCAAGTCTTGACTTAACAGAGGGCCAATCCGCGA
>JANXMS010000488.1 GCA_025354525.1 Acidobacteriota bacterium
GCCGTCGATTATCAACGCGAAGTCCGGCCCATCCTGTCCGATAACTGTTTCCAGTGCCACGGCCCCGACGCTGGCACGCGCATGGCTGGTCTGCGCCTCGATCAGAATGATTCGCTGGTCGGCAAGCGCGCTGCTATCCTCGCCCGCGTCACCGAAACCCGCGCCCAGCGCATCATGCCGCCGCCGTCGTCGCTTGACGATCTCGGTAACTGGGTGCGGCAAGCGCCGCGGCGTCCCGACTGAGGAGACAATAGAGGCATGATGCGTACGCTGCTCCTATTCGCCGCCGTGGCCTCCGTTCTGCCCGCCGTCGATTATCAACGCGAAGTCCGGCCCATCCTGTCCGATAACTGTTTCCAGTGCCACGGCCCCGACGCCGGAGCCCGCATGGCTGGTCTGCGCCTCGATCAGAAAGATTCACTGATCGGCAAGCGCGCTGCTATCCTCGCCCGCGTCACCGAAACCCGCGCCCAGCGCATCATGCCGCCGCCGTCGTCGCATAAAAAACTTTCCTCCGAGCAAATCGCCACCCTCAAACGCTGGATTGAAGAAGGTGCCCCGTGGACCGCCCATTGGGCCTACGAAGCTCCTGTCCGTCCTACCGTGGCCGCCGGCAACCCGATCGACTTTCTGGTCCGCGACCGCCTTAAAGGCCTCGCGCCGGCTCCCGAAGCTGACAAGCGAACGCTCGCCCGCCGCGCCGCCCTCGATCTTACGGGCCTTCCGCCGACCCAGGCCGACCTCGACCAGTTCCTCAATGACGGGTCCTCCGCCGCCTACGAAAAACTCCTCGACCGCCTTCTCGCCTCGCCCCGCTACGGCGAACACCGCGCCCGCTACTGGCTCGACGCCGCCCGCTATGCCGATACCCATGGCATCCACGTCGACAACTATCGCGAGATGTGGCCCTATCGCGATTGGGTCATCGCCGCCTTCAATCGCAACCTCTCCTTCGACCGCTTCACCTCCGAGCAGCTCGCCGGCGACCTTCTGCCCAACCCAACGTTCGACCAACGCGTCGCCACTGGCTTCCAGCGCTGCAACCCCACCACCAACGAAGCCGGTTTGATCGAAGACGAGTACGCCGAAATCTACGCCAAGGACCGGGCCGATACCGTCGGTGCCGTCTGGCTCGGCATGACCGTCGGTTGCGCCGCCTGCCACAACCATAAGTTCGACCCCATCACCCAGAAAGACTTCTACTCCCTGGGTGCCTTCTTTCGGAACACCACGCAGAACGTGATGGACGATAACATCCCCGATACCCCACCCGTTCTGGTTGTTCCCCACCCGGAAGATCGTCAGCGTTGGGACCAAGTCTCGGCCGGGCGCCGAACTCTGCAAGCCAAGCTCGATCAGCGCCGGACTACGGTCGACCCGAAGTTCGAACAGTGGCTTCGTTCGTCCCGAAGCAAGTCCATCGCCGGAGCCCCGCTCGGCGCAAAGGACGAGATCTACGTTCTGAAAGCTCCCCTGCGTTTCGAAACAAATGAGGGCGTTGCGGCCGTCAAGGCACCGCGCCTTTTGGCCGATCAGGCCTTCACCATTGCCGTCTCTTTCTTCTTCCCCAAAACCGAGCAGACCTACACGATCGCGGCGCACCAGAACGCCGACGACAAGGGCCGCGGCTGGACGATCGACGTCGGCTCGCGCGTACCTTCGTTCCGCCTGATCGGCGATGAAGGCAAGAATATCGAAATCCGCGCCAGCCATCTCAGTCAAATGGCCCAGGGCTCCTGGAACCATCTCGTCGTATCCTACGATGGCACTCGTCACCAGTCCGGCCTCAGCCTCTACTTGAACGGCAAGGCAGTTCCCACGCAGGGTGCCGGCAACCAAAATGTCCAACTCCCTGGACGGATCGACTCTGCGTCGCCGCTGCTTCTCGGCAAGTCGCTCGCTGGTGGAGAGATCGCCGACTTCCGCATTTTGAAGCGTGTCGTGAGCGAAACCGAAGCCCGCGTTCTGGCCGATTGGCCCGCCATTCGCAAAGGCGAAGCCCGCGAAGCGTTGCGGACTTACTACCTCTTCCACCGGGACGAAACTTACCCTAAGCTCGCCGCTGAACAAGCGAAATTACAGAGCGAAGCCAAGGCCATCGCCCGTCGCGGAGCGGTCACTCACGTCATGCAGGAACGGGCCGGCTCCCTGCCCTTCGCCAACATTCTTTATCGCGGGGCCTACGACCAGAAGCGCGAAAAGGTGGAAGCCAACACGCCGAGTGTCTTGCCGCCGATGGGGGCCGATCTTCCGCGGAATCGCTTGGGCCTCGCTCAATGGTTGCTGAAGCCTGAGAACCCTTTGACGGCCCGCGTCGCCGTGAACCGCATGTGGCAGGAGCTGTTCGGCGACGGCTTGGTTCGCACCGCGGAAGACTTCGGCAGCCAAGGCCAAGCCCCGGTGAACCCGGAGTTGCTCGACTGGCTCGCCGTTGAGTTTCGAGAAGGCGGCTGGGACGTGAAGCGTTTTTATAAGCAGGTGATGCTCTCGTCGACGTATCGCCAAGCCGCCGTCACTACGCCCGAAAAGCTCGCGCAGGATCCGGAGAATCGGTTGCTGAGCCGCGGCCCTCGCTTCCGTATGGATGGTGAAATGGTCCGCGACTATGCCCTCGCCGCCAGCGGCTTGCTCGCCGGAGAAATTGGCGGGCCCAGCGTGAAGCCTTACCAGCCTGGGGGCGTCTGGGAAACGGTCGCCATGAACGGCTCGAACACCCGCTTCTACCAAGCCGATCGCGGCGACAAACTTTACCGTCGCAGCGTTTATTGGTTTTGGAAACGCAGCGCTCCGCCGGCCAGCATGGAGATCTTCAACGCACCGACTCGCGAGGCATGCACCGTCCGCCGCGAGCGCACCAACACGCCGTTGCAAGCGCTCGTCACGATGAACGACGTGCAGTTTGTTGAAGCGGCGCGGGTGCTTGGGCAGCGCGCTTATAAGGTTTCGACGGAGTTCGATCCGCGGGCCGATTTCCTGGCTGGGGCTGTTCTCGGTCGGCCTTTAGCGGCGGCCGAACGGCTGATCGCCAAGAGGTCGTATCAGGAGTATGTGCGCTACTACGACGCCAATCTCGCGGACGCGAAAAAGCTGATGAGCGCCGGGGCGACTCCGGTCGACGCGGCGGTCGGCCCGGCCGAAGGCGCGGCTTTGACGATGCTCGCGAACCAACTGCTGAACCTTGACGAAGTGTTGACCAAGTAGGTCTGCTCGTTGGTAAGGACGAGAAAGCAATACGCGATAATCGGTTCTTGGAGCTGCTGCACTGGACTGAATCTGGAATCGAATAGGGGGCTTCGAAACGAGCGGGCACTCTGGTCGACGCGGTGGTCGCCCCGGCCGAAGGGTCGGCTTTACCAACGCTCGCCAACCAACTTCTAGAGCGATACCCGCCTTAAGGGAGGCGTTCTGGAAACCCGAACTACCGGCCCCGTATTGGGCGGACCGCAAACTACGTTTGTCCCAGCTCAAGGCCCCGTCAATGCATGCGCTTGTCGTCGATCTCGCCGAGGCTCTCTCCCCCTTCCTCTCTCCCGACATTGCTGCTAATCTCTTCAGACGTCGCGGATTTGCCCTCTGTTAAGTCAAGACTTGCTATAAACGTCGACGTCGTGTTGACCAAGTAGGCCTGCTCGCTGTTTGAAGTAGGTAAGGAAGAGAGAGCAATACGCGGCAATCGGTTCAACGGGAGCTGGAATCAGCCGGATCGCCGTCGCGGCGGTGGGTCCGCCATTGCCACGGCCAAGTAGCTAAGGAACCCAGATCACGTAGACGAGATAGCAGGCCAAAGCCCCCGCCGCCGTCGTGACCAGGCCTGCCATCCGTTTCCTTTTCAGGAACCACGTCCAGAAACAGGCTCCAGGCCGGTCCCGTGTCGCGGCTCTTGTGCCGGTCGTTCCTCACCGCCGCCACGCCCATTTTCGTCTCCGTCACGTCGTACTTGCCGGTCGCGCGGTCGAGCACAACGTCGGCCGAATAACCGGGGCCTTTGAAGGCGAGTGTTGAGCAGGCCAAAGCCCCCGCCGCCGTCGTGACCAGGCCTGCCATCCGTTTCCTTTTCAGGAACCACGTCCAGAGAAACAGGCTCCAGGCCGGCCCGTGTCGCGGCTCTTGTGCCGGTCGTTCCTCATCGCCGCCACGTCCATTTTCGTCTCCGTCACGTCGTACTTGCCGGTCGCGCGGTCATGCACAACGTCGACCGAATAACCGGGGTCTTTAAAGGCAAGTGTTGACGAAGTAGCTACGGAACCCAGATCACGTAGACGAGATAGCAGCCCAAAGCCCCCGCCGCCGTCGTGATCAGGCCTGCCATCCGTTTCCGTTGCAGGAACCACATCAGCACCAGTCCCGTGAAGGATACGACGGCCATCAACCCAGCTGAAACGTCCAGAAACAGGCTCCAGGCCGGTCCCGTGTCGCGTCCCTTGTGCAGGTCGTTCATCACCGCCGCCAGGCCCATTTTCGTCTCCGTCACGTCGTACTTGCCGGTCGCGCGGTCGAGCACAACGTCGGCCGAATAACCGGGGCCCTTGAAGGCAATGCCGAGTTGGCTATCGTCCACGCGGAACTCGCTCAGACCGGTCTTGATGCCGTGATTCTTCCGCAAGTGTTCCACGATTTCGAGCTTCGCTAGCTCCGGCTTGAGCCACGCGGGCGGCACTTGACCCCGCACCTGATGGGTCCGCATTTGGGGCGCAAACCAGTCGCTGTGGTTCAGCGTCAGCCCGGTGACCGCAAAGAACAGCAGCAGCGCAAAGCTGACCATCGAGAGGTAAATATGTAGCCAACGCGAAACCGTTGCCGTGCGCCGACTCAGTTGTCCGCGCGTGCGCGGGGCTGGCTCACCGAGCGGCTTTGCGGTATTCAAGGGAAGCAGAAGCGATTTCGACATTGCCAGAAAGCGGCACCGTTTTCGGGGTGCCGTTGAACTCCATTTCGTGACGGATCAGTTGATAGGTGCCGTGCTCGCGCGCGGTTTCAATGCAGATGACGTACTTGCCCGGCTTCACGGCTTGGCCCTTGGCGTCCTTGCCGTCCCACTTCACGGTGTACTTGCCGGGGGCTCGCGTCGCGCTCGCGATGGTCGCGGCGATTTCGGTTCCTTCAGCCATTGATCGCAGTTTGTCGCCGCGATACCAGCCCTTCAGATCTGGCCACCACCGCGCCTTCTGCACCCAAAAGCTCAGCGTACGGATGGGGAACATGTCGGAGTCTTCGATCCACACGGCCACGTAGGGGCGGCGGTACCGTTGGTCGTCGATGCGAGCCAGTTCAAAGTTGACAGCGAGTTCCATTTCACTCGACTTCGCGGGCGGTGCTTGCACGAACGCGGCCCAGCCGGGACTCGAGACCCTGCGGCCGTTTGCTGCTAGCAGAAGATATGCCACGCCGGGCACTGAGCGGGCGAGGCGTTCGCCTTCGGCGACTTCGGCCACCGCCATCGCGGTGGCCAGCGCCCCGGCCGTCACCGCATCGGGCGCGATGACCGTTGCGCTGCGTACCGCCGTCGCCGTGCCCGCGGTGCGGGGGTCGAGAAGATGAGAATACTGGCGGCCTCCAATCAAGTAGCCACGCCGATAATCGCCGCTGGTTGCCACTGCCCGATCCTGCACGGCCAGCCGTGCCGCGGTTCCTTCGTTCGGGTCGCGGACGTCGATCGCTTGGCTCAGATCTCCGCGGACGACCAGGTCGCCCCCCAGGTTGATCATTGCCCCTAAAATCGGAGTCGCCAAAGCGGCCTCGGCCGCCCGATCAAGCACATAGCTTTTCGCCAAACTGCCGAACACTTGCGGCGTCGTCGATAGCCGGGAGGCGGTTCGATTGGCTTCGTTTCGCAGCCAGTGCCGCTGCTGGATTTGCGCCACTGCCGCAGTCCGCTCGGCGGGGGAGGGAACTCGGCCTTGCACCCAGAGTTCCCCCGCCACCGCGACCGCCGGGTCGACCAGGCCACCCGAACGATTCCGCCAGTGGTCATAGGCCGAAAGTACCGCCCAAAGGTCTTCCGATACCGCAATGGGTTCGTTCCGCGAACGAAGCCATTGGCTGGCTTCCGAGGTCGGATCCCAAGTGCTCAGCACCGCTCGCAGGCGATCAATCTCGGCGAGAGCAGCCGCTTCGGCCCGTTCGCCGTCGGCTTCGCTACGCGCGAGGAAGGTCAGGTCGAGCGAGGTGCCCAGCACATTCTCGTGGCCGTAGCTGAAAAGCGTATCCTGCTTGGGACCAAGTGAAGCGAGCAAGAGCTGGCGGCGAGTCATTAGTCGTGTTCCTTCCGTTCGCCGCGACCGGGGCCCCGTCCGCCGAAGGCCGGTCGGATCTCTTCGCCGGAGAGTTGACCGTCGTTGTCTTTGTCGAGCGGCTTTAGAGCGGCCACAGCGTTCTTTAACTCCGCCGCGGAGATCGTGCCGTCTTTGTCGGAGTCGATGGCTGCCAGGATGGGGTCCATCCGCATCATCCCGCCGCCGCGGGGGCCGTGGTCTTCTCCCTCTTGCGGCCGGGGAGGCGTCATCGCCTGCAATTCCGCGGTTGTCAGAAACCCGTCGCCGTCCTTATCGCCACGAGTCAGCATCCCATGCATCCGCTCCGGGAGTTCGGCCTTCGAAAGCTTGCCGTCGTTGTTCTTGTCAAACGCCATCAGCGTCTTCACCATGTCGTCCTCGGCGGGGGGGCGGCCCGGAGGCCGTAGTTCGTCCGCGGTGATCTGGCCATCGCCATTGGCGTCGAGTTTGGCGAGCGCCGTCGGAGCGTTTTTCCATTCGGCGGCGGAGATGACTCCGTCATTGTCCGTGTCCAGAAGTTGAAGCGCGGGGCCGCCGCGACGGGGCTGGGCGAAAGCTAAAGTTGCCAGGGCGAAAAGTATAGTGATTCGGAGCATGATGCCTTGAACCCTACTGTAGCCGCTTCGGCCTTGAACTCGATGTAAAGGAGTGCAAAAGATTTCCTAGAACTTGTAAATCCGCACCGCGTTTTGGCCTCTCATCTTGGCCTGATCGGTCGCCGAAACGAAAGCTTAGTGTTCGGCGAACAGCGCTTTGTTTCAAACGATCCGCTCCGGCCCGAAGGCGTGGTCGGCTCGTCTTACGACGGGCTGCACTGGCGTCGTGAAGCAGCTCCGGCCGGAGTCTTTAATGATGGTCCTCTCGTATTCTGCCAAATTTAAAGGAAGGCTAAAGATTCTCTAGAACTTGTCAATCCGCGCCGCGTGTTGGCCTCGGATTTTGGCCTGATCGGTCGCCGAAACGAAAGCCCAGTGTTCGGCGAACAGCGATTTGTTTCAAACGATCCGCTCCGGCCCGAAGGCTTCGTAGGCTCGCCTTACGACGGGCTGCACCGGCGTCGTGAAGCAGCTCCGGCCGGAGGATTTAATGATGGTTCTCTCGTATTCTGCGAAATTTAAAGGAAGGCTAAAGATTCTCTAGTGGCCCCGGTTTTTCTAAACACTAGGTTGGCTTACTGACCGAGATCCAAGCAGACTAAGAGTAGTGGTAAAAGAGATGAAAGACACAATGGGTTCCGCCGCCCCGGAACCGGCGACCGCGACCGGTGCTCTCGGGCCCAATCAGCGGTGGACCGTTGTCCGAAAGCGCGAGGCGGCCCTCCGCCGATTACGAGGAGAACCGATGGATGCGCTCTCTCGGGAACTCGGAGTCGAGATCTACCGCCTGGAGGAGTGTACGCGTTCGGCCATCCCCAGCCTTCCGGATTTCCTTAAACTCGGCTAAGCCTGCCGCAGCCGCCACCTCGCTCACCTTCCGGTCGCCCATCCCCGGAAGCACCCTCAGCAAATATTGCCGCACCGGAATCCCCATCCTCCGGCAACTCTCCACCACCTTCGGCCCCGCCTCAACGCTCCCCACATGGATCCAGTTCTTTCTCCCCAACACCGGCGGGCGCATCGAATTCTCCGCCAAATTGTTCGAACTCTCGCTCCGGATGCTCCAAGAATCGCGTCAAGAGCCCCCACTGCCCCAACCTATAACCCACCCCCTCCCCCGACTTACTCTTCGGCAACACCCTATGGCGCTCCGCCTCCAAGCGTTCCCGTATGTCCGCCACTTTCTTCGTCGACTTCTCCCGACGCAACTCCGCCCGCTCCGAATGCGATAAACCGCACGCACGGGCCACCCGGTCCACCGCAAGTAGTTCGTCGATTCGGCGCACAAACTCCGCCGCCAACTCATCTTGGCGATGCACCTTCACCGCGTCGATAAAGTACCGACGCGCATGCGCCCAACAACCCGCATGCACCATACCCACCTCGCCAACGTGGTTGTCTCCGGCGCACCCGTCGGTCTACAATAACAAAGCATAATCGCTTAAAAACCCGCGTGCCACCTCGCCGCTGCGTCCCAACGCAAACCGAAATACCATCGGCCCCCCCCCGTCCCCCATCTCCGCCCGGACTCCCGAACTGCCATAAGTAGACCTGGTGATTCTTCCCCTTTTTCTCCCTCGGTCGTTGCACCGGCACCGTCGTCTCATCCGCTTGG
>JANXMS010000491.1 GCA_025354525.1 Acidobacteriota bacterium
GGTGGGCGGCTGCCCAGCCAGCGCTTTTGGCGATGACGGCGGGCTTACCGACAAAATATCCGGTAAACGCCGAGAAGCGCCTCGGGGGTACGGGGCGCTTGTCTGCGTTGGGGGTTGGGTTGTTAGTTTCTAGGCCTGGGCGTAGAAGAATTCTTCGCGAATGATCTTTCCGTCAGCGACGGTGTAGAGTCCCATTTCGTCCATCGTGAGGCGAAGGCCCTTGGCCTTGATGGTGATATCGAAGGTGAAACGGACCATGAACTGGTTTCCGTTGACGTAAGGGCCGGCGGCCACTCCGGAGTGGATTTCATGGGCGGCGACCCAATCGGCGCTCTTTTTAATCACGACGGCTTTTCCGACGTAGGGGGCGGAGCCATCGGCCTCGACACTGACGATGTCGTCGCTGTAAAGCGTTTCCATGGCGACGAAGTTTTGGCCGGATTGGCAAAGTCTTAGGAGTTCCTTGGCGATTTCGAGAACAGACATGGTGTTGTGTTTCCTATTGTTGGGTGGTTGCCGTGCTCAGGAACAGGGAGTTGAAGAGCAGTTTGTAAGTGCCGTGGGGCTGGGCGCGGAAGGTGATTTCCGGACCCATCATCATGAGTTTACCTTCTCCGACGGGGACTTCAGCGACGGCGACGCCGCCTTCGAGATACTGCTGGCCCCAGGCCCAACCGCTGCGGAGCGGCGTTGCGCTGGCGAACCAGGCGATGGGTTTGACGCCTTTGGCGGCCGCATCGGGGGCGAGCTTAAAGACGGGGCTGTTGTCGAAAAAGAAGTCGACTTTGTCGTCGAGGCCGTAGGCGGCTGGTTGGGTGTTGTCGACGTTGGCCTGGAGAATGCTGCCGGGGATGTAATACTTCTCGCGGGGGAGGGGCCGTTCGCGGCCGTCGCGACCGCGTTCGACAAGAGCGTTCTTAACAGAGAGGCCGAGTTGGGCGGCTAGATTGTTGCTGGAGCCGATGGTGATGACGGTGCCGCCGGAATCCATGAACGTTTTTAGTTGGGGGATGGACTTTTCTTCGCTGACGCGGCCGAGCCACGGTTGGAATTCCGCGGGGACTTTGTCGCGACTGGGATCGCCACCGCGTCCGCCGCCACGACCGGTTTCGGGGCCTTGGTTGCGAGCGCGGGGGATGGCCCCGCCGACGAAGAGGATGACGTCATACTTCTGGCGAAGGTTGCCGGCGTCGATTCCTTGGGGATAGAGCACGTCGAAGGGGAACTCGAAGCGCTCGAGAAGGAAGCGGACCCAGCCGGAGGGCATGGAGCCGCCGAACTGGTCCCAGAGGGCGATGCGGGGGGCGGAGAGTTTCATGACCTCGCCAGTGGGGCGGGCGGCGACGGCTTTGGCGTTGAAGCCGAACTCGGCGGCGGCCTTTTCAATGATGGCCTTGGTGGAAGGCTTGGCGGGGACGTAGAGGGCTCCGGGTCCGTAGAGGGCATCGTCTTTTATGCCTTGCTTGAGCCAGTAAACGTCTTCCTTGGCGGCGATGAGCCGGTTCGTCAGGATGAACGAATCGTTGACCTTGTGGCTGATGAGATAGCCAGCGCCGGAGCCTTCGATTTTGCCGACAGGGGGCTTTTCGAGGACGCCCCAGGGGAGCTTCGTGAAGGGTCCGTCGAAGGGTTCGAGAACGCGATCGAAGTTGACGCCCATTTGGTAGGCGAGGGTCCAGCCGGCGTTGTCATAAGGCGGGATGGGCGGGCCACCTTCGTACTGGAAGTCGTTCGGGTGATCTTGCGGTTCGAACATGTCGAGGACGTGTGGCCGGAAGGCCTGGGCGGTTTTGACGACGTAGGAGCCGGCGGGATAGGTTTTGCCCGCGGTGGAGAACGGGGCGGAGGCCTTGTGGATTTGGATGCCGGCTTTGACGAGGGCGTTGATGAACTTGACGGCGGTGGGGAAGTCGGGCTGGGCGGCGGAGAGGATGTAGCCGCGGGGATCGCGGAGATCGGGCTGCTTCATGGACTCGTAGAATCTTGCGGGGGCGGCGGCGGCTTGAGGGCCGGCGGGCTGGTCCTTGGCGATGAGGGCTTTGACGGCGTCGACCTTGGACGGGGTGGTGGTCCAGGTGTCCTTGCTGCCGCGGTCGAGGGAGTTTTTGCCCATTTTCCAGATGTTGTAGAGGAAGGTTTCGCGGTAGCGGGAGGCGAGGTCGAGGACGGCGCGGTTGGCGGTGATTGAGTAGTCAATGGACTGGCGATAGTGCCATTGTTGGGGTGCGATGGGGAAGGGCTGGTCGCCGGCGGGGAGCTGGCGGTTGGGGACGAAGGCGACTTCCATGGGGGTGGGGGAGCCGATGATTTCGGTGAGGAGGCCGATCATGTTGTGGAAGTAGGTGGTGGTGCGGAGCCCGCCGTTGTACCAGGTGGAGTAAGCGGCACCGCGGCGCATGGTGGAGCCGGGTTTATCTTCCTGGATGAAGCGGGAGTGCATGGCGGCACCGACGAGGTCGATGGAGGTGACGATGAGCGGATCGAAATTGTAGTTGAAGGGATCGCGGAAAGGGGGGGCGAAGATGACGGTTCCGAGGGGTCCGGTCTGATGGTGGTTGTACATGATTTGCGGGAACCATTCGATGAAGAGTTGCCGGTTCATGTTGACGGACTCGCGGAGGTTGGCCATATAGAAGTCTCGATTGTTGTCGTGGCCGGCGTATTTTTCGTAGAGACGGGGGGCACCGTCCATGACTGTCCTGGCGCTGGCGGTGTTCGTGATCGTTCCGCTCGGTCGAGGAGTCCTTCGTGGCGCTGGGCTGCGCTCGGGCCCCCACCGGATTGCGGCGGGTTCGTTCGTCATCGCCCTCAGCCTGGGTCCCGGCGTCGGCGCCTGGGCGTTCACCCTGCCGTGGTTCCTTGTCTGCTCGCAGTACG
>JANXMS010000517.1 GCA_025354525.1 Acidobacteriota bacterium
CCCTCCTCCGCCGCGCCGCCATCGACCTCACCGGCCTCCCCCCCCGCCCCAGCGAATTCGACGGCCTCACCTACGAACAATCCGTCGACCGTCTCCTCCAAAGCCCCCGCTACGCCGAACGCCTCACCGCCCGCTGGCTCGACGCCGCCCGCTACGCCGATTCCAACGGCTACCAAACCGACGGCGAACGCCAAATGTGGCGCTGGCGCGACTGGGTCCTCGACTCTTTCCGCGAAAACAAACCCTTCGATCAATTCGTCATCGAACAAGTCGCCGGCGACCTCCTCCCCAACGCCACACTGAACCAAAAAATCGCCACCGGCTTCCAACGCAACCATCGCGGCAACGGCGAAGGCGGCATCGTCGCCGAAGAGTACCTCGCCGAATACGCCGCCGACCGCGTCGAAACCCTCTCCACCGTCTTCCTCGGCTCCACCATCGGCTGCGCCCGCTGCCACAATCACAAGTACGACCCCTTCACCCAGAAAGAGTTCTACCAGCTTTACGCCTATTTCCACAACATTGGCGAACGCGGCCGCTACTTCAAATTCGGCAACACCCCGCCCTTCATCCACGCCCCCACCCCGCCCCAACAAGAAAAACTCGCCGACATCGACCGCCGACTCGCCGCCGCCGAATCCCGCCTCCGCCCCGGTCGTGCCAAAAGTGCCCTCACCTGGAAGCCGACACTCGACCTCACCACCCCCGAAAAATACGTCCCCCACTACACCGCCCGCTTCTCCATCGCCGCCCGCTTCACCGTCCCCACCCCCACCGCCAACATCATCTCAAAAGCCCTCCCCGAAGCCGAATCCGCCGGCCTCCGCTTCGAACTCAAAGACGGCCACCTCCAAGTTAATCTCGTCCTCCGTTGGCTCGACGACGCCCTCCGCGTCGAAACCGAACGAAAGCTCCAACCCGGCCAATCGCATCACGTAGCCTTCACTTACGACGGCTCCAAACTCGCCGCCGGCATCAAAATCTACATCGACGGCCAACCTGAAAAAGTCCGCGTCCTAGTCGACGAACTCAACCAGGATTTCCTCGTCAAAGAACCCTTCGTCCTCTCGACGCCCAACGTCCAAATCTTCGCCCGAGCCCTCCCCCCGCTCGAAGTCGCCTTCCTCGCCGGCACCGCGCAAGGCGAAGAAGCCAAACGCCGCCAATTCCTCGAAATGTCCGACGAGAAATCCTGGGCCGAAGTCACAAACCTTCGCCGAGAACGCGACGCCTTCCTCGACGAAGTCCCCACCGTCATGGTCATGCAGGAAACCGGCAAGCCCCTTGACGCCCATATCCTCCTCCGCGGCGCTTACGATCACCCCGGCGAAAAAGTCTCCCCCGGCGTACCCGCCATCCTGCAAAACGAACCCATCTCGAACCGCCTCGACCTCGCCCGCTGGCTCGTCTCGCGCTCAAATCCGCTCACCGCCCGCGTCACCGTAAACCGCTTTTGGCAATCGTTCTTCGGCGTCGGCCTCGTCAAAACTTCCGAAGATTTCGGAGCCCAAGGCGAATGGCCCTCCCACCCCGAACTCCTTGATTGGCTCGCCGTCGAGTTCATGGATTCCGGCTGGAACGTCAAACACCTCCTCCGAACCATCCTCCTCTCCGATACCTACCGCCAAGCCTCGAAGGTTACCCCCGATCTCCTCACCCGCGACCCGGAAAACCGCCTCCTCGCCCGCGGCCCCCGCCTCCGACTCGACGCCGGAGCCGTCCGCGACCAAGCCCTCTACCTCTCCGGCCTCCTCGTCGAAAAAACCGGCGGCCCCTCCGTCAAACCGTATCAACCCGCCGGCCTCTGGAAAGAACTCTCCGGCGGTGAGGACTACAAACCCGACTCCGGCGACGCCCTCTATCGCCGCAGCGTCTACACCTTCTGGAAGCGCACTTCCCCGCCCCCCACCATGGCCAACTTCGACGCCGCCGGACGCGAAATCTGCTCCGTCCGCGAATCCCGCACCAACACCCCCCTCCAAGCCCTAAACCTCATGAACGACGTCACGTTCCTCGAAAGCGCCCGCCGCCTCGCCGAAAAACTCATGGCCCGCCCCGACGGCCTCGCCTACGGCTTCCGCCTCGTCACCGGTCGCCCCGCCTCCCCATCCGAACTCGCCGTTCTTGCCGACGCCCTCGAAACCCATCGCCACACCTACCGCCAGGACGAACTAGCCGCCCGCAACCTCCTCGCTCACGGCGATTCGCCCCGCAATGGAACCCTCAACGTCTCCGACCTCGCCGCCCACACCCTCCTCGCCAGCCTCCTCCTCAACCTCGACGAAGGAATCACCAAACAATGAAACGCCGCGACTTCCTCTCCGCCGCCGCCATCGCCTCTATCGTCAACGGCGCCACCGACTTCGCCCCCAAAGCCAAACGCGTTATCTATCTCTTCCAATCCGGTGCCCCCTCCCAACTCGAAACCTTCGACTATAAACCCGCCCTCGCCAAACTCCGCGGCACCGAACTCCCCGCCTCCGTCCGCCAAGGCCAACGCCTCACCGGCATGACCGCCACCCAAACCAGCTTCCCCCTCGCCCCCTCCCAATTCGCCTTCGCCCAACACGGCCAGTCCGGTGCCTGGGTCAGCAGCCTCCTCCCCCACATCGCCAAAGTCGCCGACCGCCTCTGCTTCGTCAAATCCCTTCACACCGAAGCCATCAACCACGACCCCGCCGTTACATTCTTCCAGACCGGCTTCCAAATCGCCGGACGCCCCTCCATCGGCGCCTGGCTCTCCTACGGCCTCGGCAGCGAGAACAAGGACCTCCCCGCCTTCGTCGTTATGATCTCGCAAGGAACGGGCAATCTCGCCGACCAGCCCCTCTACGACCGCCTCTGGGGCAGCGGCTTTCTCCCGTCAAAATACCAGGGAGTCAAGTTCCGGTCCAACGGAGACGCCGTTCTCTTCCTCAAAAACCCCGAAGGAGTCACCCCCAATACCCGCCGCCGCTACCTCGACGATCTCGCGAAATTGAACACGTTCAACTTAGCCGAAACCGGCGACCCCGAAATCTCGACGCGCATCGCCCAGTACGAAATGGCCTTCCGCATGCAAACGTCCGTCCCCGAACTCACCGATCTTTCGAAGGAGCCCGACCACGTCTTCGCCCGCTACGGCCCCGAAGCCCGCACACCCGGCTCCTATGCCGCCAACTGCCTCCTCGCCCGCCGCCTCGCCGAACGCGGCGTCCGCTTCATCCAGCTCTTCCATCGCGGCTGGGACCAGCACAACCACCTCCCCAAACAAATCGTCAACCAATGCCGCGACGTCGACCAGCCCACCGCCGGGCTCATTGAAGATCTCGCCGAACGCGGGCTCCTCGACGAAACGCTCGTCGTCTGGGGCGGCGAGTTCGGCCGCACCGTCTACAGCCAAGGCAAGCTCACCGCCGACGACTACGGCCGCGATCATCATCCCCGCTGCTTCTCCGTCTTTCTCGCCGGCGGCGGCATCAAACCCGGTATCAGCTTCGGCCAAACCGACGACTTCTCCTACAACATCGTGAAAGATCCCGTCCACGTCCACGACCTTCACGCCACCATCCTTCGCCAACTCGGCGTCGATCACACCAAACTCACGTACAAATTCCAAGGCCGCCACTTCCGCCTCACCGATGTCCACGGCGAAGTCGTCAAGGCCATCCTCTCCTAACTCCCCATGTCCCTAAACCGAATTCAAATCACATCCAGCATCCCCGCCGGAGCCGAAGGCGTTCTAACGCCGGAAGCCCTCGCTTTCCTCCTCGCCCTTTCGGACCAGTTCGAGCCGACGCGCCAACAGCGCCTCGCCGCCCGCCACGCCCGCGACGCCCGCCTTCAGGCCGGCGAACTCCCGGACTTCCTCCCGGAGACCCAAGCCATCCGCGACGCCGATTGGAAAGTCGCCCCCATCCCTGCCGATCTTCTCGACCGCCGCGTCGAAATCACCGGCCCCGTCGACCGCAAAATGGTCATCAACGCCCTCAACTCCGGTGCCCACGTCTTCATGGCCGACCTCGAAGACGCCAACTCGCCCACCTGGTCCAACAACCTCCTCGGCCAGGTCAATCTCTCGGAAGCCATCCGCCGAACCATCTCTTTTACGAGCCCCGAAGGTAAGCAGTACAAGCTCAACGACAAGCCCGCCGTCCTCTTCGTTCGCGCCCGCGGCTGGCACCTCGTCGAACGCCACGTGCTCATTGATGGCAAGCCCATCTCGGCCTCGCTCTTCGATTTCGGCCTGTATTTCCTCCGCAACGCCGCCGAGCTCCTCGCCCGCGGCTCCGGCCCTTACTTCTACCTCCCCAAGCTCGAAAGCCACCTCGAAGCTCGCCTTTGGAACGACGTGTTCGTCTTCGCCCAGAACTACTGCGGCATCCCCCAAGGCAGCATCCGGGCCACCGTCCTCATCGAAACCATCCTCGGCTCGTTCGAGATGGACGAGATCCTTTACGAACTCCGCGACCACTCCGCGGGCCTGAACTGCGGCCGCTGGGACTACATTTTCAGCTTCATCAAAAAGCTGGGCCACCGCCCCGAACTGCTCATGCCCAACCGCGCGCAGGTCACGATGGAAAGCCACTTTCTGAAGTCCTACGTCCAACTCCTCATCCAAACCTGCCACCGCCGCGGCATCCATGCCATGGGCGGCATGGCCGCACAGATCCCCATCAAAAACGATCCGGAAGCCAACACCGCAGCGCTCGAAAAAGTGCGCCTCGACAAGCTCCGTGAAGTCCGCGCCGGCCACGATGGCACCTGGGTAGCCCACCCCGGCCTCATCCCCATCGCCCGTCAGGTCTTCGACGAAGGCATGACCACGCCCAACCAAATCCACGTCCCCCAACCACCCGTCCACATCGCGGCCGCCGACTTACTCAAACCCGTCGCCGGCACGATCACCCTCGAAGGCCTCCGCCAGAACGTCGACATCGGCCTGCAGTATCTCGAAGCCTGGCTCGGCGGCTCCGGCTGCGTACCCATTTATAACCTGATGGAAGACGCCGCCACCGCCGAAATCTCCCGCTCTCAGGTATGGCAGTGGGTTCGCCACGGCGCTACGACCGACGATGGCACCGTCATCACGGCGGACCTCGCCCGCGCAGTCGTCGCCGCCGAATCGGCCCGCCTCCGCAGCACCCGTGAAGGCCATTTCGAAACCGCCGCCGCCATCATGGCCGACATGGTCACCGGCCACGACTGCGCCGAATTCCTTACCCTGCCCGCTTACGACCGCCTCGTCGACTAACCGGCTTTCCGTCCCAACCAAACTGCGCAAGGCTGATCCGCGTGCCCATCACCGCCACGCCCTCAGCCTCGAGCCCCATCACCTGCTCCACCCTGCCACCATCATGGCCGACATAATCACCGGCCATGACTGCGCCGAAGCCCTTACCCTGCCCGCTTACGACCGCCTCGTCGACTAACCGGCTTTCCGTCCCAACCAAACTGCGCAAGGCTGATCCGCGTGCCCATCACCGCCACGCCCTCAGCTTCGAGCCGCATCACTTGCTCCACCCCGTTCGCCCCCCGCAGCAGCACCTTCCCGAACTTCGCCGCTGCCTTCCCCACCACCCGGTGCCACGGCAGCCCCGGCTCAAACTGCTTCAAGCTCCAAGCCGCCTGCCGCGACCCCCGCGGAAAGCCCGCCAACTCCGCCACCGCTCCGTAGGTCGCCACCTTCCCAAACGGAATCCGCCGCACCACCGCCCGCATCTCCTCAAACATCGTTCACCATCTTCACCATGTCCCCATCGTCAACACGAATCCCATTGAGGCCCGCAAACCCTCCTGCGATCGTACCCCTTCGAGTTCCCGACTAAAAGTCCGAACATACTCAATCCCCGCCACCCGAAACGACAACGCCTCCGTCACCTTCAAATCTAGCCCCGCCCCAGCGGCCACCGCTACCCCGTTGGCTTCCGTCTTCACCGCAAACTCGTTGTACGGCAGCGTCATCCCCGTCCCTTTGAACAGCTGCATGATCTTTTCCTTCGCCCCGTCATCCACCACCTCCCGCGTCGTCTTGTTCCCGCCCACCAAGAACTGCAAATGCGGCTTCCATCGCGACTTCAGCCGAAACTTCCACTGGAACCCCGCCATATACTGCAACGAATCCGCACTCACGTTCGCCGGTTGATCCAGCATCTTACAACCGCTGACATCCACCACCGCATACAGACTCGGCGTCAACCGATAAGCAGTCTGCGCACCCCCGCCCAGGCATTGTCCATCGCTCAACGCCGTCACCTGCGTACGCGCCATAAACTCCAGCACCGGAGTTGTCTCCCGATCAGAGTCCGGCTCCGAACTCGCGGCCACCACCATCCCCCGCCGGTAACTCCGAATTCCGCTCCGCGAATCCCGATGCCAAGGCACCGCCCCCCGCATCAGGTTCGCCATGCTCCGCGAAGGGTTCAGCCAACTCCGCGCCATCATCCGAACCCAATTATTCTCAAACCGGTCCTCCAGCTTTCGAATCAACAAACGGTCGACGGCGTCCTCCGCCACCTGCCAGCCCAACCCGATCATTGGCGTCACCACATGGTCCACCATCCCCTGCTGCGGCCACCTCGATTGAATCGCCCCGATTGAAGCTTCGCTAAATGGCCCAATCTCAAACTGCGTACTGTAAGCAAATGAATAAGCGGTCGCCCGCAATCGACCCTTCCAGTAAGCCCGCGATTTACCGAACTCTACCTTCTGATAACGAGGATCGTTCTGCGCGAAAATGAACCCGCTCACCGCCCCCTGCATCGGATGGCCGACATAATTCACCAGAGCGTTATCGCCGTCCGCCCAACCCGACAAGCTCCCCACGCTATTGGCGTAATTCTTCAGCAGGGGTCCCCTCATTCCCCGCCGCGTTCCGGCCTCGGTGCCCAGCCGGAATCCATGCTGGATCCCCGCAAAGTAAGCTGACTGCCGAAGCAGCGGCTCCCACTGGATCGAATCAGCCCACCCAGCTCTTACCGTAAACATTACCAACGCGACCGCGGCCACGCGACTAGCAATCGTCATAGTCTTACAAGGATCGCGCAATTGAGGGAAAAAGTGCACGTTTTGCGCGTAAACTGTCAGGGGAGACATAATACGAATGCCCCTCTCTCGGCCTCCTCCAGGAACGGTCGCATTCGCAGTAACGGCAACACTATCGTCGTGAGTAACACGACACCGCCCTCAATGCCCTCCGTCGTATGTTGGCCCGCGAAGTTGGCGACGCCGCACTCCGCTACTCCAAAAGCAAGCTGCTCGAAGAAGTCTCCAAGCGAGTCGCCACCCGCCGCTGGAATAATCCGCGACAAAGCCGCCCACAAATTGAAGGTGGTTTTGAAGTCGGTGCTGGGGGCCCGCCGACGTCGCCGCCTCCCCCAGCAAAACCCTTCACCGGCACCGCCTACGAACCTCACAAAGTCGACAACGGCAACAAAACAGTCTTCGTCAAAGCCTGCACCGACAAAGCCAAATACCCCAAACGCGTCAACCGTTGCGGCATCCTCTTCCGCCCATCGCCCTCACCCATCTCCTCACCGTCCGCGATAACCCCATCCTCGACCGCCTCGACATCCTCCCTATCGCCAAAGGCCCCGCCTGGCTCCGCCAGCACACCACCCAAAACCATCTTCTCCCAGAACCAATCCCTCCGCGCCTCCAACCCGTCACCCTCAAAATCACCGGCCCCAAAGGCCCCCTCACCCCCACCGACCGCCGCGCTAACGCCAAGTTCTCCCCCCCGGCTCCACCGTCCTTCTTCTCGAAGCCACCCTCGCCGACAACATCCTCCGCTGGGGCCAGTTCGTCTTCGACTGGGCCGACCAACCCAAAGGACTCTATAAACTCGCTGGGTCGATCCCAAAGCCAACCAGTCCGGCGTCCATCCCGACCTCTGGCGCGGCCTACTCTCCTCCCCCTCCGTAGCTCTCAAAATTCCGTAAAGCCCCGGCCCGATGGGCCGATAAGCCCCTCATGATGTTACCTATCGACCCGCGACATTCGAGCAACACTTCACTCATCACCGACGTCCCGCAGTTGCTCCAGAACCTCCCCGCTCTGCCCACCGTCTCCACGCGCCTGCTCGCCATGATGGGCCGCTCAGACCTCGATCTCAAAGTCGTCGGCACACTCATCTCCTCTGACGGCGTCCTCACCGCCGAAGTCCTCCGCATCGCTAACTCCTCCATGTTCAGCCTCCGTTCGGAAGTCCGCAGCGTTTTCCAAGCCATCGCCTATCTCGGCCTCGAACGCACCAAAGCCCTCGCCTGCACCGTCGCCATCAAAAACTACCTCGGCAACGCACTCCAAATCCCCGCCCTCCAGCGCGCTTGGCGACACAGCCTCGCCGTCGCTGTCCTCGCCGATGAATTCGCCAATTGGACCCAAGCCGACGGCGCCGAAGCCTACACCGCCGGCATCCTTCACGATCTCGGCGCCCTCGGCCTTATCACCATGGCGCCCGCCCGCTACCTCACCCTCCTCGACGAAGCCGCCTCCACCGGCACCCCCGTCATCCAACTCGAACGCACCTACTACGGCGTAGACCACTGCGAAGTCGGCGGCTACCTCGCCGGCGTTTGGAACCTCCCCGCCTTCATGGCAGAGGTCATGCGCCTCCACCACGCCCCCCTCACCCAAGCCCACTTCACCCTCCTCGGCCTCACCCATTACGCCTCCCGAGGCGCTGACCTCCTCGGCTTCTCCGTCGCCAACCGCCCTCTTCCCGATCTCCCCTCCCCCAACGCCATCGAAGCGTTCCACGAACAACTCGCCCCCCGCCAAAAAGAACGCGTCGCTCTCAATATGGCCGATCTCCAACTCCTCGTCGCCACCCGCGTTAACGCTATGGAGTCCTAGCGCGTTAGCGCGGCAGAGACATATGACGCTACCCTAGGGGAATGGGCCTTTCTAGCTCCTTCTTCGGGCAAAAATTCGGTATCTCAGAACGCGACCTCGATCGCTATCTCGGGCAAGCTCTCGACCGAGGTGCCGACTACGCCGACCTCTACTTCGAGTACCTCGCCACCTCCTCCATCTCCCTCGACGAATCCATCGTCAAATCCGCCACCCAGGGCGTCTCCCTCGGCGTCGGCGTCCGCGTCATCAGCGGCGAACGCACCGGCTACGCCTACTCCGACGATCTCAGCCCCGCCAAAATCCTCAAAGCCGCCGCCACCGCCGCCTGCATCGCTGACTCCCCCTCCAAAGTCGATACCGTCGGCCTCACCCCCACCCTCCAACACGATCTCTACCCCGTCCTCCGCGCCCCCATCGACCAACCCCTCGAAGAACGCGTCCTCTTCGTCAAACGCGCCGACGCCGCCGCCCGCTTTAAAGAACCCCGCGTCATTCAAGTCCAAGCCTCCTACGCCGACTCCCTCCGCCACGTCCTCATCGCCACCTCCGACGGTAAACTCAGCTTCGACCGTCAACCCATGGCCCGACTCAACGTCAGCGTCCTAGCCCGCGAGGGCGAAGGTACCCCGCAGCAAGGCTACTCCGGCGGCGGTGGACGCGTCGGCCTCGATTTCTTCACCGGCTCCAACTCCCCTGAAGCCTACGCCCTCGAAGCCGTCCGCCAAGCCATCGTCCAACTCACCGCCGTCGAAGCCCCCGCCGGCGAATCCGTCGTCGTCCTCGGCCCCGGCTGGCCCGGCGTGCTTCTCCATGAAGCCGTCGGCCACGGACTCGAAGCCGATTTTACCCGCAAAGGCACCTCCGCCTTCTCCGGTCGCATCGGCCAAAAAGTCGCCTCGGAACTCTGCACCGTCATCGACGATGGCACCATCGATAGCCGCCGCGGCTCCCTCAACGTCGACGACGAAGCCAACCCCACCCGTCATAACGTCCTCATCGAAAATGGCATCCTCCGCGGCTACCTCACTGACCATCTCTCCGCCCGCCTCACCGGCACCCAATCCACCGGCTCCGGCCGCCGCGAAAACTACCAACACATCCCCATGCCCCGCATGACCAACACCTTCATGCTCGCCGGCTCCTCAGACCCTGAAGAGATCATCCGCAGCGTCCCCAAAGGCATATACTGCGCCAACTTCGGCGGCGGCCAGGTCGACATCACCTCCGGCAATTTCGTCTTCTCCGCCTCGGAAAGCTATCTCATCGAAAACGGCAAACTCACCCGCCCCGTCCGCGGCGCCACCCTCATCGGCAACGGCCCCGAGGCCCTCCAATACATCTCCATGGTCGGCAACGATCTCAAGCTCGATCAAGGCATCGGCATCTGCGGCAAAGAAGGCCAAAGTGTCCCCGTCGGCGTCGGCATCCCCACCGTCCGCATCGACAAAATGACCGTCGGAGGAACCGCCCGCTAATGACCGAAACCGAACTCCGCATCATCGCCGCCAACGCCGTCCAACAGGCGCTCTTCAGCGGCGCCACCGACGCCGAATGCACCCTCTCCGACGGCAGCGAATTCTCCGTCTCCGTCCGCCTCGGCGAAGTCGAAAAAATCAAGGAAGCAGACTCCTGCGGCGCCGGTATCCGCGTCCTCCTCGGCCAAAAGCAAGGCTCCTCCTACACCTCCGACCTCACCCCCGAAGGCATCGAGCAGATGGTCGCCAGCGCCATCGATATCGCCCGCATCACCGAAGCCGATCCCTACGCCGGCCTCCCCGAAGCGTCCGAACTCGGCCAGCTCGAAATCGACCTCGGCCTCTATTCGCCCGACACCCTTTCCACCGCCGAAAAAATCGAAATCGCCAAACGCGCCGAAGCCGCCGCCCTCGCCTTCGACCCCCGCATTACCAACTCCGACGGAGCGTCCTTCGACTCCCACTCCGGCACCCGCGTCTTCGCCAACTCCCGCGGCTTCCTCGGCAGCTACCGCTCTTCCAGCTGCTCCCTCTCCGCCGTCCCCGTCGCCAAATCTGGAGACCGCATGGAGCGCGATTACTGGTACTCCATCGGGCGCGACCCCTCGAAACTCGAAGCCCCCGAACTCGTCGGCCGCCTCGCCGCCGAACGCGTCCTCCGCCGCCTCGGCGCCCGCAAAGTCCCCACCCAGCAAACCACCATCGTCTTTGAACCCCGCGTCGCCCGCTCCCTCGTCGGCCATATCTTTTCCGCCGTCTCGGGCGACGCCATCTACCGAAAGAGTTCGTTCCTCCTCGACAAGCTCAACCATCTCGTCGCCCACCCCTCCGTCACCCTCGTCGACGACCCCAACATTCCCGGCCTCTTCGGCTCCTCCCCCTTCGACGACGAAGGCGTCCCCGGCCGCCGCCATCTCGTCATCGAAAACGGCGTTCTCAAAACTTATCTCCTCCACACTTACACCGCCCGCAAGCTCGGCCTGGCGACCACCGGCAACGCCTCCCGAGGCCTCACCGGCAGCCCCGGCACCGGCCACGGCAACCTCTATCTCGAACCCGGGTCGATGACCCCCAAAGAGATCATCCACGCCGTCGGCACCGGCCTCTACGTCACCGAACTCATCGGCCAAGGCGTCAACACCGTCACCGGCGATTACTCCCGCGGTGCCTCCGGCCTCTGGATCGAAAACGGCGAACTCACCTTCCCCGTCGCCGAAATCACCATCGCTGGTAACCTCAGCCAGATGCTCGAAAATATTCTTCACATCGGCAACGACCTCGACTTCCGCGGCTCCACCTCCGCCCCCACCCTCGCCATCGGGGGAATGACCATCAGCGGTGCCGAATGATCCGCATCGTCGCCATAACCCTGCTAATCTTCGCCGCAGCCGCCTACTGGCTAGCCAACCGCCCCAAGTCTGACCCCGGCCCCGCCCCCATCTCCGCCGACGCCAAACAATACGTCCGCCAACTCGACCTCGCCGAAGTCGACATGAAAGCCACCGACAGCTTCGTCTCCCAACGAATCGTCGAAATCACGGGCAAAATCACCAATAAAGGCGATCGCAAGGTCAAGCTCATCGAGCTCAACTGCATCTTCTCCGACCCCTACGGCCAGCCCCTCTCCCGCGAACGCGTCTCCATCGTCCGACCCAGCAAAGGCGGCCTCCCCCCCGGCGAAACCAAATCCTTCCGCCTCCCCTTCGACAACCTCCCCCCCGCCTGGAACCAACGCCTCCCCCAACTCGTCATCGCCCAAATCGAGTTCGAATAAAACCATGTCCACGCTCCTCCTCGTCGAAGACGATCCCGACCAGCTCGAAATCCGTTCGCTCATCCTCGCCGATGTCGGCCACGAAGTCTTCAGTGCCCTCACTTGCGCCGACGCCCTCCATCTCGCCCGCCTCCATCAACCCGCCCTCGTCGTCATGGACCTCCGCCTCCCCCGCTCCGCCGACGGCCTCGCCCTCATCGCCGATCTCCGCGCCCTCGTGCCCTCCCCCCGCATCATCGTCCTCTCCGGCTGGACCGCCGACCTCGCCACCGCCCCAGACGTCGACGCCGTCCTCGCCAAACCCGTCCACACCCCCGAACTCATCAAGCTAGTTGCCCGCCTCTCCGCCATCCTCCTCCTCTGCTTCCTCCCCCTCTCCGCCGCCACCATCCAACTCGATAAACCCGCCGAAGTCATCGCCGAAATCTCCGCCCCCGTCTCCGACTGGCAAACCCAACCCCGCATCGCCAACCTCCTCCTCAACGGCCTCCCCAAGCTCCAACTCCCCCTCGTCGCCCCCCGCCAATCCGTCTTCCTCGGTCGCCTCCCCGCCGGCCGCCACGAACTAACCCTCCCAAATTCCACCATCACCCTCACCGCCACCACCGACCCCGTCCATCTCCATGCCCCCGTCCTCTTCGAACGCAAAAACGCCATCGGCAAATTCACCGACATCCCACTCCTCACCTACGTCGAATCCCTCTCCGAAAACGGCCAAAACATCCTCCAATACTCCGTCATCTTTTCAAACGAAGACGGCGGCACCTCCACCCGTTTCCTCATGGCCCGCTGGGGCCGAACCACCGACATCGAGTTCGTCTACCGCGTCTTCCTCCGGCCCGATGGCACTCGCGACAAAGCCATCATCCAAGCCCGCGGCCACAAAGAAATTCTCTACACCGGCCCCTACGAAAACGACCACCCCCTGCTCATCCCCGTCACCGACAACAACATGGTCGCCGGCGAAGGCCCCTCCGCCGTCCGCTACCAACCCGCCGCCACCCTCGTCGATCTCGCCTCCTCCTCCCGCGAATCCGTCATGGACCAAGCCCCCTTCACCTGGCAAGCCATGACCAAAGAACTCCTCCGCGAAGCCAAACTCCGCCCCCCCGGCGTCGAACGCGGCGAAGATATCTCCGACCCCCGCAACTATCTTTTCCTCGAATTTGGCGTCAAAAACCAACAATCCCGCGTCGCCGCCATGGTCCGACTCAAAAACGAATCCCGTTGGCGCACCTCCCACTTCGGCGTCCCCAACGCCGCCATCGAACGCGACGGCTGGGTCCGCACTACCATCGAACTCCCCCCCGGAACCACCAAACACGAAGTCGCCGAACTCGCCATCCAATGCCTAGCCGCCGAAAAGGCGAAGCTCCTCGGCACCTGCGAAATCCCGGCCTTCTCGAAAGCCTTCTTCCTGAAATCCGACATGCTCCCCGCCGAGTCGTTCTTCTCCTCCGCCCCCAACTCGCCCGTCACTCTCCGCGTCGGCGAGGTCTGGTCATGGACCTTAAACTCAAAGTAATCCCCCGCTCCCCCCGCTCCGAATTCTCGGGCGTTATGGCCGACGGAACCCTCAAAATCAAGCTCAAAGCCATCCCCGAAGACGGCAAAGCCAACGCCGCGTTACTCGTCTTCCTCGCCGCCCACTATCAAGTCCCCGCCGCCGCCGTCGAACTCCTCACCGGAGCTACTTCCCGACGGAAACTGGTCCGGATCCACCTCTAACCTTCCCCAAATCCTCCGCCAGCCGCTTCGCCACCTTCTCCGCCACGTCCGCCGCCGCTCCTTTAAACTTCCCCCCCAAACTCTCCTGCGTCGTCGACCAAATCACGTCCCCGTCCTTCGTCACCAACCGCACCGACGCCGTCGCTTCATGCTTCCGCTCCTGAATCCGCTGCGCCTCATTGTCCCCCACCTGCGCCCCAATTCCCCGCCCCATTATGTTCCCCCGATTGGTCGCTCCCCCCGTCCCAATGCTCGTCCGCGCCGTAATTCCCTCACTCGTCTGAAACGAATCCGTGAAAACCAAATCCTCCGCCGAACCCCGCAGAATCGCGTCCGCCCGCTCCGGATTTTCCGTCAACAGAAACAACTTCGACGCCTGAATCGCCGTGATAATCATGTCCCGCATATGCCCCGCCGTCTCCCCACCCGTCAGCTTCTCCACATGGATCCGCTTCACCTTCTCCAACCCCTCCGCCCCCAACCCCATAGCCAAAAAGAACAACGCGTATCTCATCCCTTCCCCGCCTTCCGCGCCTCTTCATCCTGAAAAGAAACCTTTCGCCCAGTCCGCGCTTCCAACCCCACCAACACCGACCGCACATCCCCCTTCGAAACTTGAAATATCATCGCCTGCTGCTTCCCCTCCGCGTCCTCATACCCCAAAGTCAAAAAATGCTTCCGACTCTTCGCCAGCAAAAACAACGGCGAAATTAGCACCGCCGTCAAATACCGGCGCTCCACCTTCTGCCCATATTCAATCTGATTAATTCGCTCAAACGGAACCCTCACCGAATCGCCCTTCGTCGAAAACACAAACGCCACCGCATCACTCGTCAGAATCCGCCCGTCCGTCTTGTCCTTGAACGTCCCTAGCGTCCCCCCCACGTACTCCGCCTTC
>JANXMS010000518.1 GCA_025354525.1 Acidobacteriota bacterium
CACTCAGCCCCCGCCAGCGCAGGTCCAACCCCACCCGGCACCGACCGGCGCGGTGGAGGACGGGTTGCGGGTGGCGGAGTATAAACAGGCGAATTCGCGGTATACGGGGGTGGATGGGCGGGTGCAGGCGGGTTTGCATAAAAACGTTTGGCTGAACTTGGGTTTTGACGCGGTGCAGGCGGAGTTGACGGGGTTGAGCATTCCGCTGCCGCGGATTCCGCCGGTGCGGGGCCGGGTGGGGTTGGACCTGCGCTGGCGGGGGCTGAGTGTGGCACCGGAGGTGGTGGTTGTGAATCAGCAGACGTTGGTTTTCCGGACGGAGACGGAGACGGCGGGGTATGTGATGGCGAGTGTGCGGGGGACCTACACGTGGACCCGTCAGCACGCGATTCACTTGTTCGGGGTGAACGTTTTCAACGCTGGGAATCGGCTGTATCGAAACCATCTTTCTTTCCTGAAAGACATTGCGCCGGAGATCGGGCGGGGTGTTTCGGTGAGCTATTCGGTGCGGTTTTTCTAGGCAAACTGTTACCCTAAGAAGATGCTTTCTGTTCGCGGCCACGTGCTCCGCATGGCCGCGATGGCGTGGCCGATCATCGTTGCCGAAATCGGCTGGATGGCGATGGGTTTAGTGGACACGCTGATGGTGGGTCCGTTGGGGAAGGCGGCGATAGGGGCCGTGGGGGTGGCGAACATCCTTTACGACACGTTCGGGATTTTTTCGTTGGGGTTATTGTTGGGATTAGACCCGCTGGTGGCGCAGGCGTTCGGTGCCAAGCGGCCGGAGGAGTGCAACCGGTATCTGAGGCAAGGGGTTTGGCTCGCTTTGTTCTTGACGCCGCCGACGATGGCGATGGTTTTGGGTTTGCCTTGGCTAATGCGCTGGATTGGGGTGCCGTCGGAGGTGCGGTCGCTGGCGGAGCCTTATATTGTGGCTCTGTCGACGGGGACCTTGCCCCTGCTGCTGTACGCCGCGTTTCGGCGGTTTTTGCAGGGGACGGATCGCGTGAAGCCGGTGATGGTGGCGTTGGTTTCGGCGAACTTGATCAATGCCGGGGCGAACTATTGGTTGATCTATGGGGGGTGGGGGTTGCCGGCGTTAGGGGTGACGGGATCGGGATGGGCGACGGCGTTGGCGCGGGTGTTTTTGGCCGGGATGCTGATTGCTGCGACGCGGACCGATGACATCACGGGGTTGTGGCGGACCTGGGCGAAGCCGAAGGCGGGTGAGTTGCTGGAATTGCTGCGCCTGGGGGCACCGGCGGCGGGGCAAATCGGGCTGGAGATTGCGGTGTTTGGGGCGGCGACGTTGCTGGCGGGGCGCTTGTCGACGGTGTCGCTAGCGGCGCATCACATTGGGTTGAACTTGGCGAGCATGACGTTCATGGTGCCGTTGGGGATCTCGTCAGCGGGGGCGGTCGTGGTGGGGCAGGCGTTGGGAAGGAACGAGCCGAGGGAGGCGAAGCGGGCGGGATGGGTGGCGTTGGCTTTCGCGGGCGGGTTTATGACGGTGGCCGGGTTGGTGTTTGCCTTTGCGCCTTTGGTGGTTCTGGGCGCATTTACGACGGACCCGGAGTTACTGATGATCGGGACCGGACTGTTGCGGATGGCGGCGGTGTTTCAGCTTTTCGATGGATTGCAGGTGGCGGCGACGGGGGTATTGCGGGGGGCGTCGGAGACTCGGTTGCCGATGGTGGCGAACTTGGTGGGGCACTGGGTGTTGGGGCTGCCGTTGGGCTACTATTTGGCGTTTGAGCGGGGGATGGGGGCAGTGGGGTTGTGGGCTGGGCTATCCGTAGGGCTGGTGGTGGTGGCTGTTTTGTTGGTGGCGCATTGGTGGCGGCTGCCGATTGAGAAGCTCACGAAGTTGCGAGGGTGAATTGGCTGCGGCTGTGTCATGCTGGGCAAATGGGCCAGTATTGGCGGCGACTAAAAAGGGCGATCAGGCCGAGGATTTCGCAGCGGTTTACCGCTGCGGGGTTCTGGTTTACGATCACGGTTTTGCTTACCGGGATAGCGGCGTTTCTTTCGGGAAACAACCTTATCTTTTTAATCTTGTCAGCGTTGCTGGCTACGTTGCTCGTGAGTGGGAACTTGAACCGGTTGACGTTGGCTGGGTTGGAAGTCGTATTTCATCCGCCCGAGCATCTGTTTGCGCGGCGGAGCGAATCGGGTCGGTTTGTCATTCGCAATACGAAGTGGTGGTTTCCGAGTTTTGCATTGCGGCTGTCGAGCCGGGATAGAGATGGGATGGGCAAGCCAGTATTTATTCCCTTGATTGCTTCGGGCGAAACGGTCGAGTTTTACGCAGACGTGCGTTTTGATCGCCGGGGTTTGTATCGGGAGAACGGGTTCCAGTTTACGTCGCGTTTTCCGTTCGGATTTGCGGAACGGCGGGCGAAGGTGACGCTGCTGGCCGATGTGCTGGTGTATCCGGAGCTGCGGAGCGTCCACTTGGAGAACTCAGTTTTTGTGGAGCTGTTGGCTGAAGTGGAGGCACGGCGGCGAGGACGGGGGACGGAGTTTCACCAACTGCGGCCGTACCATCGTGAGGAAGACGCCCGGCACATCGATTGGCGGACATCGGCGCGGCACGGGGCGATGTATCTTCGGGAGTTTGCGGTGGAGGAGCAGCAGGACGTGGAGTTTTGGCTGGACTTGGGCGGGTGGGGGCGCGGCGTGTTTGAAGTTGCCGTTCGGGCAGTGGCGACGCAGATGTTCGAGTTGGCACGGCTGGGAATCAACGTGCGATTGAACACGCAGGAGCGGGAGATGGCGGTGCCGACCGAGACGGACATTTATGGTGTACTCGGGTACTTGGCGGTGGTGCTGGAGGATGATTTGGCTCTCCCGTTGGACGAGGAAGGTAAGGCGGCTGGTGCGCTGGTGTTGTACTACGCGAGCGACGCGAGTCGGGTGCCGGAGGAGTTTCGCGCCCGGGCTATTACTAACCTCGATTGGTCGATACTGGGCTGAGAGTCTGGTATGATTTTTGGCTATGAACCTTTGGAATACTCGGGCATTGGGACTGGCGCTGGCTGGACTAGCGGGAGCGTTAGCTTGGAGTCAATTGCCACCGCCGCAGCCGCTGACGCTGATCAAGATTACGGACGACCTGCATGTTCTGGAGGGCTCCGGCGGTAACGTTGCGCTGTTGACGACGAGCGAGGGGACGATCATCGTCGACGACAAGTTTGCGCCGAACGTGCCGCAGATCTACGAGGCGGCGAAGAAGCTGAGCGATAAGCCGATCCGGTATCTGCTGAATACGCATCACCACGGCGACCATACCGGCGGCAATGCGGGGATGATGGCGAAGGAGCCGGTGGAAATTTTTGCGCATGCGAACGCGCGGGACCGGATGATTAAGGACGCGATGCCGGGGATTCCACGGGTTGGGTATCGGGATGCGATTACGGTGGGACTGGGCGGGTCGGAGGTGCGTGCGATGCATTTAGGGCGTGGCCATACGGACGGGGACGCGGTGATGTTTTTACCGAAGCATCGGGTGGTTCATATGGGCGACCTGTATTCGGTGGCGGGTCCGTTGATCGATTACTCGAGTGGCGGTTCGGCGCTGGAATGGGTGAAGACGCTGGACGCGACGTTGGCGCTTGATTTCGATACGGTGATTCCGGGTCACGGTCCGATTCTAAAGAAAGTGCGGATTCCGAGCGATGTCGATCAGCATTCCGAACTGATGTCGATCACGATTCCGAAGTGATGCCGATCACTGTTCCGAACTGAAGCCGATTACTTCTACGGCTGTAGTTCGGAACGCTGATCGGCATGGGATTGGAG
>JANXMS010000521.1 GCA_025354525.1 Acidobacteriota bacterium
GCTCCAATCCCATGCCGATCAGCGTTCCGAACTACAGCCGTAGAAGTAATCGGCTTCAGTTCGGAACAGTGATCGGCATCACTTCGGAATCGTGATCGACATCAGTTCGGAATGCTGATCGACATCGCTCGGAATCCGCATCAGGAAAGCAACCGCTTCCATCAGGCTATCGCCTTCGCTGTGAGCGGCGAACGGAAGCTGTAGCAACAGCGGCCGCAGATATTGTTTGAAAGAAGGCGCGAGAGAGGCCACGAACTCCCATTCGATGGCTACCGTGTCGAAGGCATTTGCGCCGATGTATTGCACCGCCCGTGTGAACTTGTCTCGCTCCAGGATGCCGAAGGCGCGCTGTTTGACCTCGCCGAAGGACACCGAATCGTCGATGCTGTCGTCGATGAACAGGCTCAATATCTGGCCGATGCGCTCGCCGCTTTCGTTGCCTTCCCGCTGGAAAGCGAGAACCTGCTGTTCCATGCACTCCCTGGCGGCGGTGTTCACCTTGCGGACATGGTAGATCAGTCCGTTGACCAAATTATCGTTGATCTGCCGGTAGCGCTGTCCCACGAAGCACAAGATATAGAGGCGCGCCATGCCGACGGGCAGTTGTTGCAGCTTTTGCACCGTGTAGTAATCGACGAGCGCGGCATAGTAGGCGATGCTGTCGTTTGAGATACCCAACTCCGGCAGCAGCGCTTTCGCTGTTTCGTATAGTGTTGCCAGCGACCGGCTCCGCTCTATTTCGCGCTTCGTCTCGCGCAGAGAGAAGTCCTTCGGATCGTGTTTCAGGGGCGTGATGCCATACATCCCGTCGCGTTCGCCGTAAAGCGCATCGAGCGCATCGGCCGTGGTTTTGTTCAACCGTCCTTCCAGGACAGCGGTCAGCCGGGCTCGTTCAGAGGCGAGGGCCTGGCTCACCACGTCCTGCAAAAAGCTGTAGCCTGGTACGACGATCCGGCGGTTCTCCAGATACTGCAAGAGATTCCGGAACAGAAAAACGGGCTTTGCTGAAATGCGCACTACCTGGGCTGCTTTTTCCATCAGGGCCGCGCGCTCTTTGCCATTACATCCCCGGTAGCCGTACAGGTCGAGAATCTTCCGCTGTTGCCCATAGCGGGTCTGTTTGAGGCTGGGGGCGATAAGCGCGACATCGTCAGAACGGTCATAATGCCGTTGCAGAACATGCCGTACGTCTTCCTGTACCTCATCGAACTCGAAGGAAAAGAACAAGGTCCTGGCTTTGAAGTAGCCGAGTTGGAGAATGAACAGAACGCGATTCGCCAGGTTGTAGTGCGCGTCGGCCAGAGCGCGTTCTTCGGATGAAAGGCTGAAGAAATGTACACGTTCGTCGTGATTGAACTGTGGCCGTCCGTACAGCTCCTCGATCTCCTGATCTTCCAAAATCTTGAGCCGGTTTTTGTACCGGTCGGCCATGGACAGCTTATTTCTCCGGCGTAACGACGCCGACCCGTTTATACAAGGTAGCGACGCTGACGCCGAACCGCTTGGCGACATCCTTGACCCGGACTGCGGGATCTTTCAAAAGGACACAGATCTGCTGTTTGTCTTTAGTGGAGAGCTTTTCCGGGCGACCGCCCAACCGGCCGCGAGCCCGCGCAGCCTTCAGACCGGCCACGGTTCGTTCCCGGATTACGTTCCGCTCGAACTCGGCGAGCGCAGAAAAAAGGTGGAAGACGAGTTTGCCGGTAGATGAAACCGTCTCGATTTTCTCCATGATCGATTCCAATCCAACTTTGCGCTGTTCCAACTCGCCCGCGATTCGCACCAAGTCGGGCAGATTGCGGCCCAGCCGGTCCAAGCGCCACACGACCAGCACATCGTCGGCACGCAACGCCTTGAGGCAGTTCACCAGTTCCGTCCGCTCCGCATTCCTGCCGCTGGCATGCTCCTCGTAGATCCGCTTGCAGCCAGATGCCTTGAGCGCGTCGAGTTGCAAGTCCAGGTTCTGCTCGACGGTTGAGACACGCGCATAACCGATTCGCATGAAATATTCTCACACGAATATCAGTCGTTGATAAATAGACGGGTTAATACGCAGTTCCAGGCTCAAAATCAGCCCTTGGCGGCGGCCTAGATCTCCTGCTCGTAAACGGCCGTTTTCTGGAAGGCGCGAATCGCTCAAAGTCGACTGCTCTTCAACCCCAAAATTGACTTTTCGGGGTTTTAGTCAAAAACACCCAGGATTGCTTGCTTTTCCTTCTGACTCACGATAATCTTTCGACTTGCCTACACCATCCTTCACCAGATTCGCCGAGCTTCTTCGGTTTGTCGTCTAGTGATTATGTGAACATCAAACAGATTGTGGAGATTCCTTATGAACCGATCGATTGTGGTAACTATCTTTGTCTTTCTAGCGCTGTGCACTTGCGCGGTCTTTTCTCAGGAAGCTAAAAAGCCGCAAGAGCCGGAGTACGTGAACGTGTTTTCGGTTTTGGATAAAGACGGTGTATTAAGGCCTTTGGAGCGTCAGCCCGCGAGGCCGAACAGCAAAGTTAAGGCCTTGGGCTTCGGAGGTGCTCAAGCAAGCTATGTTGTATCGAACGAGAATTCACCTGTTCGCTTTTCCTCAGATGCCAGTTTGCAGTTCGTCGTACGACCGGCAGGACCAAATTCCCCCGGAGGCACTGCGGCTAACAACGTAGATCCCGCAACTATCGTGCAACTGTACCGTCTTAAGGTAACGAAAAAGCAGCGCGAGCTCCAAATCGTCAAGGCAGGAATCTTTGCGGGCACAAAAAATAATCAAGAAGAGGCCACCATTCCTTTTGAAATCGTGAAATACGGTGAACAGTCGGCGCTGATGCGACCATTGAAACCCCTTCTTCCCGGCGAATACATGTGGGCAGCGAATGCAGCATTCATGGTGCCCCAAGCTTACTGTTTCGGTATTGATCCAGCCAAGCCTTGAACCTGATTAGTATCTATACGCGCGTTCGGTGCAGCGCTTGCCGGCCAGATATGGTCAGGAACGGGTTCCATTTTGCGCCGTCCTTGACACAAACTGCGAAGATCAGTTCACAGGAATATAGACTCCGACCTGAGATTCTTGTGCTTCAGGGAAAAATATCTTAAATAAGTAGTCCGCCCGATCCAGAGGTCGCGACGGAACTGTGAGATTGAACTGATACAATCCGGGGCTAATCAGTGCGGCTGCTGATACGTTAAAGTCGCTGCTCCCGATTCGGGCAAGAAACCGACTGCTCAATAGCGTCGATGGTATAAGTTGACCTGAAGGTTGTGTCGGTGTCGAGGGGCCGAAGCCCGTACCAAACACCAATAATGTTTCTCCCGGCACCGCTGGACGAGATCCGGAAATAATGTTCGGCCTACCGACAAGCGTCCCATCCAAATGCACCGCGGCCGGATAGAAATACACGCTACCGTCTGCCGCCGTCACCTTGGCCGTTGTGAACAATCCTGGCTCGATCTCCCGGTGCTCTCCCAAAGATGAATCAGTGCCAGCCGCGGTCATAACTCGTACCGTGACGTTTCCGTTCGGTAGTCCATCAGGAACCTGTACGTTGATCTGTGTCGGACTAACGAAATAGATGGCCGAGGGAATGTCATTGAACGTTACAGTCGTGCCCTCTAGGCTCGTTGGCAGTCTGTTGCCGACAAAGTCACTTGAAGTCCAAGTTCGCGTTACACCTGTTGTGAGATTCTGCCCATAAATGGTTGCCCAACTGCCCCTCGCCACAGGACCAATGAACGAGGCACCGTTAACGATTCCGCGGCTTTGCAGGATCTTAGGCGCGCCGTTCGGCGAGCCTCCACCAGTGGCGTTTCCGACCTTGCGGATTCTGTCAATTCGATTGAGGAGCAATCCCGTAATATCCGCGGACGTACCCACCATCTCTGTAAAGTACAGATTGCCATTTGGATCAATTGTCATGCCGTTAACGATGCCTAATTTTGCGTTTCCGGCCGTTCCTCCGTCTCCATCTCCTGCATTGCCGAGTGCTACGCTACCTGTGCCGACGACGGTGGTAACGACTCCATTTGGGCTTATCTTCAGTATTCGCCGAGCGTACTTTTCGGCGACATACAGATTTCCTTGCTTGTCTAGAGCCAACGCACCAATTCCGCCAAACGAAGTCGTTCCACCTGGAAACCTAAGTCCGTTTCGACGGATGACACCTACGCGGTCATCTCCAATCGAATCGTACAGGTTTCCTTGATCATCAAAAACTCCAGGGCAGCAACCAGTTTCGACGTATCCGTCTGCCTTGACTCGGAACCCGCTAGACCCGACCTGTGAACTGGTTGAGACGTAGACTCTGCCCTGAGGGTCGACAGCGATATCCCGGACAACATCTAGGCGAAGATCAAGAGCTCGTACAGGGCCAAGTAAGAGGGAGAGCCCAAGCCGGGACACAGGCAATGAGCCGCCACCTGCAACCGTCTGAATAGTCTCGTCGCTATTGATCCTCCTAACTCTGAAATTTTCCGAATCCCCGACAAAGACCCGGCCCTGAACGTCAACGGATACGCTACCTGGATTAGAGAACGACGCGGCAGTTGCTGTCCCACCATCACCGCCGAAACCGTATCTTCCCGATCCCGCAATTGTCCGCAGAACTCCGTTTGTTGAAAGCTGTCGAATCCGGTCGTTACCGGTATCCGCGATGAGTAGGTTCCCGGTCCTATCTACTGCAAGCGCCCTAACTGTGAAGACTTCGTCAAAAGAGAAACGGCCCGCTTTAGCGGGGCCGCCGTCTCCTGTGAATCCTGGATCCCCTCCCGAGATGGTCGCAATAGGGCTTGACGCGTCCACCTGTCCGAACAATGAACTGCTGACTAATAGGAGCGGAAGCAATACTGGCGGTACAGTTTTCAAGTTTTCAGTTTCTCCTACGTAGAGTGTAGACGATATCTCCCACTACTGAACCGTCTCAAATGATCGCTGCCAGGGCGCGCACGCCTTTAGCCGGGTCTTTTTGCCAAGAGATCCACTCTTTGGCCAACTCCGCTAATGCATTATGTCAGCGCCTGTCGGCACAAGGATTCGAGCTGCGAGTCTACATCACTGCATCTACTATAGCTTCACGTTTTCGCTTCTCCGCTAGCCTTCCGTCCATGACCGGGCACCGCTTCACTTGACGGCTATCGCCTGGCCGCGCCCGGCGCTCGGCTCCGTTCTGCTTTGTCGGCTCCCCCAGCCGGATTCCGCCCTGCGGGTCCGCCCGCTATCGCTTGCCGGAATCCGACCGGTCCCCCCAACAATGCACTCCGCCTCACCGCTTCGCTCTTAGGAGCGGCCCCGTTCGCCTTTTGGTGCCCCGGTCAAGAGACGGCGGCAGAAGGAGAAAGCAAATGAACAACGTGATTCTGATTGGTTACCTCGGCAGCGACGCCGAAACCCGCACCACCCGAAACGACTCTACCCTCACAACCCTCTCGCTGGCCACGCAGCGCACCTGGAAGGACCGCGAATCCGGCGAACGCCAATCGCAGACCACGTGGCACCGCCTCGTAGTCTTCGGCCGCCTGGCTGAATACGCCGCTACTCTCACCAAGGGTGCCCACCTTCAGGTCACCGGCGAACTCAACACCCGCCAGTACACCGCCAAGGACGGCTCCACGAAGTCCATCACCGAGATCCGAGTCCAGCGCATCAACCGGCTGGATCGCTCAGCCAAGCAGGAGGTGGCCGCGTAAGCGGCCAGTCCGGCCATGACCAATCGCGATCAACTCATCCTCGATCATCTTCCTCAAGTGGAACTGCTCGCCCGCAGGCTTCATCGGCGTTGCCCGCAGGTCGAACTCGACGACCTCATTTCCGCCGGCACAGTCGGCCTGATCAAAGCCGTGGATCGCTACGATCCATCACGTAATCTCAAGCTAAAGACCCTCGCAGAACATCGCATCCAAGGCGCTCTTCTCGACTATCTTCGCCATCTGGACCCGCTTCCGCGCGCTGCCCGGAAGTTCCAGAAGCGTCGCGATGCAATCCTCGCGAGCTATGCTCAGACCGAGATTCCATCTTTGAGCCAACTTGCTGAGATGCTCGGCCTTCCCGAGCGGAAGTTCGTTCAACTGAGCCGGATGGTAACGGCATCCGAGACCATCCGATTCAATGACATGCCGGACTTCATGCGCAGGAGAGTCGCCTGAGGCTCTCTTCTATGAGGCGGGGCACTCGCTCCGCCTTATACAAGATGGCCGGGGCCGTCGGCCTTCATCGGCTACTCTAATTTAGGAGCGAAAGCGCACCACCTCCCGTCGCTGTCTCGTTCGCAACCAGTGCGCTACGGCCGTATTCACCAGTACGTTGACTGACGTACGCCGTTCCTTGGCAACATTCGAAAGCCGCTCAAACAATGTTTCGCTCACTCGAACTGTCGTATCCCTCGACTTGGGATCTCGAATCACCACGAGGGGCACCTTCGACAAGTCCACCGATTCAATCGCTTCCACGATGTAGCGGGCTAGTTCGCCCTGGAAGCGAACCAGATCACGCAACGGAAGGTTAACCGAATCGAGGAGCCGCACGGCTAATTTGACGGTTTCGGAATGTTGCGATGCTGCCGTTCCCGACACATCCTTATCCCCAGATGGTTTGGCGTTCTTGGTCATGGCTAAAAGGGTTGCTCTTTACGACTAGTATCCTACGGTCGTGACCCCAACTCCAGGGCACGAGGATTACTTTGAGGTAGCCTTTTCTCCGCCCTGCCGGTACGGCCGGTATGGCTCTTCAAACAACAGGTCTTTGTGGACCCGCACCGAAAACCGAGTTCCAGTCAAGATCCGAATCGTCGGCTGGATGTTAAGGTTCTTCCGGGTGATCGCTGCGCCGAGCCTGGCGATCTCCGACGCCGCCGCGGAAGTGGCTACGTCTTGCGAACTGGGGACCGTAAAAACATTCTGTCGGCGATTCTGAGCCACCACAGCGGCGGCGGAAAACGCTGTCGATAAGACGGCAGTGCCGAACAGCCTTCCGTAGTGGTTATTCACCTTTCCCCTCAGGCCGCTCTGCCCCCGCACGTCCTGGCTCCCCATCCCCTCCAGGTCGATCGATGAACCATCAGGGAAGATGATCCTGCTCCATACCACCAGCAACGCATTTTGCGCGTAGGCCACTTTTGAGTCATACGTGCCCACTAGCCGAGCGCCTTGCGGCACCAGCAAATACCGGCCCGACGCCGTGTCGTAGACGGTCTCTCGCACCAACGCGCGGATCTCACCGGGCAGATCCGAATTAATGTCCTGTTCGAGCACTGCGGGAATGTCCCACCCCGCCTTGATCTCAAACGGGCTCAGCGCCCTGATGCGCGTGCCCTGCGCGTAGTTTTCCGCGCCGCCGCCCTTTCGCGCTTTTCGTAGGAAATCGTCTTTGCTCGCCTGGTTCGCCGAGTCGTCATCGCCAGCTTCGCGAGGAGCGATGCTGGCGCCGCTGATCGTGTTGCCGCTCGGAGGCATCGTGCGCGCTCCGCTGCCACCACTCCCGCCGCCCGACGGACCGCCCAACGCGTTCACCAACCCCGCCAGTTCGTTGGCCTCACCCTGCGCACTCGGACCACCCCGCATGCCCGCTGGCCCAGATCCGTTGATTCCGGTTGCTGCGTCCATCGCCTCTCGCTCTCGATCCTTCGCTCGCGCGATCAAGGCCGCAGCGTCACTGGGCGCGCCCGCGCCCCCATTTGGCCCAGACCATGCTGCCGCATTTGGTGACTCCCATCCGGGCGGTTGATTTCCGCCGGCCGGATGGGCCCCACTTCTTAGCGCTGCCGGTACTGTGTTGTTCCCCGTCCGCCCTGCCCCGGCCATTGCCACATTGCCGGGTTTGCGTTCCGTCGCGCCGCCCACAGGCTGAACCACCGCCAACGCTTTTCCATCCCTGCCCCGAGGCACAAATTTCAGCGGAGGCGGTTCCAGTTGGTCGGGCGAAGCGGTCTCGACCGGACTTCCAGGGGGATTTGAGAACTGCCGGCCGGCCTCTTTAGCCCCAGTGACTCTGGCATCAAGATCGCCACCGCGCCTAGCCAAGTTCGCCGCCGCCGTTTGGCGGTGAAAAATGCCGTACACAATCACGGCTACCAGCGCGCCCAACGCAACAACGACGACCGCTCCAAGGCGCTTCGACATCCGTTTGCCTTGCGGCGCCTTCGGCCGCAGGTCCATTCCGATTGGGCTGGGTTGGCCAACCGCTTCGTTGGCCGAACCGTTATCTGTAGCTGTCTTGTCCATGATCCCCCCTTACTTTTCTGACGCTGACTCTCCCGCCTCCGTTGGCGGCGTACGCTTCAACTGCAAATACGCGGCTCCGATCGGGTCGTCCTTCTCTTTCTTCTTCCCCCCGGCCTTCGCCAGCGGCCCCTTGCCGCCGCGCACGATGTCAACACGCTCCTGCTTCTTCCCGCTTCCAAGAAGCAGAGCGCCATGCTCGAACAACCGGTCCACGATGTACATGTTGCCCTTCACCCGGTAGTTCACCATTTCCGCTGTCGAATCCATTCCTGACACAACCAGAATCGGAGCCTCGCGAACCGCGGTCCCATCGGGCATCTGAATATACGTCTTCCTGCCGTCATCAATCACACGCACTGGCCGCAGGAACTCGGTCCCGCCATTGACCTGATACTCGAAGTTCAAGTTCGACATCGACTCAACCGGCGTCAATTGCGCAGCCTCGAACTCTTCGCGCGTTCGCTCTTGCACGGCTACGGCTTGCTTCCACTTCGCCATATCGTCATCCGGATACGAGAACGCCACCAGCGGCAAGTATTCCTGCTGGCGGCTCACCAGCCGCACGTAGTAAGCGCGGCGATTGGTGGGCACCACAAGGTTGGTATCGAGCCCGGCTTCCTTGGGCTTGATGATCACCATGTTCGTCGTGGCGTTTCCAGCGCCGCTGACTGCCGGCGCAATACTCCATCGAACCGAATCGCCGATATGCGGTTCCCCCACCACCTGCTCCCCCGGCTGCAATTCCAGAACGCACACACGCAACGGCGCGCAGATCACCGTGGCAAGGCCCGCGCCGAACGTATACACCACGCGCCCGTCCTTGCCGGTCGCAGGCGTTTGAACATCGTGCTTCCACGGTTCGGCCTTTTCCAGCGCCGCCTTCGCCGCTGGCGTCATTTTCTCGTCGGCCAGTTCCGGCGCGTCGGCCAAGACCTTAGCCGCTTTCTCCTGGAGATCCGCTTTCGGATCTACTCCCGCGCGCGGAGGCGTGCTTTTCAACGGATCTTTCTGCAGCTCGGCCGCCAATTCCCCAAAAGGATACTTGTCAGGCGTAGCTCGGGGCGTGCCGCTTCCGCCCTGCGGCCCTTGCCCGAAGGCGAGGGTCACGGTCACCGTCCAGAACATCGAAAGCTGCATATAACGCTTCATGACACTATCTCCCTCATTCAGAACACTCGCGACCAAGTCGCGTTCGTGACAAATATTCCCAGCGGGTTCGCCCGGCCCTCTTCCTCGGTTCGTGGCGGATTGACCGCAATCGTAAACAAGCCCCTGAACTCTTCTTTCCCATTGATCTGGCCCGTCGCGAGCCGCGTGACCTCGGTCCAGCCCACCTCCCACGTCTTCTCGCTCGTCGCCAGCACCGACTTGATCTCAACTTCGACCGTGCCCTGCTCAGCCTTTTGTTGCGGGGGAGCGCTGCGATACCAATCCGAGATGGCTACCTGCGCTGGTGACCCCTGTCCGATCTGTGCGAACACCTGGTCGATCTGGGCCCGCTGAAACGTCCAGTCGATTGTGACGCCCCGCCATTTCGATATGAAATCGGCCAAGGCCGCTTTCATTACTCGCTCATCAAGCCGCGAGCCTTCCGCTGTCGCGATGCCGCTCGCCACTGGCCGCCCCAGTTCGTTCACGGCAACGACGAAGGGAACCAGGCGCGTCTGCTTGGCGACCATGATCAAACCGCCCACCGAGACGAACGCGATGGCCAATGCCACAAACGCGACGAGCCGCCAGTGCCGAGCGCGACTGATCAAATCACCGTATCGCTCGTCCCACGCCTTTCGTGCGGCTAAGTAAGGGTTCGCTAGATCCGCTCCCCCAGGAACCTTCTTCCCTTTCCTCTCTTTAACAAACGGGAGTTCCGTGGGCGCGCTGATCCCCGGCCCTTCCGGTATGAGTGCATCGTTCGCAATGGCTGGTTGCATTACTTCGTCTCCTTACTCGCCTTGCATGTTCAACGGCGGTGGCGTTCCACCTCCGCCACCCTCTGGTGGCACGATCCGTTGCAGAAAAAACGCCAACATCGCGGCTCGCTGAACACCGTTTTGTACCGTGCCCGCCGCCGACTCAACGGCCTTCGCCCCTCTCGCTGCGCTGCCCATCGCCCTTGCGAAAGTAGGAGGTTCAACCTGGTTTGCCGGACGCGCCGAGGCCCCACCGGCAGCGGTTGAATCCGTCATCGGCGGCGCGTTTGCGAAGAATGCCGGTGATGCACTTCCCTGCCCTGACGGGCGGCCTACAACGGTGTCCTCAGACGAACTCGGACGCGACACCGGCGCATCATTTGCGCCACCGCTGCTTGCAGTACTCCCATTTGTCCCACTGCCGCCACTCGGCGGCGCAGGCTGGCTCGGTGAATACACTCCGCCGCCATCGCCTCCCGATCCACCGCTGGGCCTGCCACCACCTCCGCCACCTCCGGAGCCAGGTCCCCCAGATCCACCACCGCCCGGCGCTCCCGCTCCGCCACCCGCGGCCCCGCCAACACTTGATGCCGCGGCCAAGCGCGCCGCCCCGCCGCCCAGCACCAGCGCGGCGCCGCGCGTTGCCAACGCCGCCCCGCCAGCGACCATCAGCCCGGCCTGCACCGTGGACATGCCCATCGAGATGATGTCGCCGCCCGTGAAAGACGGCGATCCAGAGAGGATGGACGCGGCGAACTTCGGCACGCCCCAAGCGACCGCCGCAAAGATCAAACTCCCACCGATCAAATCAAAACAATCGCGAAAGGGGAGAAGCGCATTGGAGATGTTGTTCGCCTGCGCTGCCCAGCTTGTACTCAGGGCGGTGCCTATCCCGACGACCATATAGAGGATCATCAACTTGACGCCGACGGCCACCGACAACGCAAAGTATCTTTCGACATAGGGCCGCGTCACCGAGTTTCCGCCGAACCCCAGAAAAATCAGGCCCGCGCTCACTACGATGTAGCTTTCCACCAGCGCCATGATGAAGTGAATCGCCACGACGACGAACGAGACAAACACAATGATCGCTGCGAGAATGATGACCAGCGTTGGCGCGGGGCTAATCAGGAAGCCCGTGATGTCCGCCTTCAGCACCAGGTTCTCGGCAATTTCTGCACCCCTAAAGACAATGTCCCCCGGGCTTGCGCCCACGGGCAGAGCGGCGGCTTCGCTCCCGATCTGGATGAAGCTGTTCATGATGCGGTCCGAGAACCCCACGCCGTTCTGGAGCAGCCACAGGAATGCGAATAACACCAGGAGCCGTCGAAGCATTCCAGCGGTCCACGACTGGAGATCCGAACGCTCAAGCAGCAGCAACAAAGCGGTCCACGCCATCTCGACCAGCGCCAAGGCTCGGAACAGCCCGCCTGCATACTGATTGAACACCGCGATAGCCGGAGCGCGCGCCGCCTTGTATGCATTCGTCATGCTGTTCGGCATGTTGCCAGGGGGAGCCTGCGCACTCGCCACCGCGCAGAATATGGTTGTCAACAGCAACACCAACAACGACAACCAGAGCACCCTCCGCAGTCTCGTTGCCCCGGGACTCCGCAGACCTCGCACTGAAATCCACCCAACCGAACGCGCGGCCATTTACCGATTCCCCCCGAGAAAGGTCTGGGGATCATTACGCGCCGGGCCATTTTGGAAGAACCGTTGCGAGGCCGCTTGGCCGTTCGTGCTCTGCTGCATCTGCCAGGCCTGAAAGGCCTGCTTACTTTGAATGTCCGCCAGCATGAGCTGGCGCAGCTTCATCATCTGCTGCACCGCTTGTTCGCTCAACTGCAATCCGATTTGGGCGGCTTTCAACCTCCCGTCCGAACTTTGCGACATCGTGCGCAACTGGGTCAACACGCCTTCCTCGCTAGCCATCTGCCCCGCTTGCAGATTGGCCGCTTTCAACGTTCCCAGAGTGGTGTCCAACGTCGTTTGAGACCACTGCTGATACTCCTGATACCACTGCTCCGGCCGGTAGCCGAAACCCTTGAAGCGGTTCGTGAACTCCGCGTCGAGGTTCGCCATCGAATACGCCAATGCCCTGCCCTGGCGCACTACGCCATGCAGCGCCCCAATCTCCGCCATGATGGGGCCGAATACCTGGAACGGCAACCGCGCCGTGTGCTTGGCCATATCGAGCACCATAAGAATCTTCTGCCGAAGCTCTTCGCCTTGGCGGATATAGCCTTGCAGCAGTTGAATCTTGTTCAGGATCTGGGTCCATTCCCGTGAGTAGTCAAGCCCGACGCCAGCGTAAGCGACCCCAGTTCCGAACAGTGATCCAAAGAACATTCGCCGATTCATGACGCTCTCCTTCCCATGGCGACCTGCTGGCCCGCCTCGTAGAACTCTCCCCAGTCAGCAAGGCCGCGCCTCCGCAACCATTGCGGAATCCAGTCCTCGCCATAACTTGCCATCATGTCCAGCGCCTCTTGCCGCTGCTCCTTGCCGGACACGCCGACAAACGACAGCGCCACACCGCCCAAGCCCAACGCGATCTTGCGCCGGCCAAGCGGCGAAACCACGTAGTATTCCCGCTTCGGGAACGCCCTTTGCACAATGCCGATTTCCCGGTCGTTCAAACCGATGGACTCATAGAACGCCTTTGATGCGGGATTGCCTGCCTCCGCGTTCGGCAACAGAATCTTGGTCGGGCAACTCTCTAAGACGACGTCTTTGATGGGCGAGTTGAAAATGTCGGACAGATTTTGAGTGGCCAGCAGCACTGTGGCGTTCATCTTGCGCAGCGTTTTGAGCCACTCGCGCACGCGTTCCCGGAAGAGTGGATTCCGCAGGAACACCCACGCCTCATCAAGCGGCACCAATGTCGGCGCGCCCGTCAGGCGCTTTTCGATCTGCCGGAACAGGTAAAGCAAAACCGGCACCACCGCCTTTTCGGACAACGGGAACAGATTCTCCGTCTCGAATGTTAAGAAACGCCCTGTCCCCAAGCAATCCTTGTCCGAGTCCAACAAGAACCCGATGGGCCCACCCAGGCAGTAATGGTTGAGCAAATCGCGCAAATCGTGGTCCTGTACGTTCGCGCGCAGCTCGGTGAGCGTTCGATTCTCCGGCTTGTCATGCGCGAGGCTCATTACCGCTTCGCTCAACGCGCTTCGCTCGCGCGGACTGAGCTTCCTGTCCATCAGGTTGCACAATGCCTCCAGCCATTCCACCGCCCAGGCTATATCGCTCGCCGTTTCCAACTCCCGCAACGGACAGAACGTCAGATTGCTGCCCTCGCCGATGTCATAAAATTCCCCGCCGCACGCCGCCGTCAGCGTTTGCAGGGAATATCCCTTGTCGAACGCGAACACTTGGGCCCCGCGATAGCGGAGCCACTGGGCCGCCGCAAATCCCAGGAACGTGCTCTTCCCTGCCCCGGGCGGTCCGATCATCAACGCGTGGCCGAGATCGCCTACATGGAGGTTGAAGCGAAACGGCGTCGCTCCTCCTGTCGCCGCGTACAACAAAGGCGGCGAGTTCGGCGGCATCAACGGCGAAGGATTCGTCCGCTGCCCCGCCCACACCGCGGTAGTCGGCAGCATGTCCGCCAGGTTCATGGTGTGCAACAGCACACGCCGCACGTTGCTATAGCCGTCCCCCGGCAGCGAACCTCTCCACGCTTCCACCGCGTTCACGTCCTCGATCCGGCACCCAAATCCGAGGTTGCTGATGGTCTTCACGGCCAACGCGGCGTTGTCATCGACCATCGCCTCCTTCTCGCCCGTGATGAGCATCACGCTTGTGTAGATGCAGAAATGGACATCCCCGGCCGCCGCCGCGCTCATCGCGTCTTGCGCGTCGGCCGCCATTTCCGTCGCATAGAGATTGATCGGCCCGGTCTCCGACTTCAACAACTGGTCCTTAAACCCACGCTCCTTGGACTTCCACTTTTTGCGATGCTTATCGAGCATCGACCGCGCTTCCTCCGGGTCGAGCAAGATCGCTCGCGTGCTCCAACGATACTCCATGGGAAGCGCATCGAGCGCCCGGAGAATTCCAGGCCGGCTCGCCCGCGGAAACCCGTCGATCGCCACCACCCGCATATGCTTCTTGCCGATGCGCGGGGTCATGCCTCCCACGAAATCCGCTGTAGCCAGCATGTCCGCCAAACACGTCGGCACTTCCGGCAGTTCAATCGGATGGTCCACGCCGCCGATACACCGGTGAACGTAGCGCAACATCTGGTCCTGTACCACCAAAAACCCCGTGTCATCTTTCACACGCTCAGCATTCAAGCGATCCACATACACGAGCGAACTCAATACATCCTCAAAGCTCGCCACGCGCACCCGAAACGTCTCCAGCGCTCGCGCCGCCGCCCCTCTATGTTCCGGCCCTCCACTTTCATCGAACATGTAACCTCGGACCATTTCCTCGCGCACGCGCGGCGGTTGGTACGTCAGGGTGAGGAAGTACTCGGTCTCGAAATGAGTGCCCTCGGATGCGAACTGCTGGTATCGTTCCACGTCGATCAGCGCCGAGACCGGGTCCGGAAAGTGGTTCTTCAACGGATACTCCGGCGAACTGGAACGAATCGCATCGGCTTGGATCATCCAACCCGAGCCCAGCTTCATGATCGAGTTCAGCCGGGCACTCAACGCCGCCATCTCCGGGTGGGTGGCCGAGTCCATATCCGGCCCGCGAAACATCCAGCCGCTCATCAGACTTCCGTCATGGAGCAGCACGATCCCATCGGCCACCACGGAGTCATATAACAGGAGATCCGCGAGCCCCTTTGCAGTTGTACGATGTTCCACGAATCGCATCGACTTACCTCCAACCTTTCCTGACTTGCATCGCTTCCGCCCGCAGACCGCTCTTGGCCGGATAGTAGTCCCCGTATTTCACATGGCGAACGTAGACGTGACGCAACAGGGGGTCCAGCTTCGCCATCCGCGAGAGCACCGCGACCGCGGCGACCCACGCGGCGATACCGATGGCCAGCGACCACAACGTCGCTACCGAGAAAATCAACGCCGCGCTCAACAGCGCCGCCAACAACACCATTTCGCGATCACAGCCCATCAGCAAATTGGGCCGGTTCACAGACTGATAAAGTGACACTTCGCGGGGTTCTTCCATGTTCGTCTCCACTCCTGTCGTCCTGGATACAAGATACAAACCAACTACAAAGACACGATGAAAAGGCTAGGATGGGCCATTCAGCGTTGCTGCTGCCTGATCACCGGCCGGCCGTTCAGGGTCCGCGTATTGGTAGCTATCTTTGCCAACGTGCTCGATAGCTTCGCCCTGCTCGCCGCACGAATCGACGCGCCGGTTTGTGGCGCGGCTTTCGCCGTTCTGCTACCGGCCGCATTGATTCCTACAGTCGCTCCCGCACAGCCAGGCCCCTCCAGCATGTAAGCCGGGAACTGGTCCCCTGCCTGTGCCTGTGGGCACCCCTGACGGCTAACGCCGATCGGTACCGTGCCGACTCCGCCAGGATTCACATAGTGCTCACCCGTCACCCGCAGGTCAACGAGCATGTAGAAGTTAAACCCAGGATCGACCAGTGGTGGTTGAGTCGGATCGGGATTCGGGATCGGCGTCATATCGTAAATGTGGAAGATCAACTCCACGGTGCACGAATACGGATACGCGGTACTCCCGCCCGGCATGTCGCTCACACCGATGCCGGCGTTGTACGGCGTCCGTTGCTCAAACTGAACGTCAACCCGAGGACCACAGTTGTCATTGCGCACGCCCTCGAACGTGGCGCTGCAATTTTGCCCGCCGGGTTGGCTCGACCAAACCAGCCACGTATGAATTTGCGAATCGGCCTTAACCGCCGCTGGAACCCACACGTCCTGTCCCGCTCGGTAAGCCGCATCGTCCTGAATTTCGAGGACGTGACTGGCGAGCAGGACCGTCGCTGGTTGACCCGATGTCGTGCAATATGCGTTTGCGGCCGGAGCCAACAGACTGACCAGCACGCCGATCCGTAGTATGTGTCTCATCGAAAGCTACCTCCATTAATTCCGATCCTCAAACACGCAGGAACTTGGGCGGCGCATCAAGCGGCGAACCGTCATCGCGACGCCCGTTCCCCCGGAAACATCCTCGTCGAAACTTCGCCTCAGAACACCACCGCGCCGCCACCAGCGAAGAGAATGTTCATGAAGCCGGCGCCAAAGACCAGGAACGCGATCGCCAGAACGGCCACGCTGGAGCGCCGGGCGAACTCGGACAGCTCGCCGCCGAAGACCAATGTGCCTCCCGCGACCATCAAGGCAATCAGGGACACCGATAGAGCAACCGGCCCCGTGAGCGACTGAGCCACATTCAACAAAGGCGCTTCCCATGGCAGGGCGGCGCCAAGCGCGCCGCCGAAGACACCTTGCATGCCCACGAAGGCCAGAGCCAACGCGAACAATACAAGGCGCGACAGACGGCGATTCAGATCCCAAACAGGCAGGGAATTCATAGATGGACTATCTCCTTTTCATCACGTCGTTCATCGTTCACCCTCGGGGCTGGCCCGAAGGTATTTACGTCGCCGGCTTTCGCCGTCGACCGCTCACGGCCGCTCAGCACGCTGGCCGCCAAGTTCACACGTATTCGCATTGGTATCGTCCTTCCCGAAACCCGGTGACCAACATGACCTCGCGAACCTTACGGCCCGCGGGATGGTCAACGTCTTCGTCAATGAAGACCACGACATCAATGGCCTCGCCGATCAAATCCTGCTGTGCCGCTTGGGTTCCTTCTGCCACCAGGGACTGAAGACGGATCAGGCCGCTCATCGCGTCGTTGGCGTGTACGGTTGCCACACCGCCTGGGTGCCCGGTGTTCCACGCCTTGAGCATGACCAGCGCTTCCGCTCCGCGAACTTCGCCCACAATAATTCGTTTCGGCTTCAGCCGCAGGCTTGCCCGCAAACATTCCAGCATGCTGACCTGGCCGAACGCGCGAAGATCCACGCTGTTCTCAACCGGACTTTGCAACTCCATCGTGTCCTCAATCGACAGGACACGATCCCGCGGACAAAACCTCTTGATGAGTTCCAGGCACGCATTCACAAGCGTCGTCTTGCCCGAGCCGGTTGAACCCACAATCAAAACGTTCTTCCGCTCCCGGATTGCGCTCTTCAGAACGTCGGCGTGAGACTGTCCTTCCAGCAACTGCCGGAAGTTCTGCCTCTCCCGGAGCCTGTTCGCAGGATCCTCTTTCGAGCTCAGTATGCCAGTGTCGATGTACTCTTCGATTGAGAATACCCGCCGGGGACGAGTCCGGATTGCGAACGTTGGTGCCTCTACGACAGGCGGAACCAACCCTTGAAAGCGGCTGCCATCAATCGGCATCTCGGTTTCCAAAATTGGCTTGTCATGGTGGATTACCGTCTCCTTGATAGCGGCTATCGTTCCCATAGCGGCGCTCGCTTGCGAGGCGAGCATCCTCCCAACCACCCGCCAGCCTTTACCCAGCTCATTGACCCAGAGCTTGCCGTCCGGGTTCAAGCAAACGTCTTCGGTCAACTCTGAGGCCAAGGCCGCCAATACCTCCGGACCCAGCTCGCGTTTCAGCTTTTCATGCAACCGCGCTTTTTGCTGCTCGTCCGTTGACGGGCCTCTGACTGTTGCCAGTTGCGGTAAGCTGTTGCCAACATTCTGCATGATCGAGACCTCAAAACAGGAGCGTAACACAAGAGTACAGTCAAGACTGTAAAATAGAGTATATTTCTGGAATCCGGGCGCGTCAAGGTGTACATTCAGAAAGGAAGCTGCTTCTGATGCCAGACGCCACTCTCAACGCCATCACCGTTCAAACCCAGGCCATGAACGCCGGCGTCTACGAAGTCGGCGTCCTCCTGCCGGCCGACTCCCCAAGAATGCTGCTTCGTACCTGGGATGCGGCGGACGTATTGAAGTCCATCCCGTGGTTAAAAGCGAAGAACATGGAAGGCGCGGCAGTGTACATTCGACCGTTCGGGGAACACCGCTTGAGCCTCATTGACGATCTCAAGCCAGAGAACCTCCCGCGTTTGAAGAGGGAAGGCTTCCAACCCTGCCTCGTTGTGCAGACCAGCCCGAATAACTACCAGGTGTGGCTGGATCACGGCCGCAAACTGCCGAAAGCGTTGTCAACCGCGGTGGCGCGCGCGCTGGCAGAGAGATTCGGAGGCGATCTTGGTTCGGCCGACTGGAGACATTTTGGCCGCCTCAGCGGTTTAACCAACCGGAAGGAAAAACACCGGCAGCCCAACAACCTGTTTCCCTACGTGCGTATTATTGAGGCGAACCCAGGGCTGATCTACAACCAGGCCGGGGAGTTTGTTCAGGGTGTAGAGCGCGCCCTGGAAAAGTCCGTAATGGCGGCGGCGAAGGCAGCGGCGAGATCGCGAGTACTTTTAGGGCGCAAGGGGCGAAGCACAGCGGCGGGGAAGTCCATCGCCGATTTTCACGCTGATTCCAGGTACGCCGGAGACTTGAGCCGCGCAGACCTGGCTTACACGGTGTATGCACTCGGCCATGGCGCGTCCGAGGACTCTATCCGCGGCGCCCTTACTTCCCGCGATCTCACCAAGAAAGGGGGCGAAGCGCGGATCGAGGATTACGTAAAGCGAACGCTTCTCAAGGCAGCCGAGCAGATCAACCGGAAGTCTACAATTTCACGCCAGGCCAACCGAGTAAGCGAGTTAAGCCGCTAGTTGAGAAAATGAAAAAGTGGGTACGAGCGTACCTCGATCTGCGAGGGCTTGTTGTGTCCAGCGTCAACTATTTCACCGGAGCGAAGCGGGTAAGAACGCTGCGGCAGGAAAACGGGTTCGGGGGAAAGGGGCGCAGCCTCTTGCCCCGTGCAGCGCTAAGCACCGCCGGGCGGGCTCTTTCCGGCCGGTTCCTCGCCCTTGCGCTTATTCCGCATCGAGTCCCCGCGCATCTCCTTCAGGCTCGATGGGCCGGTCCTGGGTCAGTGTCCCTTACCCTTCGCTCGGTCTTTTACCCACTTCTGAGCATCGCCCATCGCTTTGAGCGCCGTAAGTCCAAAAGCCGTGTTGTTGACCTTGACGATCTTGATGCCAGGCGTCCACTTGTCTCCTTCCCGCACACTCAGAGTAACTGTAAGGCGTTTGGAATTGGGCTGACCAGAAACAACGACTTCTTCTCGACTAACTACGACCAGCAAGAACTCGGCATCCTCCTCTTTTGTGACCAACTCAAAATCACCGATCCGGCGTTGGAGGTCCTTCACACTGTCTTCCAATTTCGGATCCGAGAACCCGCCCGCGTCCGGGGGCGCCGCCTTGACAAATATCTTGCCGATCTTTGCGGCGGCAAGCACCCCTGGAGCCAGAAACGTGGTGGCCAGAACCAACGCGGCAACTGCGTAAAATCCAGTTCTTCTTCTCATCTGCAATCCTCCTACTCAAGTGTGACGGCTCGGCAACAAGAATGGAATGGTGTTCGTCGTGGTTATCAGCATAACTCATGTTTAGGCTGACCTGCATAAAACCGGCCCTGGCGGGGCGGGCCTAAGCCGGAATTTTCATTTTGGCTATTTTTGCCCAACGCCTCGAAAAGGTAAAATTGGCGGATTTCACTCTTGCGGGCCATCGTCATCTCCTTCGGTCATGGAGCGGCGCCAGAAGTCTTCGTCTTGATAACGCGCCGCCAGGGCTTCAATGGCGACCGGCGATGAGCTGGTCGTGAAGTCTAAGTTGCCGATCAGATTGACTTTGCGCCAGGCGACTGGGGAGGTGCTTTTTAGAATCTTGATGGCTTCCAGGTCGCTTTGTGCAGGCGGGTCCAAGCTCATCACGAAGGCAACTATTTCCCCAGCAAATCAACGCAGGCTGCTGGAGCACCAGGGCCAATAGTACCGAGACCGATCTTAGCCCGCGCAGCCAGTTCCAACGGCCGTAGCTGATCCACGTAGCGAGCGTGTACTACACGATCAATGCCTGCGCCAACGAGCGGTGCGACCGTTCTGAGACACGCTCTGAGAGCCACAGCGCTAGTCCTACCGCCATGAAGCACGAGATTCCTCTGTCGATAAAGGCGCCTGAAGGTATCGGAGGCATATGTCTGGATGTCGGCAAGCTTCGCTTGCGGGTTAGCCAACACCGACGTCATTCGAGCGACTGCCGCGGAATTCGCCCAACTCGGTGGGTCTGGAAACTGACCGGAGGCTATGGCCTCAGCCACGATGATGGCGCGGTCTCGATTTTCTTTCTCATTGGCAAGCCGATCTGCAACGGGTCCTCCCAACTGCTCGCCTACATACGACAACATTGTGAACTCGGCCCGAGGAAATGAACACGCAACAATCATTGCCATCCGATCCGCCGCTGTGGCGCGGCTGCTGTCCGGCTCGCTCAGGAGTGCTTCGATCGCCGCCCAGCCACCGGCAACGGCCGCGCTTGGGGAGCTTGATTGAAGCGGTGCGAGCAATTCTACCGCTGGGTCGACAATCTCGTCGACTTCCGACTCAACCCAGACACGGTTTTCGCGGTGGATAGCTCCTACGTGCACTCCTCGAGACTGGCGGTTTACCTTGAAGGGCTCCTTCGTTCCCGCAACCCATGCCGTTGGAATCGGGCGAATCTCTTTCTTTAGACTAACCAGTACGCGCGCCGCGAAGACGTTAACCAGTTCTGCGGCTGCTTCCGCGGCAGCCTCCGGATCTTTTTCAGTCACCGAGAGCAGGAGTCCACCGAGTTGCTTCACGCCTTTCGTGCTGAATCCGTTTGATCTGAGCCATTCCGATACTTGTGGGGCCTCCATCCACCGGCGAGGAACCGTAAAACCCTTTTTGGCGGCGGACTCCAGCCGTGAAGGGAACACAATCAACACATCGAACTGTTTCGGAGGCTCCTGACTTCGAGCCGAAAGATCTCTCAGCGCGTCCGCGAGTGATAAAGGTAGCTTCTGGTGCTTCATTTGATAGGTCAACCAACGATGCAAGAAGCCGCCGCTGAAGCCCTGATCCAACAAGTGTGACGCCACTGCCCGCGCGGTGCGTTCAGGCCCATATATAGGTTTTGGTTGGCTGATCGCATCTGCCCACCGTCCCAGGTATAGTTGATCGATCTCAGAATGAAGTTGTTGAATGACGCAGTACTCCAAACCTTCAAATCGCAAGGTCGATTTTGATCCAGAGGCACTGGTGAGGGTCTTTTGAAGAAGCTCACGCTGAACCTCCGGAATTCCGGGATCACGAGCGATTAACCTTGTCGAGGTAGAGATCGCGGCCTGGAGGGATTCCGGCCCGAGAATTCCAGCGCGATGGGCCTCGCTGGCTTCCAGCACTTCTCGGAGTGCCAGAGAAGTTCCGATGCTCCAGAGGGAGCGATTCCAATGGAGCGCGGGGCCGAAGAACTCCAGCAGGCGCGCCGCGACATGCCTCTCGTAGTTGTTGACAAAGTTGATCACAGTGAGCTACCTTTTAACTAGGACAACATGTCCGCGATCTAAACGGGGCACGTCCCTCAAGTTCTGAGCTTCGGCTCAGACAACGAGGCACAAGCCCCTTTTTACTTTATTACCTTCCTGTTTTCACCCATCTTACATAGCCCGCGTTGCGGCTCAGTGCGCTAGCGTGTCAATAGCGCGTTTGTAGTGGGTTGTCAATGCTATTGATACCTATCCGCAGTGCTCTTTGCCGCTGCAGGCTGCGCGTATTCCGGCGCGTGCTTGCGGACCATTTCCCTCTGCATCTCGGTGGCTTTCTCAAGCGGGATGTGGCTCGCCGACTTTCCGCCAGTCGAAGCGATGCCGACCATGAGGACGCAGAACAGTCCGCAGAGCAAGAGAAAGATCACGAATCCGGCCACGCCGGTTCGTTTCAGAAGGTAGTGCGGATTCCGAGCGATGTCGATCAGCATTCCGAACTGATGTCGATCACGATTCCGAAGTGATGCCGATCACTGTTCCGAACTGAAGCCGATTACTTCTACGGCTGTAGTTCGGAACGCTGATCGGCATGGGATTGGAG
>JANXMS010000569.1 GCA_025354525.1 Acidobacteriota bacterium
ATCCAAGTGGATGAGACGACGGTGCCGGTGCAACGACCGGAGGAGAAAAAGGGAAAGAATCACCAGGCCTACTTATGGCAGTTTGGGAGCCCGGGCGCACGCGGGGGACGGGAGGGTCCGATGGTATTTCAGTTTGCGTTGGGACGCAGCGGCGAGGTGGCGCGCGGAGTTTTGGGCGATTATGCTGGGTTATTGTAGACCGATGGGCATGCTGGATACGGCCACGTTGGCGAGGTGGGCATGGTGCATGCGGGTTGTTGGGCGCATGCGCGTCGGTACTTTATCGCCGCGCGCCAAGATGAGTTGGCGGCGGAGTTTGTGCGCCGAATCGACGAACTATTTGCGGTGGACCGGGTTGCCCGGGCGGAGTACGAAGAGACCGGCTCGACGATGGCGGCGGGGCAGCAGTTGATGTTGGTGTCGGACGGGGTGGTGGGGGCGGCGAACGAACAGGGCGAGTTGTTCGGGTTTGAAAGGACGCGGGCGATCAGCCGGAAGTCCGCGCGGGAGATCACCGGGGCCGCGAAGGCGTGGGGGCAGAATGACGACATTACGGTGGTGACGGTCGTGAGGAGTTGCCGGATGAAGGCTCCGCTACTCTCGCAGGCCGAACGTATAGAGCGTATGGCCAATGGCGATGGTCACTCGCTGCTTCCCCTTGACGAGATAGGTGACGGGCGAGGCGGCGGTCTGGCCGCCCAAATAGAGGCTCCAAAGCAGCTTGCCGTTGGTGGCATCAAGGGCGAAGAAGTGACCCTCGCGGTTGCCGGTGAACAGCACGTTCGACGCCGTCGTAACAATTCCTCCATCGCTGACATCGGCCATTTTGTACTCCCACACCTTGGCACCCGTGGAGGGGTTCAGGGCGCGGACGGCACCGTAACCGGACTGCGGATCCCGCCGCGATAAGCGGTCCCGCCGCGTGGACTGGACGGCCGCTTTGATACCCCCGCCAGAGTACCATTTGCCTAATTCGAACTCCTGATTCCAGGAGAAGAAGATGCCGGAATAGTCATCCCAGACGTTGAGATAGAATAGATCGGTTTTGGGACTGTACGAGGGCGCAAACCAGTTCGTACCTCCTTGGACGCCAGGGAAGATGACGGTGCCCTGAGGGCTGGGGACCTTTCCCGGAACGCGGATGGGGCGGCCGTTGTCGTCAAGCCCGGTAGCCCAGTCGAGCTTCACGAAGGGCGTTCCTTGCAGGAATTCTCCCGTTTTGCGATCCAGCACGTAGAAGAAGCCGTTGCGATTGGCCCATAGCATCAGCGTACGCATACGGCCTCGGAAGGGGCGATCGACCAACACGGGAGTCTGCACCGCGTCCCAGTCCCATTCGTCGTGTGGGGTGAATTGGAAGTGCCATTTCAGCTTACCGGTGTCGGCGTCGAGAGCAATGACAGAGCTGGTATAGAGGTTGTCGCCGGGGCGGACTTTGGCGTTCCAATCGGGTCCGGGATTGCCGACGCCCCAGTAGGTCAGATTCAGAACCGGATCGTAGGAGCCGGTTAGCCAGATGGGTCCGCCGCCGTGTTTCCAGGAATCGCCGCCCCAGGTTTCGTTGCCGGGTTCGCCGGGCTCGGGAATGGTCTTGAACTTCCAGAGCTCTTTGCCGGTGGCCACATCATAGGCGGCGAGGAAGCCTCGGATGCCTAGTTCTCCGCCGGCGGTGCCGATAAGTACTTTGTCCTTGATTATCAGAGGGGCGTGGGTGAGGGCGTAGCCTTGTTTGAAATCGACAACCACTTTCTGCCAGCGGAGTTGCCCGGTGACGGCGTCGATGGCGAGTAACTTGCCGTCCAGAGTCCCCATAAACAGGGTGTTGCCGTGAATGGCGAGGCCGCGATTGACTTTGCCGCAGCAGGGGTAGGTGACGTCCGGGTTC
>JANXMS010000571.1 GCA_025354525.1 Acidobacteriota bacterium
GGTTGGGCGAGGATGGGCGGCGGATGAAGTACGCGGGGCTGGCCGACTGGGTAGCCCGTAGCTTTGTCTCGACGTACTGGAGTGACGGCGGGATGTGCCTGCTGGACCGCCCCGGATCAGCCGAGCTCCGCCCGAATCAAATTCTGGCGGTGGCGTTGACCCATCCGCTGCTGGAGCCGGCGCGACGACGCGAACTACTGCTCACGGTCCGGCTGCACTTAGTAACCCCGTATGGGCTGCGCACGTTATCGCCGCAGGATTCGGCCTATCAAGGGCGCTATCGGGGCGGCCCGGCAGAGCGCGACGCGGCGTATCACCAAGGGACTGTTTGGCCGTGGTTGGCCGCTCCCTTTGCGTTTGCCTGGGAGCGCGAGTTCTGGGAGCCATTTCCCTTCCCCGAACTGGAGAACGAGTTGGAGCGCGGATGCCTGGGTCAGATCGCCGAGATCTACGACGGCGATCCGCCGCACAATCGCCGCGGGGCCCCAGCGCAGGCATGGAGTATGGCCGCGCTGCTGATGATTAGGGCTTACCGACGCCCGCAGCCTTCGTAGCGGGCGTTTCCTCTTCGAGTGTGCGCAGCCATTTGGCGTCGTGACCGAACAGATCGAGCGCCATATACGGGGTTTGCGAAAGCTGCTGATGATTAAGGCTTACCTGCGCCCGCGGCCTTCGTAAAGGGCGTTTCCTCTTCGAGTGCGCGCAGCCATTCGGCGTCGTGACCAAACAGATCGAGCGCCATATACGCGGTCTGCGAAAAATACTCTCCGAGGATCGAGTTCTCTTCGCCGAGGGCGGCAAGTTGGCGGCGGACCGCTTCTAGATCGCGTTGCGGCAGGACGCCTGACCACCCTTGACGACCGGCCTTTTGCCAGGCACGAAGGGTCACAAGAAGCGCCCGCTCGGCGATCACGGCGGCATCCTTGGGGCCGAGCCCCGCCTTGCGAAAGCAGTCGACGGCGGCGGCAAGCAACGGCGTGGCGAGGGTGCCAGTGAAGGCCAAGCCAGCCGAGAACACCTGCTTCTTACCCGGTTCGAGCACGTAGAGATAGCTCTGGCAAGCGGTGAGGAGCCGCTTCACTTTGCGGAGCGCCAGCGGGTCGCCTTCCCCGCAAAAGCGCAGGTCCGAAAAGCCGTCGAGCGGATCGAGGCTGGCGACTTCAGCGCCGAGCTGCGCAAAGGCGGTGAGGTCGTGGCTATCGAGCTGGGAGTCGAACAGAACGAGAGCGCGATTCGACCAATCGAGCCCCGAGCTCAGGGCGAGCTCCAGCAACGCGGGAAGGGCCGCCTCCGGCCCAGAGACGAGCAATAGCGGTGCGTCTCCGATATTCTGGGGTATGGCATGATACCCGGCCTTCAGCCCGTTCGCGATGCGGCTGGCAACGCGAAGCGAGGCGGCCGTGACAGGGCCAAGCTGTGCGTGAAGTCCCGGCAAGCGAGCAAGCGCCGGGCTAACAGGGCCGGCCGCGAACAGACCGACCCAGGGCGATATTTTCATTACTCAGGTAATCTTAGCGCTTTAATTCGATCCCGATATTGGGCGGCTTTCTCGAACTCGAAATTCCGCGCCGCCTCCCGCATTTTCTCCTCCAGGTCGGGTATGAGTTGTTGCTTCTGGGCGGCCGAAAGGTGGGCCGTGGGCTCCTCCGGCTCAATCGGAATGTCGACGTAATCGGCCGCAGCCACACGGACCAGCATCATGTCAATGGGCTTGCGAATCGACTCTGGCGTGATGCCGTTGGCTTCGTTGTAGTCGTTCTGAATGCGACGGCGGCGCGACGTTTCGTCAATAGCCTTTTTCATCGAATCGGTGAGCACGTCGGCATAAAGAATCGCTCGCCCGTTCAGGTTCCGCGCAGCCCGGCCAATGGTTTGAATCAAGGCCCCGGACGAACGAAGGAAGCCTTCTTTGTCGGCGTCGAGAATGGCGACGAGGGAGACTTCGGGCAGGTCGAGGCCTTCCCGCAGCAGGTTCACGCCGATGAGAACGTCGTAGATGCCAAGTCGCAGATCACGAAGGATCTTGATGCGATCAAGCGTCGTGACTTCCGAGTGCAGCCACGCGCACTTTACGCCAACTTCGGCATAGTAGCCGCTGAGATCCTCTGCCATCCGCTTGGTGAGCGTCGTGATCAGCGTGCGCTCGTTCACCGCGGTCCGTTTGCGGATTTCGCCGAGCAGATCGTCAACCTGACCCTTAATCGGCCGAATCTCGACAGGCGGATCGATGAGCCCGGTGGGACGGATAATTTGCTCGACAAACTCGCCGTGTGTTTTTTCGAGTTCGTACGGCCCCGGCGTCGCGCTGATATAGAGCACTTGGTTGACGCGATTCTCGAACTCTTCAAAGGTCAAAGGCCGATTGTCAAGCGCGCTTGGCAGCCGGAATCCGAAGTTGACGAGAGTCTCCTTGCGCGAGCGGTCGCCGCCCCACATACCCCGCAATTGCGGCATGGATTGGTGGCTTTCGTCGACGAAAATCAGATGGTCGTGCGGCAGATAGTCGAGCAACGTGGGCGGTGCTTCGCCCGGCAGCCGCCCCGAAAAGTGGCGCGAGTAGTTTTCGATGCCATGGCAAAAACCGATCGTCTTGATCATTTCGAGATCGAATTTCGTGCGCTGCCAAAGCCGCTGCGCCTCGATCAGTTTGCCCTGTTTTTCAAGTTCAACTTTCCACCAGTCCAGCTCATCGGCGATGGTCGCCATGGCGCGCTCTTTCATGTCGCCGCTCATGACGTAATGCGTCTTCGGATAAATCGGCAGGCGCGAAAGAGTCTGATGAACCTTGCCGGTCAACGGGTCAATCTGCGAGAGCGCGTCGATTTCGTCGCCCCACAGTTCGATACGATAAGCGAACTCGTCATAGGACGGGTAGACTTCGACCACGTCTCCGCGCACGCGGAAACGGCCGCGCGAAAAGTCGAGATCGTTGCGTTCGTAGAGCAGTTCAACCAGCTTGCCGAGCAGCTCTTTCCTCGGGATTTGCTGGCCTTTTTCAAGCAGCAGCAGCATGCCGTAGTAGGCTTCGGGCGAGCCGATGCCGTAAATACAACTGACGCTGGCGATGATGACGACATCGCGCCGTTCGAACAGCGACCGGGTGGCGGAGAGGCGCAGCCGGTCGAGTTCATCATTGACGGTGGACTCCTTTTCAATGTACATATCGCCAGCGGGGATGTAGGCTTCCGGCTGATAGTAGTCGTAATAACTGACGAAATACTCGACCGCGTTTTCAGGAAAAAACGTTTTGAACTCGTGATAAAGCTGCGCTGCGAGGGTCTTGTTGTGCGCCAGGATCAAGGCCGGGCGATTGCACTGTTCGATGACTTTGGCCATCGTGAACGTCTTGCCAGAGCCGGTGACACCCAGCAGCACCTGATGCCGAGCTCCATCGATAACCCCGCGGGAGAGCGCGTCAATAGCCTGTTGCTGGTCGCCTTTCGGCGAGTAGGGGACGGCGACGCGAAACGACATCCTTCTAGTCTATCGGGCTTGGGCCAGGCGTTCGCGCTCGGCGTTGTACTCGCAGCCAAACAGGGCGATGGCGGCCAGCAGGTACATCCAGACGAGCATGGCGATTACGCCTCCGACGGTACCGTACATCACGTTATAGTCGGCCAAGTTTTGAACGTACCAACTGAAGACGAGAGTCACGATAAACCAAAGGGTGGACGCGATCCAGGCACCGGGCCATACATCTCTCCAGCGCATCGGGCGATTGGGTGCGATGAAATAAAGCAGGGCCACCACAAGCACGACCGAGCAGAAAGAGACCGCGAAGGTGAGACCACGGGCCAACGTCTGAAAAAGTCCACCGGCCGGGAGGAACTCGTTTTGCAGGCGGGCACCGAACAGAATGACGACGGACGCGGCCACCCCCGGCACGGCGGCTACGAAGACCAGCACCATCGCGACGAGCCGGTCCCGCACAATGCCTCGGCCCGTGGGCAGGCGATAAGCGGCCCGGAACCCTTCCATCAACGATTCCATCAACGATGCTGCCGCCCATACTGAAAGCAGCGTCGCGCCGATGATGAGCCAGAAAGGGCGCTGGCCGCGCGCGGTGAACTGGTATTGCACCATGTCGGCAGTCCCCGGCGGAACCACTTGCAGCAGGAATCGGACGAGGTATTCGCTGACGGCTTCGGCGTTGGCTTGGACCAGAATCGCCGCCAGCGAAGAGAGCAGCGGAAACAAGCTGAGCAGGCCGGAGTAGGCCGCAGCCTTGGCGAGGCCGAAGCAGCCGTCCATCATTGCGTTATAAAAGGCTCGGCGGAGAAGAAGAAAAAACTCACGCATGGGATCGCCGATTTCGACGCCAAAACAGCAGGCAACCGAACCAGGATAACGCGCTGAGAAGGGCGCAGAGGCGGGTCTCCAGCGGAGTGCGGTAATGCAGTTCGAGAGTGGACTGAGCGGCAGCCTGCGGCGTAAGCGTGAAGAAACCCAGTTCGTTGCGCACGAGCTGAATTGGCCGGCCATCCTGCCACGCCTCCCAGCCATCGTCGAAGCTGACGGCGACGGCTACGTGATAGCCGGGCGGAAAAGCCCCGGTAATGGTCGCGTCCGAAGTGCCCTGCCAAGCGAATTGCAAGGCGGGTCGGGCAGGATCAAGCAGGGCCTTGACGTACGGCTCCAGCACTTCGAATTGGCCGCCTATGGGCGAGTACGCCGGTAGTTCCCCCGCCGTGACGAGGTGGGCGTAGCGCGCCGGTTCAACGCGGTAAATCCGGTCGTCGCCTTCGGACCACACCTTCTCCAGCACCCCCTCGAACTTGTTCGGATACTTGAGGTCTCGATAATACTCCTGGGACTCGGGGCCGTGAACGACCACGTACTCAATCCCGAGTGCACGCATTTGCAGGATCGAGTTGGCGGCTTCCTCACCGGGCCTGGAGCCAATGTCGCTACGAACCTGGTAGGCGATGTCGACCGGGAGGCGATTGCGGAGTCCGGTTTCGAAAACGCCGCCGATCTGCGGAAGGTCGAACCAGGAGTTGAAGCGGAAACGCGTGCCGCCAGAGAGCAGAAGGCGACCGTGGGGGTTCCGGGCAGCAAGGGCCGAGGCGACCTTGAACTCAGGCACCTCATCGCGTGGCGTTAGCACCCAAAGAGCGTAACGATGGCTAAGAAAATGCGAGACTCGCGGGGTGCAGGAAAGCAGCACAACGAGCAGAACGAAGCGGGCGAGCCACGGGCGGCGTCCGTAGGCCAGCCTGAAAATTTCGACGAGAAGCAGCAGCAGGAAGAGTTCGTATTCGAGGGCGTAGCGGCGAGATTCAGGAATGGCATTCAAACCGTAACGATAGAAGCAGCTGACGACGAAGCCGAAGCAGTAAGTGGCCATCAGCACGAACGCGAAATAGCGCTGGCGGGGGAAGACGAAGCGGAACCCGAGCCAGATCAAAAGCAGCCCTCCGATCCACGCGCCGACAGCGTAGCGCTCGAGGCTTTGAAACTGGTAGCCGAAAGCATCCTTCGGCCAGTTGTTCACCATCCGCCAGACGAAGGTGGGCGTCAGCCAGAACGCGGCCAGCAGGTAGCCGATCACTCCGGCCGCGAGAACGCGGCGAACGGAAAAGCGCTCGGCCGAAGAGTACGTCAGCAGCAGGATGAGCACGAGAAGAGTCAGCGCCAAACCGGCGACCCAGTTGGTAAGCACCACCGTCGCCAAAGCGATGGCAGCCAGCCACAGAGAGGGAAAACCGCGGAGGGTAGCAGCCCGGTGGACCGCGATCAACGCAAGCGGAACGAGTGCCAGCCCGACCGTGTGCGGACCTTCGCCGTACTTAATCAGCACCTGAATTCGCCACGGAATCTCCATGATCCCTCGATCCTTCTCGATCGTTTCGATCAGCAAGTACAGTGGGCTGAGGAAGGTGACCGCGAGGCACGCGCAAAACGCCGCCCCCCGCGAAGCGCCGAAGTAGCGAACGAACAAATACACCGATGCCACGCCCAGGCAGAGCGCAAACGCACAGGTGGCCCGATGAACCTGCGTCGGGTCGATCGAAGGAATGAGCCGGATCCACAACGCATTCCAATAAGGGAGCAGGGGCAGATAGACGAAATGAGTAGGGAGCCCACAATACTGCATCGGGTTCCAAGCCCACGGGTTCGGATGCTGGGCGACGAGGTTCGCCATGTAGGCGTAACCGCGTTCAATGGAGCCGCGATAAGGGGTGACGCCAGGCAGGAAGATGCGCCAGTTCAAAGCGAGATTGAGAATCAGCACCAGCGCGGCGACGAGGTGGTCGAGACGCGTCACCGACGGCGGCCTTTCCAGAACAGCCACCCGCAGAGTAAAACCGCGATCGCAAACAGACCGCGTCCAATCTGGTTCTCAAGCGGCGTTTCCCAATACAGTTCGATGTGGTGCTGGCCGACAGGCGCGAGAATACGGGTCTGTCCCAGGACGTCCTTAACGACAGGAAACGACTGCGAACCGGAGGTGGCCCGCCAGTTCGGATCGTAGGTCACCTGCACCGCCACGGCCTCTCCCGTGGCGACCGTCGAATCGATGGCCAAGGTCCGAGAGTTCAACCATCGAGCGGGCGCTGGTGAGTCCGGGCCCTCTTCCAAGGCCTTCACGTACGGCTTCAGGCGTTCAACGTCTTCGCCATTCCGAATCGGCTGCAACCGCTCCACCTCGGCTAGGCGCACAACACGAGCCAACGACGGCCACCGGCGCGGCACTTCGTGAATCCAGTTTCCGGCTCCGTCGTCGAATACAATCGGCAGGCTCTTCCGAAACCGCTGCGGAAACTGATAGTCGTGAATCGGGAGCGCCGAGCGGGCGTCGTCCATGACGATCAAGTCAGTGCCCGTAGCCTGAAGCCAAAGGATGGACGGCTCGGCGGCTTCCCCGATAAAGACGTTCCAGTACATTGTCATCAGGTCGAAGTTGATCAGACCCTGCTCACTCCCACCGCCGATCTGCGCCGTGTTGTGCCATCCGTTCCACCAGAACCGCGAGGTGCCGGTCGTAAACACCCGCGCCGCAGGCCGATTCTTCGCCACCCAATCCGCCATCTTGAACTCAATGCGATCAGTCCAGGCCGACGTCCGATGAATGTGCAGCCAGGGAAAAGTAACGTAGCCCCACGCGGGGAGGAAGGCCCCAATCACCAGCAGAGCAGCTAGGAAGCGTTCGCGGGTCCATACCCGGCGAATCCCTTCCACGCCAGCCAGCACCAGGAATAAATCGAGTTCCGGCACGAAGCGTTCCGGCTCACCCGCCACGCGAAACGCGCGGTTCGTGTAGTAATGGCCGAGGACGTTCAAGCTGATCAAGGCGGCGCTGCCCAGGACGAACACCGTCCACGTATGCTCCGTCCGGCCCGCGGCCCATCGCCAACTGAAGTAGCCGACAATCAACGCGAGCAGGACGGCAAGGCCCATCGACCAAAGATTTCCAGGCGAGGATACGATGGCCAAGTTACGACTAGTGATGCCGATGTAAGAAGGCGTGAGCCAAAAGGCCGTCAGCGCGTAAGCGAGGCTCGCGATGGCGGCAGCCCGCAGCCACACCGTCCAGTCGCGTGTCGTCACGAAGACGGCCCAGCACAGGATCGGGAAGAAAAGCGCCAGTGCCGTGGCGCCGTAGAAGTTGTTCGAAACCACCAGCGCCGCAGCCACGCTGGACAAAGCCAGAGCCGCCGGGTGCCCACGGCGCAGTCCCCACCAGGCGGCGGCAAACACGAAGGGCAGAACGGCCAACGAGGAAATATGCGGACCCTCGCCATATCGGATCAGCACGTTGAAGCGCTGCGGCATGTAGGGGGATATGTCGAGTCGAATATGCTTCAGGAACAGAAAACTGGGAGACAGCACCGCCACGCCAGCGGCCGAAAGCCAAGCTCGGGCCAGCGATTGAGTAGCCACCCAAACCAGCAGCCAGATCCCGGCAATCCCCAGCACATACAGAATCGCCGTATAGAGATGGTAGCCGCGGGCCGGGGTAACTCCCGCATACTTCGACAACGCCGCCGAACCATACCGCAGAGCGGGCGGATAGATATAATCAAACCGAGTTCCACCGTACCAAAGCGGCTGCCAACCGGGGTGCGGCCAGTTCTCCGAAAGGTATCGAGCATCGGCGATAAACGTCGCATCGATCGACGTCCAGTTATCGAGAAATTTTGTTTTGAACAGAGGCCAAATAAGCACCATCGCCGCCGCCAGGACGAGCACGAATTGCACTCCGGGCGCGGTAAGTCGTGGCCTCAAGTGCGCGGGTTCTCCGCTCCCTCGGCTGGTCCTTGATAGCGGCCGAGGATGCTGTCAAACTGCAGCGAACGCCGGACGTCGGTGCGATGTAAAATATACCGGAAAAGCACCCAAAGTATGGACAGACCGTAGCGCGTACTCTGCAAAAAGCTGGCCGACGAAGCCTGCGGGAAGTAGCGGGTCGGAACCGGCACCTCAGCCACGCGCATCCGTGCTTCGACAAACTGCGCCATAATCTCCTGATCGAAAACGAACGCATCGGAGTTCATGTCGACGTTAACCGTCTCCAGCGCCGACCGCCGATAGGCGCGGTAGCCCGTGTGATATTCAGCCAATTTCAAGCCGAAAACCGAATTTTCCAGCTCCGTCAGAAATCGGTTTGCGAGGAACTTCCACCACGGCATCCCCTGCTTCATCACGTCGCCGCCCAATAGCCGAGAGCCCAGCACCACATCAGCTTCGCCGCTGACAATGGGCGCAATGATTTCCGGCAACAGCGTCGGGTCGTATTGGTAGTCCGGATGGACCATGACGATGATATCGGCCCCGGCCCGCAAAGCCTCTCGGTAACAGGTCTTCTGGTTGGCACCGTAGCCGTAGTTGCGGTTGTGAACGAAGATCTCCAACCCCAGTTCCCGAGCCACTTTGATCGTGTCGTCTTTGCTGCCGTCATCAACTAAAATGACGAGGTCAACCACATCGTGCGGCAGTTCCTGGTAGGTCATGCGAAGGGTTTTCGCCGCATTGTACGCAGGCATGACCACAACTACTTTCGGTTTCGGCTTACTCATTAGCATCCTTTGCTATCACTATGAACTGGTACCCAAACATCGACTTCCACAAGCGTCCGAAGCCCCAGAACAGCAATTCCAGCCGCCCCGCCAACCAACTTTCTGCGCCCCATACGACGCTGAACGGAATGGGCGTGGAGTTCACCAACTCCATAGTATAGCCAGCATTCTCGAACAGCCGCGCCCAGCCCGCCCAAGTATGAAAATGGATGTGCGTTCGATCAAACAGCCCTTTTTCGTCTTGAGGGAAATTACCGCTCAGAACCACCATCCGGAAATAGAAATTCCCGCTATTGGGCAGAGAAGCCACCACGCAGCCGCCCGGCTTGAGCAGAATCCGCAGTTGCTTGAGGATATGAGAGTGTTCGAGAAGGTGCTCCAGGACGTCGGCACAGACAATGTAGTCAAAACGATCCGCAATCGGAGGAATTTCGTGGTGCAGGTCAGCGACAACCAATTTCACCGAGTCGGGAAACTGCCCGTCGGGAAAAGATTGGCGCTCCAACCCGGTGACAACATAACCCCGTTCCGCCAGTCGCGCCGCCAGCATCCCGTCCCAACTACCCACATCGAGCACCGTCCGTCCCTCGCCGTGATCAGGAAGTAGACTCAAAATTTGGGAATGGCTGCTCCATGGGCTAGCCTTAAAGGTGTAGCTCAGTTGCACATCTGTCCCTGTTGCCGACATTTGGATCTTTCGTAACCTCCGATCAAGTTTTCACGCCAACACTAGGTTAACCCATGGCTTTAAAAGTCGTATCGTACATTCTCCCCTTCGTCCTAGCGGCGCTAGCCGGATGCAACAAACAGACCGCTCCTGTCCAGGCCAAACAGGACTCCGGGCCCCTGTCGGTCCGCATGACCGACGTCAAAGCAAGAGAGATCAACCGAGTCGTTGAGACGACCGGAACCCTGTTTCCGTTTGAAGAAGCGGTCATCAGCGCCGAAATCGACGGCAAAGCTGAAGAAGTGAAGTTCGATTTGGGCGATATCGTCGAAAAGGGCCAAGTGCTTGTTCGCATCAACGATGAAGAACAGCGTTTGCAGGTGCAACAAAGCGAGGCGCAGTTGCGCCAGTCCATGGAACGCCTGGGCCTGAAAACCGAGACCGAAAGGGTAAGGGACATCCGCGAAACGCCCGACGTCCGCAAGGCCCGCGCCGACCTTACCGAGGCCGAGCAACGCTTCAAACGAACCCAGCAACTCGTCGATCAAAACATCGGTGCCAAATCCGAACTCGACCAAGCCAGTTCTCGCTACCAAGCCGCCCAAGCCGCTTACGATTCCACCGTGAACCAGACCCGCAACCTCATCCAGGAAGTAGAGCGGTTCCGGGCGAATATGGAAATCCAGCGGAAGCGCCTCCGAGACACCACCGTCAAAGCCCCCTTCCGCGCCCTCGTCAAAGAACGCCAGGTCAGCCTCGGCCAATTTGTCCGCACGAATACGCCCCTGTTCGTACTCGTTAAAACCGACCCGATTCGGCTCCGCATTGAAATTCCGGAGCGCATGGCCCCGTGGATCAAGATTAATCAAATCGTCGATGTGTCCCTCGAAGCATTCGAAGGCAGAAAGTTCGTCGGCAAGATTTGGCGCATCTCCCCAACAGTCGACCAGAGCAAGCGGACTTTTGTCGCCGAAGCCCTCATCGACAACAAAGCGGGCGAACTCAAGCCAGGGTCTTACGCCAGAGCACACGTTCCAACTAGCAAAAACGAAAAGATTATCGTCGTTCCGCAACGCGCGGTTTACTACGTCTTGGGATCCAACAAGGCTTTCGTCGTCAAAGATGGAATCATCGATGCCAGAGACGTAAAGCTGGGCGACCGGGTCGGCCAGGATGTCGAGATTCTCGAAGGGCTAGCCGAAGGCGAGCGGGTGGCGACAACCCAGATGGTGAAGTTGGATACCGGAACCAAAGTGATACTCGCCGTGGACGCACCGAAAAAGGGCCAGAAGACGGAGTAGCAAGGGGGTACGGCACCATAGTCCCTCTCGGCAACTTAACCCCGCCGCCTCAAGGCGGTACGGTTAAGTTGCGCCTTAAAGTCACAGGACGCGGCCAAAGCCGCCTGAAGAGTATCCCGGATGAGGGTCGCGCGTACCTGATTAGCAGGTTTCGAGACCTTTCGCCTCCAGACTTGGGCCAATTTCCCAGCGTTAATGGAATTTGCGCTGCGGCGGGCCCCCCGAAATCATTCTAAAGGCTCGCAGGGCGCTACGGAAACCGTTCATTCTAATGAGATGGAGGCCGCTAATCAATTACGGTCGCGGTTAAGAACTTGCAGGTTCGCCACATTAAGTCGCAAGCTAATCCGCTGCATACATTCCACGCGACCTAGCAATTCTTGGCAACCCGCCCGTCGCGAAACCTACTGGCCATACCCGCGCGGGCGGTTCTCCGACCTTCCACCATCTCCTTGTTTTGCAAAACTGGGGCTAAAGGCAGGGGATTAGACCGGGTACTTAAACTAAACCCTAACGGGGAGTTTGTACTTTCGGCGTCGCCAAGTAACCGCTGATCGTGTCCTTCCCTACAGAGTTGACCACGATTTCATACGGTTGCCGGGCCTTCGAAGTATAAAATTGAAGCGGCTCGTTCAACGTCTTGTCTTTCTTCTCCACCGTCTTGTCATCAAACGTCAGATCAACGCTGAAGCGGTTCCGCTTCGGGTCAGACTTCTTCAATTGCAGCATCACATCGCCCACTCGCCGCGCCGTTTTCTCCTTCGGCAGCGTGAACTCGAAGTAGTTCCGATCACCCAGTGCCTTCAGCGCCTGAAATTCTTTGAAGTTGGTCGCAATCAAGCCGCTCTGCTCGCCCAAGTCGCCCCGCGTCCGCTTTAAGTCCGAGATCGTCTTATCCAGCTCGGTCTTCGTGTTGGCAACGTCGGTCTTGACCGTACCAACTTCGCTCGAAACGGCAGCGATCTTTGTGTTCGCCGAATTCGCTTCCTGCTTCACTTCAGTAATCTGGCTGGCCATCTGTTGTTGGACAGCTTTGGTCTCTTTCTCAAGCTTCGCCGTCAGCTCCACAGCTTTCTTCTCGGCATCGACCTTCGCCTGTCCGGCAGCCATCGCCGCCTGCCGACGAGCCGCTTCCAGATCGTCCTTCAGCTCGCTGATATAGCGTTTGCTCGTCGCCGTCGTGACATTCGATGTCTCTTTGACACCCGAAATCTCCCGCGTCATCGAGTCTTTCAGACCAGCCACCTCGATCTTCGTCTTATCCAGTTGAAGAAATAGGTAAACGTTCGCGCCCAAAAGCGCCAGAACGGAGCCAAACAGAATCGGGATCTTCACCCCTCCCCCGCTTGGTGGCGGTGGGGGGGGAGGCGGCATATACACGGGATTGGGATTGGGATTCATTTTGGGATCAACCTCTTGGCGTTCGAGTTTAGAATAACATTCGTCCTGACAAATATATGCGGCGGGTGACCGTCGGGTTTCACGATTCGCGGCGCAGCGGCTTGGCGATGGCGAAGTCAAAGCGTTCCTGCTTCGAAATCCCAGGTTCAAAACACCTACGGCATCGCGCCTCATACATTCCTGAAGCTCCAACCACAATCAGATCCTCACTCGCCACTAAGCGTTGCGTGTGCTTCGCCGGATTTCCACACCGGATGCAGATCGCCAGCGTCTTCGTGATCGATTCCGCACGAGCCAACAGATCCGGGATCGGCGGAAACGGTCGCCCCAAATAGTCCGTGTCCAGGCCCGCTATAATCACTTGCTTCCCACTGTCGGCCAGTTGCTCGGCCACTTCCACCAACTCCGGCCCCATGAAATTCGCCTCATCTATGCCGACCACTTGCGTCCGCCAATCCAGCACCGACAGAATTTCGCTAGCCCCGGCCACCACCTCCGAAGCCATCCGCTGATCGGCATGAGAAACTATTTCTTCGTGCGAGTATCGGTCATCAATCGTCGGCTTAAATACCTGCACCCGCTTGCGGGCGATCCGAGCCCGACGCAATCGACGGATCAGCTCTTCGCTCTTGCCCGAGAACATCGGCCCGCAGACCACTTCGATCCAACCGGTGTGCCCGGTGAAAATATCCATAAAACACTATGATGCCATGGCCGCCTGACCTCTCCTCTCGAAAGATCGTCCCAGAGCTTTTGGACTCGGCGTCGCAAGACGAAATCGCGGCCAACCTCGGCGACCTCCAACGCATCAATCGCTACTTCGGCGGACGCCAAACCCTCCGGTCGGTCCTGCGCCCGCTCCATCGCCCAGGACTCACCATCCTCGATGTCGGTGCCGCCTCGGCCGATCACGCCGCCGGCCTGCGCGACACCCAAGTCGTGAGCCTGGACCGGTCCGAATCCCACCTCCGTTGTGGCCAAGGAACCCGCGTCGCCGCCGACGCCTTCGCCCTCCCTTTCGCCCCTCGCTCGTTCGACCTCGTCATGGCCAACCTGTTTCTCCATCACTTCGAAAACGACGCCATCCTCAGCCTGTTACAAAGCTTCGCCGCCGTCTCCCGCCTCGGCGTGGTCGTTAATGACCTCGAACGAAGCCGGCTCGCTTGGTCGTTTCTACCCCTAACCGCCCCCCTGCTCCGCTGGAATCCGATCACCCTCCACGATGGCCCCGTCAGTGTAGCCGCCGGCTTCCGGCCAGCCGAATTGGCCGCACTCTTTCGCTCCGCCGGCCTCCACGGAGCCATCGTCCGTCGCCATCGCCCCTGGTTCCGCCTATCGGCCGTCTGGCTCGCAGAGCGCTCGCTGCCACCTGCCAACGAAGCGAAGTAGATTGGTCCTTTCGCGGCCCGCTGGAATCCGATCACTCTCCACAATGGCCTCGTCAGCGAAGCCGCCGGCCTCCACGGAGTCATCGTCCGTCGCCATCGCCCCTTCGCCCGTCTGGCTCGCAGAGCGCCCGCTACCACATGCCAACGAAGCGAAGTAGATCGGTCCTTTCGCGGCCCGCTGGAATCCGATAACCCTCCACGATGGCCCCGTCAGTGTAGCCGCCGACTTCCCGGCCAACCGAATTGGCCGCACTCTTTCGCTCCGCCGGCCTCCACGGAGCCATCGTCCGTCGCCATCGCCCCTTCGACCGTCTGGCTCGCAGAGCGCTCGCTGCCATCTGCCAACGAAGCGAAGTAGATCGGTCCTTTCGCGACCCGCTGGAATCCGATAACCCTCCACGATGGCCCCGTCAGCGAAGCCGCCGGCCTCCACGGAGCCATCGCCCCTCGTTCCGCCTATCGGTTGTCTGGCTCACACAACGCCCGCTGCCACACGTCAATGAAACGAAGTAGACGCAACAGATTCGCCGGTTCCGCGTACTCCTTCGGCCAAGTGGGCGCCCGCCATCGGACCCAAGCCACCCCGTCAGCGATGGCCATCGTCAGGTTCAGACAAACCCCCGGATCCTCCACAATCTTGAGCTCCGCCGAAAAATCATCCATCCCCGAACTCGCATCAAGAAGCCGATAAAGCACCATCGAAAGCGTCGACGAGTTCTGGCATACGCCCACCTCCCTGCCGATCGCGCAGCCGCTCTCCTCCCACCGCCGAAGCTCGTCGACGAGCATCCCAAACGGCCCAGGTACAATCCGCCATCCCAGCGGAGTCGGCTCCAAAATCAACTCCGCTTTCGATCCGCCATGCCACATCCACGACACCCGGTCGTTCTTCCCCACCGCCATACAAAACAACCCAACTTGAAAGAAGGCCTCAGCCGCCCCCCCCAACGCCGCCGCCAAGCGGAACCGCTGTTCACCCGTCACCTGATCGCCGAAAAACGGTGGGGCCAACGCCACCAACTGCTCCGCCGTCACCGCCGGATCCAGACGGGCCCGAAAGCTCAGGTCGAGCTCCAGAAGTACCTCCTCGGCTTGCCGCCGAAATCGAAACGCCAACCGCTCCTGTTGACGCGAAACGTAAAGCTTCAGCCGAACCGCGGCCCGAACCAAATAGCCCGGACCCAACGCCTCCTGTGCCAAACGAAGCCCGGCCAATACCGTCGAAGGCAACGCCGCCAACTCAATCATTGCCGCTGCACCGCGGCAATCGACCGTACCATTTCCCGACGGAAATCCGAGTCCAGCGCTTTGATCGACGGCTCCTGTCCCGGAACCAGATTCACCAGCCACTCTCCCGCCTCGCCCATTACAAAATAGCGGGGCCCCGGAAAGCTAACCGCCACGAAATCGTCTGGCGCACCCAGGTCCAACGACGGGGTCAACGCCTTCAGAATCGTCCCCAAAAACGTCCGACTCGAACGATCCACTACCGCCCCCACCACGCCGCTCTCCACCTTCGCCAACACGTCCGGCGGTGCCGGCACGCTGATCACTTCGAACTCGATCGCCTGCTCGTTCCGCGTCGTCGTCTCGTGCTTGCGCGAATAAAACAACAGATTCAGCCCACCACCCTCAGACACGTCCAACCCGAACTTCATCTGCGCAGTCACCTTCGGCATCCGGAACAGCGACGGCAAAGCATGCGGCCGCCCCTTCGCCTCCCGTATGTAGCGTTCCGATTCGCCGTCCAACATCTCCTGCGCCCGCACCACCGACTTCGAGATCATCTCGAGAAAAGCCGGGAACGCCACCCCTTCCGGATCAGCTCCCGCCACTGCCGCCTGAAAGTACTCCGTCAATTGACCCATCGGCCGATTCGGATCCTCCCAGGCCACCCGCAAAGCGTCATGAACCGGGCTGCCGGGTTCAATCAAATCCTGATCGGCCAACGGCCGCAGCATCCGCTTCAAATCATCGGCCTGTTTCTTCAAGCCGTCCAGTTGTGTTTCGAAATCCTTCCGGGAATATGCCATCGGTCTCTCCTAAGTCAACGCCTTGATCGCGGCGGCCAGCGCCTCGTGAACCCGTTCATCCGCCGGCCGCAGCACCGGCAACTCGACCGTTTTCGAACTCGACTGTCGCACCCGTTCGAGCAGCGCTTGAAACGCCGCCTGATTGTCGCCCGGTAACACCGCGTGCAGCGTAACCCGAATCTCAGCCCCCGCCCGGAAATCCTGCGATGAACTCGAGGCGTAGGCCCCCGAAACCACCGCTCCCGCAAATCCGAAGCCGAGTCCGCCCTGCAGAGCCGAGTCTTTCGATTGAGCCAAATCCAGCTTCACCGCCAGCGACGTTTCGGTGAACTGATACCGAGAAGGCGCCGCCGCTTGTAACAGAAACCGAATGACCTCGTCCCCCGTATCATGCGTTCGAGCCAACGCGACCAATCGTTCAATGCCGCGTAGATACTCCTCGTCAAAATGTTTCTGCGACTCGGCCACCGCCAGTCCCAGCGCCCCGATGATATTCGGGATTTGTCGTAAGTCTTGTAATAGTTCTGAACCAGCCATGGGAGTTACTCCGGAATGCGGGTCTCCACTACTACCCGCAGGGTTACGTTCTCGCTTCGGTTTTTGCCTCGCCGCAGACGCCAGGCTATATTCATCGGTTGCAGTTGCAGAGTGAATTCGTGGCGTTCCACTTGGCTCATTTGGAAATCCGCCGTCGCGTCCCACGTCGTAATCCGCCAGCCGGCCGGGGCCACCTGCTGCTCGGTCACCAGTGCCGCCGCAGCCAGTTCGGCAATCGTTTGACTAAGTTCCAAGCCACCCCCAATCAAACGCGGGACCGATGTCGAATCGATCGTCCCGAAAGTTCTGGTGCGAGGCGATTCCCCGATAAGTCAGAAAGTAATCCGGGTCGCAAGCCCATCGCTTGGCCGCCGGAGGGATCACCGCCGGAATACCAAACTCTTTCCGCAGCCGCTCCACCAGAAACTGCACCGCCAGCATCTGGGCGTGAGGAAACGTCGTGAAATAGCGCTCCCCCCGGAAATCACCGGCGACGTATTTTCCTGTCTCCTCCATCCCGCAATGCCGCACGCCAAACCGATTCGGCCACCAGTTCAACTGATCCGGATTGGCCCGATCCACCCGCAGAGGACCCTCATTCACGATGTCAATCCCAATCGACCGCCGATCATGCACCGAGTCTGGATTCTGAGACGTCATCCCTAAGTGCCGCGCCCAAAACTCCGGCGGGAACATTTCGTAGATGGTGCCGTTCTTATCGACCAAGTACGGTGACATAGTCCGGGGAGTTAGTCCAAATGGACGCTTGCTCCAGCCCATGCAGACGCTACGAGCCGAAAGGCTGGCAGTGAAGCGCAGCAGAATTACTTCCTTGGGAAAGCACTCCGTCGAATAATCATCTAAACGCGCGCGAAAGCGTGTCCGCTTAATCACCGGCGCACAAGTCATCGTCTTCATAATAGAAGCTCCTCAGCAGAATCCGGCGCGCTCGGCGGCAACCTCGAAAAGAGGAAGGCAAAAAACGAGCACTCTTGAAACCAACTATGAAGCCCGCAAAGGAGGCATTCGAACCCCTCCGATCGCGACGACCACACACAACTCCATTCTTATCTATTACTTAAAAGATAAAAATAAATCTGAACACCTTGTGAAAGGCTAGTTCGACCCTTCGCAAAAACAGTGCTCACTCCAAGCGGAACCCTAAATTTCCGCCAACGCGTCCGTCCCAAAAACAAAAATATGGTGGGCCTGTGGAGACTCGAACTCCAGACCTCTACCGTGTCAAGGTAGCGCTCTAACCAACTGAGCTACAGGCCCATCGGACGCGAAATTGTAGATTAGCACAGTTCCAGCCACCACGCTAGAATAGAGAGAGGAATTTCTATGCCAGCGCCCGTTCTCTCCATCGTAATCCCGATTCACAACGAGGAGCCGGCCATTCTCCCGCTCTACGATCGTTTAACCCGCGTTCTCGAGTCTCTCGGCAAATCCTACGAGATCCTCTTCATCGACGACGCCTCCTCCGACCGCTCCTTCGACCTCCTCGCCAACCTCGTCGAAACCGACGGACGCCTTAAAGTCATTCGTCTCCGCCGCAACTTCGGCCAAACCGCCGCCCTCGCCGCCGGTTTCGACGAAGCCGCCGGAAGCATCATCATCTCCCTCGACGGCGATCTGCAACACGAACCCGAAGACATCCCCCTCCTCCTAGAAAAGATTGAACAGGGCTACGACATCGCCAGCGGCTGGCGCAAAAATCGCATCGATAACGCGGTAACCCGCAAAATCCCCTCCCGCATCGCCAACTGGCTCATGGCCAAGGCCAGCGGCATCGAACTCCACGACTTCGGAACCACCTTCAAAGCCTACCGCGCGGAAATCCTCAAAGACGTTAATCTGTACGGCGAATTGCACCGGTTTATCCCGGCGCTAGCCAGTTTCTACGGAGCCCGCATCGTCGAAGTGCCCATCAAAAACGTGCCCCGCGGCGCTGGAGAGAGCCACTACGGACTCGAACGGATTATGAAGGTGTTTTTCGACATCATCACCATCCGCTTTCTCCTCACTTACTTCACTCGGCCGATGCACTTCTTCGGCAAGTTCGGCCTGCTCGGCCTCACCTCGGGCGGTGCCATCATGACCTATCTGTTCGTCTATAAACTCCTCGACTTTCAGCGGGACCTCGTCACCGATCACGGACCGTTAATGGTCCTCGGAGCGATCCTCGTACTCGGGGGCCTCATGCTGTTTTCAACCGGACTGCTGGGCGAAATCATGATCCGAACTTACTTTGAAAGCCAGGGGCGCCGGATCTACGCCGTCCGCGAAGTGCGGGCCCGCAAAGACGGCGTCGCCAGCCGCTAGAATAGTTTTATGCTGCTCGGTGCCGTTACCTATAACGTCTGTAAAGACTGGGATGTCGAAGCCCTCATTACGAACCTCGAAAAGGCCGGTTTTGAAGCCGTTGAGCTTCGAACCCAGCACGCTCACAAAGTGGAGCCGACGCTGCTCCCCGCAGAGCGCGAAAAGGTAAAGCAGCGTTTTGCGCGCAGCAAAGTGCGCCTGCTCAGCTTCGGCACCATCGCCGAGTTTCAGTCGCCGGACCTCACCATTCGCGCCCAGAACGTCGCCGATGCCAAGGCATTCATCGACTTGGCGCACGATACCGGCGCTTGGGGCATTAAGGTCCGCCCCAATGGCTTTCCGCCCCACGCCGATAAGGAGGCCACTATTCGAAACATTGGCGAGTCCCTGCGCGAGTTGGGCGAATTCGGCGCCGGCAAAGGCGTCGAGATCTGGATGGAAGTCCACGGCAAGGAAACCCAAAATCCCCCCGTCGCGGCAGCCATCATGCGGGCGGCCAGACACCCGAATGTAGGGCTCTGCTGGAATTCGAACCCCACTGACGTTGTCAACGGCTCCATAAAATCCAGCTTCGAACTCCTCCGCCCCTGGATCAAGAATGTCCATATCAACGAGTTAGCCGGACCCTACCCCTACCGGGAGCTGTTCAGCCTCCTCCGCAAAAGCGGGTACGAACGCTACACCCTCTGCGAAGCGGCCGAAAGCAAGGAGCCAGAACGGTTTCTACTTTGGTACGCCGCCCTCTGGCGCGAATTGAACCGAGGCTAGACTCGCCGCCGAAACCAGCGGTCCAAAACCGCCGGACCCAGCCGGACCCCCGCGTACGAAACCATCATCGCAAACAACGCGATTGATGCCACAATCGTCCAGAAGCGCCGCGCCGGCGTCGGTCCTTCGCTCACCACGGGCCGCTCCTCTCCAAACACCAGGTCCATCCGGAAATCCACGAGCGCGCTGCCCAGAAGCTGTTGCCGATTCTCTATCGTCACTTGGTACTCCCCGGCCCGGTCCAACTTCACCCGGCCGCTTCCGCCGGTCTGGTAGCCGCTATCATACGCCGGGCTGCTCAAGCGGCGATCAATCACCAGCACCCGCACCGACGTCCCCCGATCCTTCAACGTCCAACTCAGGTTCAACGCCGCCTTCTGCTGGTGCATCGAAAAATCGTAGCTGCGAGACCGCATCGCCTCGATCCGAACTAACTCTTCGAGCAATACGACCCGCCCCGGTTCCCCCGCTGAAACCGCCGCAACCAACACGGCCAAAGCAAGCAGCCTCATTGCACTCCGTAAACCGTCTGCCCGCCCAGGAACGTCATCCGTACTCTAACTTTCGGAATCTCCATCTCCGGAATCGTCATTACGTCGGAAGCCAGCACCAGGAAGTCCGCCACTTTTCCAACCTCCAGCGAACCCTTGCCTCTCTCCTCGAAGGCCGCATACGCCCCCCCGAGCGTAAACGAATGCAACGTCTCAGCCCGCGAAAGCTTTTGCTCCGGAATCCAGCCTCCAGCCGGAAAGCCTTTCTGGTCCTGTCGCGCGACTGCTGCAAAAAAGCCATAGAATGGGTTCGGCTCCTCCACCGGGAAATCAGAACCGTTCGCGAACTTCACCCCAATATTTAGGAAACGGCGCCAAGCATACGCCCCCATCAGCCGGTCCGGCCCCATCCGCTTTGCCGCCCAACGCATATCCGACGTCGCATGGCTCGTCTGCATCGACGCAATCACCCCAAACCGACGAAACTTCTCAAAATCCGGCAGCGAAACCGCCTGCGCGTGTTCAATGCGGAACCGTTTGTCGTTGTTCTCGCCCAGAACAACCCCGTAGGCGTCCAAAGCCACCCGATTGGCCCGATCCCCAATCGCATGAGTTGCCACCTGAAAGCCCTTCGCCACCGCCTCCCGAGATACTCTCTCAATCGTCTCCTGCTTCAAAATCAACAGACCGGAGTTACTCGGATCGTCCGAATACGGCTGCCAAAACGCCGCCCCCCGTGATCCCATCGCCCCGTCAGCCACTAACTTAATCGTCCGAACCGTCAAATAATCGCCAATCTCCGGGCCCGATTGCAGATACTGCCGCCACAACGCCCCCTCCCCGCCAATCATCGCATTCACTCGCACCGGCAGCATTTTTTCAGCGATCAGCTGTTTATACGCCCGGATCACCTGCGCCGAAACGCCCGCATCGTGCACCGACGTCATCCCCAGCCTGGCGCACTCCACCGCCGCCGCCCGCAGCCGCTGGCGCACCTGCTCGTCAGTCGGCTCTGGAATCTTCGACCCCACCAATCCCTGTGCCCGATCAATCAGAATCCCCGTCGGTTCCCCCTGCGCATCCCGAATGATTCTGCCGCCCATCGGATCCGGCGTCGCTTTCGTAATCCCTGCCAGCACTAGCGCCCTCTTATTCACCCACGCCGCATGGCCGTCCACCCGCGTCAGATATACCGGATGCTCCGGTGCCGCCTTGGTCAGCGCCGTGTGATCGGGAAATTCCCCGCCCCAATTCGTCTGGTCCCACGCCCGGCCCTGCACCCAACTGCCCGCAGTCAAGCCACCCGCCCGCCGAGCCACAATCGCCGCAACCTCGGCGACACTATTCACGCTCCGCAGGTCAAACGTCTCCACCATAAAACCAAAATTAGCTATGTGCACGTGGCTATCAATCAACCCCGGAATCACCGTCGCCCCACCCAAATCCACCACCCGCGTCTCCGGCCCCACATGCTGCGCCACCGAGTCGCCCACCGCAATAATTTTGCCCCCCCGCACCGCCAACGCCCTCGCTTTCGGCTGCTGGGGATTCACCGTATAGATGTTGGCGTTTATAATAACGAGCTCCGCGAGTTCAGGAGCGACGAAGAGACCCCCTGCTACGCCAAAAAAAAGCATTAAAATAGGGACCATGGAAGAAAGTATGGCACACGAGCCAATCCCGGCCCTCTCAGTCGAACTGCCAACGTGGAAAACTGCGGCCTCCTGGATTTGTGCCATTCTCATCGGGCTGCTTTTCCTCATTGCCGGCGTCTGGAAGCTCACCGACCACCTCGGTGCCGCCGCCCGGATGACCCAAGCTCTCGTCCCCGCCCAACTCAGCGTGTTCACCGCCGTTTTCTTCGGCACCGCCGAAGTGTTCTCCGGCGCGCTCATCCTCATTCCGCGCTTCCGTCGCTGGGGTGCCTGGCTCATCAGCCTCATGCTGATCGCCTTCATGATCTACATCGGCTATTTTTATAACCAGCTTCTCGGGGCCGACTGCACCTGCTTCCCCTGGCTGAAGCGCGCCGTCGGGCCAATGTTCTTCTATAGCGACGCCGCTATGCTTGCCCTCGCCGGCATCGCGGGATGGTGGTCCAGGCCCAGCGAAGGAACCCGCGGCGCCCTCATCATCGCCGCCTGCGCCGCCGTCTTCGCCGGCGTCAGCTTCGGAATCACCGAGTCCCGCCAGACGGGAACCCAAGCCCCCAACGTCATCACCGTCGACGGCCAGCCCGTCTCCTTACAGCAAGGAAAAGTGCTCCTCTATTTCTACGATCCCGAATGCGCCCACTGCGACCAAGCCGCCCGGCGTCTCGCCAAACACACCTGGAGCGGCGTCAAAATCTACGGCTTGCCCTCCCGAGTCCCCCAGTTCGGCAAGTATTTCATGGATTCCACCGGCCTGAAAGCAGGAAACTCTCCCGATCACGACGCATTAAAAAACCTTTTCCCATTTGGCGACCCGCCTTATGGGATCCTACTCGAACACGGTCGTCAAAAAGCATCTGTATTGCAGTTCGATCAAGCGGAGCCTGAAACCTCCTTGCGCCGCCTCGGCTACATCGAATAGGAAAACGGCCCTTCATGAATCTTGAGTCCGCCTCCCCCCAAGGGACACAATCCCTACGAGTCCGGTTTCCCCTGCTCGAAAAAAACCAGTTTTTCCGGACGGCGCAAGGGCTCACCCTGTCGTCGCTGGGCATTGGAACCTACCTTGGTCCCATCAATGACGAAATCGACCGATCCTACATGTCATCGGTCAGAGCCGCCATTCGCCAAGGCATAAACGTCATTGACACAGCGCTGAACTATCGCCATCAACAGTCCGAGCGAGCCATCGGTCGAGCGCTTGAGTCGCTCCAACAAAATGGCGAAATTACCCGAAATCAAATCGTCCTCTCCAGCAAAGCCGGCTACCTCGTCCCCCAGGCGATGCCAACCGATGCGCTACTCCCAGGCGACGTCGTCGGCAAGACCCACTGCCTCGCCCCCGCCTTCCTGGCCGACCAAATTAACCGGTCGTTGCACAATCTCCGCGTTGGCAAACTTGATGTCTTCTATCTCCATAATCCGGAAACGCAGTTGACTTTTATGCCGGTCGACGAGTTCTACCAGCGAATGAAAACCGCCTTCGCAACCTGCGAAGCGCTAGTCGCGGCAGGAAAAACTGCCTTCTACGGCATCGCGACCTGGGACGGCTTGCGGTGCCGATCCGGCGGAACCGACGGGGTCCAACTCGCCCGGCTCGTCGCCTTGGCCCGAGAGGTCGGCGGTGCCAAACACCACTTTCGATTCGTCCAATTGCCCTTCAACTATTCGATGAATGAGGCGATTTCAGCCCGGAATCAGAACAACGGTGACCGTCCCCCAGTGCCTCTGGTCGAAGCGGCCGACGGCTTTGGAATCACCGTAATCGGCTCGGCCACGCTCCTGCAAGGTCGCTTGGCAAGCGGGCTGCCCGAAGAGTTCCTCAGCAAGTTTTCAGACGCCCTACCGACCCAAGCCCAACGCGCCATCCAGTTCGCCCGCTCCACTCCAGGTCTTACCACCTCGCTCATCGGGATGAGCAAAACGGCGCGTGTCAGTGAGAACATGGAAGTCGCCAAGGTGAAGCCCTTCACCCCCACCGAATTCTACTCGTTCTTCCAGCGCTAACCCGCCCACGGGCACCGATCAGGACCACTAGGGCCAAACAACCTTCCCGAAGCGTCCCCCACCAAGTTTTTACGCGCCATCCAATTCGCCCGCTCCACCCCACGTCTTACCATTTCGCTCATCGGGATGAGCAAAACAGCGCGTGTCAGTGAGAACATGGAAGTCGCCAAGGTGAAGCCATTCACCCCCACCGAATTCTACCCGTTCTTCCGGCGCTAACTATGCTTCTTCCCCCCATCGGCCCCGATCGGGACCACTTTCTGGCCGGCCTGCCGGAGTCGCCCGCCGTGTTCTCGTTGGCGATGCGACAGGGTCCACCATACATCGCAAAGACCGCCCTGCTCGGTCGGCGAGTCCGGCGCTTGCTCCGTTTGGGAATGTTCGACCAGATCGCGACCGCCCTCGAATACTGGCCGACAGCCTCACGGCTCGAATCCTCGCTCACGCTCTACCGCCTCGCCCGCGAATACTATCCAAACTCGTACTTGAAACTTACTAAGTTACGGATGCCAACTTATGTCAAGGTGCTCCTGGCCAATGAGTTCCCCCGCACAACCGTCACCACCCGGTTGACCAAAGCGGGCCTCCACTACGGCCCCTTCCATTCCCGCGCCGGAGCCGAAGCCTTCGAAGCATCGGTCCTGGAGCATTTTCAGCTCCGTCGCTGCACCGAAGATTTATCACCTGCCACAGACCACCCCGGCTGCATGTACGGGGAGATGAACCAGTGCCTCCGGCCTTGCCAGGCCGCCGTCTCCCCCGAAGGCTACGCCAGCGAAGTGCGGCGAGTCACCGATTTCCTCGAAACCGCCGGACACTCTCTGCTCGACATCGTAAAACGCTCCCGAGATCGCTTTTCCGCCGAAATGGAGTTCGAAGAAGCTGCCCGGCAGCACCAACGACTCGACAAAATTGGGATTACCCTCAAGCTACTCGACGACGTCGCCATGCCGCTCGAAACCGCCCACGGAATCGCCGTCATCCCGTCCATCGAGCAGCAAGCCGTCGAGCTCCGACCCCTGCTCGCCGGAGCCTGGCAACCCGCGATTCGCTTCTCCCTGGCTCAAGCGGTGGCAGCCGATAAGCCCACCTCCCTTGATCGCCGGTTGCGGGAGGTTCTCGAGCAGCCCATGCCAACACAAATAGCGATCAACGACCGCCAGGAACATCTAGCACTCCTGGCGAGGTGGTACTACTCCAGTTGGAGGGACGGCGAATGGTTGCCCTTGGAGAGCATCGGAAAAATCCCCTACCGTCGCCTCGTCAATATGGTAAACCGAGTGGCTACTGCGGCCCAGATCAGATAGTCCTGCCCCGTATGCTCTAGCTTACGGCTAATTCTAAACCCAAAAGCTAATCCTTCTCCACCTTCTCGCCGATAAGAAGAATATGGCGACGGCTGAACTCCTGGCAGTTCCAGAAAATCACGGTGTGGACCGGATCAAGCGGAATTTTCTCGCGAATCTGAACCACGAACTACGTACTCCATTAACAGGAATACTCGGCATGTTGGATTTGCTGACCGAAACCTCGCTTAACGAAGAGCAGTTGGACTACGTCAGCTCCTCTCGTTCCTGCGCCGAACTGCTCCTCGAGTCCCTCACCAACGCAATCGAATACTCCTCTCTAACCAGCGGAACCTCCGGCCACGTCTACTCCGAATTTCGTCCAGCCGAAATGTTGCAGGCGGCCGTGGCCGCTAGGGAACCGAAAGCAAGGAGCCGCGGGCTGCACCTCAGTCTGTTGTTGGACCCCCAACTCCCGGAAGTCGCCTTATCGGACCCCCATCGGGTTCGTCAGGTTCTAGATGTCCTCCTCTCGAACGCCATCAAATTCACGGCAGTCGGAGAGATCGAAGTCATCGCAAGCGCGGCCCCAAACACCGATGGGCGCGTCTGGCTAACCATTTCGGTGCGCGATTCCGGCCCAGGCATCGACGCGGCCCATATGCCGACGTTGTTCTCCGGAGGACACCGGTCCGACAATCCCCTCTCCGCCCATTCACCTAGTTTTAAGGTGGGTCTCCCCCTAGCGAAACAAATCACCGAAGCGATGGGTGGCAACTTGCGCGTCGAATCCTATCCCGGACAGGGAAGCTTGTTCACCTTCTCCATCCCAGTGAGCGCAAATGCCAACCAGACGGCTCCTCTCCTCGAAGAACCAACCCAAACCACTACCCGGCAAGTTCTACTCGTCGAAGACAACACCGTCGCACAGCGCTTCATGAGGACTCTACTCGAACGCCGAGGTTTCGTCGTCACCGTGGCGCCAGACGGAGAGTCAGCCATCGAAGCGGTCTTGCGGGACAACTTCGATTTGATCCTGATGGACCTTCAAATGCCCGGCATCGACGGCCTCGAAACCACCCGAAAAATTCGACAATTACCCAGAATGGCCACCGTCCCGATTATCGCTTGTACCGCCAACCCATCCTCCGAGGTCTGGGCAGACTGCACTGCGGTCGGCATGAATGACTTCTTGTCCAAACCAGTGTCAAAAAACGAACTCTTCACCGTCTTGGACCGCCACTCCGGCTCCAGACACAGCGTCGCCAGCGGAAACTAGAGCGATACCCGCCTTAATGGAGGCGTTCTGGAAACCCGAACTACCGGCCCCGTATTGGGCGGACTGCAAACTACGTTTGTCCCAGCTCAGGGCCCCGTCAATGCATGCGCTTGT
>JANXMS010000584.1 GCA_025354525.1 Acidobacteriota bacterium
CCTCGCAAATCGCCAAGCCGCCCTCCAAGCCATCGACGCCAAAGGCATCCTCGCCACCCCCTCCAACTCCCGCTACAACGAACTCGTCGTCGAAGCCGGTCGCCTCTCCATCCTCAACCAAGGCCGAGAAGCCAGCATCGACTACGACACCCATTCCGTAGCCCTAGCCTGACCAACGGAGAGCTCCAGTCCAACCTCGACAACCCAAACCCCACATCGTCGAAGCCGGTGCCCCTGGCGTCATCAAGCGCGGGCACGCCTTCGTCGCAGAAGTCGCCGACTCCGTTTCCCTGAACTCTTAACCTCCACCGAACCCCGCAGCCAATAAGTAGTGGGCCTTCCGCTACCCCCGCAACGCCAGCCGCGACTTCCTCCGCGACCTTCACAATGACTCCTGATTGGGGTAAAGTGGGGCCATGCAGCCCCCCTCGAATTCTCGTCGTCACTTCCTCCAGGCCGCCTCCCTCGCCGTCCTCGCTGACCAAGCCATGGCGCAGTCCCCCGGCGTCGGCCTCCCCCAACGTACCCTCGGCCGCACCGGCGTCAAGGTCTCCATGGCCTGCCTCGGCGGCTGGCATATCGGCAGCGTCAAAGAGGACGCCGAATCCATCCGCATCATGCACGCCGCCATCGACGAAGGCCTCACCTTCTTCGATAACGCTTGGGACTATCACAATGGCCACTCCGAAGAGGTCATGGGCAAAGCCCTCAAAATGGATAACCGCCGCGATAAGGTCTTCCTCATGACTAAGAACTGCGAGCGCGATTACGCCGGCTCCATGCGCAATCTCGACGAGTCCCTCCGTCGCCTCCAAACCGACCACCTCGATCTCTGGCAGTTCCACGAAATGGTCTACGACAACGACCCCGACTGGGTCTTCGAAAAGGGCGGCCTCAAAGCCGCGCTCGAAGCCAAGAAGGCCGGCAAGGTCCGTTTCATCGGCTTCACCGGCCACAAGGATCCGCAGATCCATCTCAAAATGCTCGGTAAGCCCCACGCCTGGGACACGGCCCAGATGCCCATCAACGTCTGCGACGCCTTCTACCGCAGCTTCCAGAAAACCGTCGTTCCCGTCTGCCTCCAGAAGAACGTCGGCGTCATCGGCATGAAGGGTCTCGGCGGCGGCAATACCCAGGGCCGTCTACTCGAAACGCTCGGCCTCACCGCCGACGAGTGCTACCGCTACTGCCTCAGCCTCCCCATCGCCACCCAGGTGATGGGCATTACGTCCATGGACCAGCTCAAAGCCGACGTCGCCCTCGCCCGCAACTTCAAACCCATGCCCCCCCCGGAAATGGAAGCCCTCCGCGCTCGCGTCAAAGACCAAGCCGGCGACGGTCGCCACGAACTCTTCAAAAGCTCGAAGATGTACGACGGGCCGCACCACCGCAAGCAGCACGGCTTCTCCACCGAAGGCTAAACCCTCCCATGACCCACGAAGAGATCCAGTCCTACCTCGACGATAACGGCTACCCCGCCCACATCGTCGAGGCCGGGGCCCCCGGCGTCATCAAACGCTGGCACGCCTTCGTCGACGAAGTCGAAGCCGGCTACCGCTACCGCCTCGACGACTACCGCCACGACCTCGACCTCCGCGGCGTCATCCAACTCGCCGGCCTCGATTCCCAAGTCGCCGACTCCGACGCCCGCTTCTCCGAACTCCTCATCGCCACCGAAACCCGCATCTGGGAAAGCTCCGCCGAGAACCCCTGGTGGGACTTTGGCTACCCCCGCAATGTCCGCGGCGAACTCTGGAAAGACCTCCAGCGTGCCGGCCTCCTCGATCCTACTGAGCAATGAAAAAAGGGCACCCGTTGCGGGGTGCCCTCTCTTCTACTACGGCCTAACTGACTACCAGAGGAACTTCAACCGCACCTGCATCGTGCGCGGGCTAAAGTTCTGATTGGAAGTCAACGACGGGAACAGCAAACCGAAGTTCGGATCGTTCGGGTTCGTATTGAAGTTGTCGTTGCGGCCAAAGTAGTACTTATTGATCGCATTGAACGCTTCAAATCCGAACTGCGCCCGATACCGCTCGCCGAACTTCGTCGTCTTCAAGAGCGATGCGTCCAGCGTCGGCACCCGGTGCTTCCGCAGGTTCGGCTGCCGAAGCGGCGTCTGCCGTCCCGGAGTGTCCTGGCCCGGCGAGTAGGAGCCAACCCATAGCCAATCGTACTTTGTCAGGTCCGTACCGCAACCCGCCGCCGTCGAATACGCCATCGGCGTCCGCGTCCCGTCGTTGTTCTGACGGACGACGCAGTTGCCCCAACCCCGCACCGAATGCTGGTTCCAGTCGATGTTTCTGTTCGACGAGTCCCGCAACGGCAGCACATTGTTCGGATAGTCGGTGGGTTCGCCCGTCGCCCATTGGAAGAAGCTGGTTACCTGCCAGCCGCCAATGAACTTGTCCGCCAGTCCGCTCACGCCGCTCGCAAACTTCTTACCCTTGCCAAACGGCAGGTCATAAGAGCCCGTCAGCTTGAACACGTGCGGCCGGTCGTTGAAGTACAAGCTCCGCTGCTCCACCCGGTTGAACGGGTCCTGGAAGCCAACTTGCTCAAGCATCCGCGACCACGTGTAGTTCGTCACCAGCGTCAAGCCGCTCATGCGGACGTTGTAGTTAATCTGCAACGAGTTATAGTTGATCCGCCCATCGTTCAGCCCCTGCTGATTCAGGTTGCCGTTGAACTGCGGAAAAGGCCGATTCAACTGGTAACGCGAAAGCGTCGTCGCCGTGAAGAACGGGGTGCCCGTAAAGGCCCCAACTCCCCGGAACGGGTTCGGCAATTGATCGTTACAGAAGTTCGGCAAGCCGCCCTGCAACGCATCGCACTGTTTCATGAAGCTAGCATTCGGAATATTCAACGGAATCTCCGTCTCATGGTTCCGCGTGATGCTGCCAATGTAGGAAACGTCAAGCACCGACTTCGAATTCACCTGGTATTGGAAGCCCAGCGAGAACTGGTCAATTCCAGGCAGCTTGAAGTTCGTCGTCCAGTGATTGAAGTCCCTGCCGACAAACGTGTTCGCGCCCAATCCCGCGCCCGCCGGACGGGCAAAGCCGTTCGGAAACGGATTGCTAAGGATTCCGGGAATCGGCGTGCGGCCATCGTCCAGACTCGCCACGATCGGCGTGTTGGTCTCAAAGCCCAAGCTCCGCAGGTTGTTGTTGCTCGGGTTCATGTAGTAGCGGCCAAATCCGCCGCGCACGACCATCCGGTCGTTTACCTGATAAGCCACGCCGATGCGGGGTTGCCACGTATTCTTGTAAAGCGTTCCGGAGTTCGCGGGGTTGCTGCCCACGCCGGCGAAATTCAAGCCGCCGCGCAGATTCATCCCCGGAACGGTCACGCCCGTCGCCGCAGGATCAAAGCCCCGGTTGATCCGGTTGTACTTTTCGGTCGCCGGTACATTGATGTCGTAGCGCAAACCCAGGTTCATCGTCAGTTTCCGGCTCACCTTCCAGTCGTCCTGGAAGTAAAGCGCCGTGTACCAGTTCTGGTAGAACGGATACAGCGGGAAGAATTGCTGACCGCCCAAGGTCCGGTCGCCGTTGAAGTTGCTCGGCATCCCCAGCAGGAAGCTGGCATAGGAGTCGCCCGAATCGGCTTCGGCTTGGTTCCAGTTTCGCCGAGTCCACTGGTCGTTGAACTGGAAGTTCAGAATGTCGCCGCTGTTTTGCTGAATGAAGTGAATCCGGCGTAAGTCCACGCCACCCTTGATTGTGTGGCTGCGCCAGTTCTTCGTCAAACTGCCCATGATGCCGTAGTTATTGGTGATGTTGATACCTTGGCCACGGCCCAACGGGCTGTAACCGGCAAAGTTCCAACGGCCAAAGTACGCCGGCGAAGGCAACTGGCTCACGAGCGAAGCTGGCAATCCCAGGCTCGTCAAGTCAAACTTGTCGTTGTCCCGGCCAAAGCCTTTTTCGATGAAACGGTTGTACGAAGCGCGAACGTTGAACACCGTCGTCGGGTTGATCGTCGAAACCCAGTCGATCACGTACGCATCGTTGATGCGCTGGAACGGCTGCTGACCGTCCATACCCGGTCCCGCGCAGATGCCATTCGCGCAGCGCTCTTCCGTCCGGTCGTTCGAAGCATGACGAATAAACGTCCGATGCTTGTCGCCAAAGTTCCAG
>JANXMS010000360.1 GCA_025354525.1 Acidobacteriota bacterium
TCTCACTCTTCCCACCGCCCTTGGAAATCGCAAAAAGGCGCGATTTCCACATTCCCACCGCCGCGACGGCGATATTGTCGTTTCTAACTTCAAACCCCAAAGAAGCGAACCCGACTCACACGCACGCTCCTCATCCCTTCGAGATTCTATCCTCGCCGACGCCTCCGAGAACCGAATGCCCCCTTCCGCACGCCCGACCTTACCCACACCAAACAGCGAAGAGGCCCTTTTCCCGGCGATCTCTGATGACGGCGGTCGCCGTCAGTTCCAACAGGACAGCCGCCGCCGTCCGCCCCCTCGTCGCTCTGAATAAAGGCCTCGTCTACAGGAACGCGGCCAACATCGCCCCCTGCGGCAAAGCCGCCCTCGACGAGTACCTCAAACAACTCGCCGACTTCCAGCAAAATCCCTCGTTCCAAAATCGCGAGATCTATAAACCCCTCTCCGAATCCGTCCGCGCCAAACTCGCCGCCCTCCTCAGCGCCGCCCCCGACGAAATCGCCCTCACCCGAAACTCCAGCGAAAGCAACAACCTCATCGCCCAAGGCCTTCGTCTCAAGCCCGGCGACAAAATCCTCATCACCGCCCACAACCACCCCTCCAACACCCAAAGCTGGCAACTCCGCGCCCAGCAAGCCGGAACCACCGTCGTCGTCGCCGACGTCCCCATCTACGCCAAATCCCCCGACGAACTCCTCGCCACCCTCTCGAAAAAGGTCTCCCCTAAAACCCGCGTCATCGCCGTCTCCCATCTCACGAACACCACCGGCCTCCTCTACCCCATCGCCGACCTCGCCCACCAAGCCAACGCCTGGTGCCACGTCGACGGTGCCCAAACCTTCGGCTGGATGAACCTCCACCTCCCCAACCTCAAAATCGACTCCTTCTCCGGCAGCTTTCACAAGTGGCCCATGGGCCCCCTCGAAAGCGGTATGCTCTACGTCCGCGCCGCCCGCCTTCCCGAACTCACCCCCGCCATCCTCAGCATCGACTACTGGTCCGACAAACCCACCGGTGCCCGCAAATTCGAAACCCTCGGCCAGCGTGACGACCCCAAACTCCGCGGCCTCGAAAAAACCATCGAACTCCTCGCCGCCACCGGCATGGCGCAAATCGAGTCCCGCGCCCTAGCCCTCTCCGCCCGCTTCCGCGCCGGTCTCGCCGCCGTCCCCAGTGCCACCCTCAAAGGCAGCGGCCACCCCTCCGTCTCCGGGCCCGTCGTCAAAGTGCAGTTTCCCAACCAGGATCTGGCCACTATCTACAACCGCCTCTGGACCCAACACCGCATCGCCATCGCCAAAACCGACTCCGGCGACGCAGCCGGGCTACGCTTCTCTCCTCACATCGACAACACCGAAGCCGAAATCGATCTCGTTCTCCGCGCCTTGAAAGGTTAGGATTGGCTCTGACGGCCTACCCAATATGGGCTACTACCTCCAAGAGAGCAGTACTGGCAACGCCGCCGGATAGAATATTCTGGAGAACTGTTACAACTTACCAAATAAAATTTTTGTCGCTAAAATGTTGTAATTGATAGACTTATACGCGCGACTCTCCGCCAATCCGATTCTGCACCCCCATTTCTCGCCCCTCACGCCCATATCCAAACGAAATTGGTACTCGGAATTCTCCGGCTTTACCCTACACTGGGGATGGAGTTATTCTGATGGCATCCGCTAAGTGCATTCCCGCCCCAACGTTTAGTGCCCGTGAAGTGGCTCGCGTCCTGCTCGTGGACGACGACCCCACCGCGCGCATCATTCTCCGGACCGTTCTGCAAGCTGGCGGATACGGAGTCGACACCGCCGGCACCGCCGCCGAAGCCTTCGGCATGCTTGACGCCGAAGAGTACTCTCTCGTACTCAGCGATCTCAGTATGGAATCCCCCGAAGCAGGTCTCCAGGTCATCTCGCACGCCCGCATGATGGACTACCGTCCTGCCACCGCGCTCATCACCTCTTGGCGCGAACAGGACTCCGTCGCCCGCGCCGCCGGAACACTCCTCATCGAACCCGAAAACGTTCCGGAACTCCTTGAACAAGTAGCCGATTTGATCGGTGAACGAGCCTCCCGCCGACTCGTTCACCAAATGCGCAGCCGCAACTAGCGCTCGCGATCCACCATAGCAATCTGGTGTGCGCCATAACGAGAACATGCCGACTCCGGCATCGCCGCGTCGAGCCGTGAAACCTCCGCAGCCGCGCTCGTTCCGCCGCCATCTGGCCCAAAACCGGATCACCGCCTCGTTCCCCCACTGAAGTCCAGCAGCGATACCCCAACGGCCAGCGTCGCTCCTCTCCGTTGCAAAATCTCATTCCTTCGATCAGCCCTCGGCGAAAGCCTCAGTGAAGCCGTCTGCCGCATCGGTCATAGTGCCGAAAAACACGGCACCGACGTCCAATCCGTCACCGCCGAATCGTGATCCAATCAATGAATGCTCCGCCGAACCTTCCTCGCCGCCCTCGCCGCCCCTCCCCAGCGGCCCCACCTTGTCCTTTTCATCTCGGACGATCACGGCTATCACGATTCGTCCCTCTACGGCAGTAAGGTCGTCCGCACACCCCACCTCGCCGCTCTTGCCGCCGTGGGCACCATCCACACCGGCATGTTCGTCGGCTCGCCCACCTGCGTCCCTTCCCGCGCCGTCATGATGACCGGCCTCATGCCCGTCCGCAACGGCCTTGAACCCAACCACGGCCAACTCCCCGCTCACGTCAAAACCCTCCCGACTTACCTAAAAGCGCTCGGCTACCAAGTCGCCCACTTCGGCAAAAGTCACTTCAATCCCCCAGCCCAATACGCCGACTGGGAAGCCGTCCCCAGCGAACTCAAGCCCGGCCCCCTCCGCGCCGATCTCGACGTCGATGCCTTCTCGACATGGCTAGCCGCCCGCAACACCACCCAGCCCCTCTGCCTCATCGTCGGCTGCCACAGCCCCCACGTCTACTGGGAGCCCAACTCCGGCTACCATCCCGCCGCAGTCGAAATCCCCCCCGACCACGTCGACACCTCCGAAACCCGAGAGTGGCGCACCCGCTACTACACCGACATCACAAAAATGGATGAGCAACTCGGTCGCGTCCACGCCGCCGTCCGCGCCCGTCTCGGGCCCAACACGCTCTTCACATACATGGCCGATAACGGAGCCCAATGGCCCGCCGCCAAGTGGTCTCTCTACGACGTTGGCATCCGCGTCCCCATGGTCACCTCCTGGCCCGCGCTAGGCCGCCCCGCCGGTCGCTCCGACGCCCTCATTAGCGCCGCCGACATCCTGCCAACGTTCATCGAACTCGCCGGCGGAACCCCGCCCCCCGGCCTCGATGGCCGCTCGTTCGTTCCCCTCCTCGAAGGCCGCTCCACTCGCCATCGTTCGGAGATCTACGCCACCCATGCCGCCGACGGCAAAATGAACTGCTTCCCGATGCGCTGCGTCCGTACGGCTACTCACAAATACATCCGCAACCTCCACCCCGAATTCAAATTCCGCACCCACATCGATTCCGGAATCGACGAAGACGGTGTCGCCTACTGGAAGTCCTGGGAAGCCAAAGCGGCCACCGACCCCGCCGCCGCCCGACTCGTCGCCCGCTACCGCCGCCGCCCCGCCGAAGAACTCTACGACCTAAGCCAGGACCCCTTCGAACTCACAAACCTCATCGGCCGAGGCCTCCCCGTCGAAGCCCAACTCCGTCGCCAACTTACTAATTGGAAGAAAGCCCAAGGCGACGAAGGCAAGATCTTCGGCACCCCCGTCCTCCTTACCGCTAGTGGTGTGCTTCAAACAGATTGACGGTTATTGAGTACCGCCCGCGCTCGCATGACTTTAGCGAGGATGTCTTGAGCTTTAGCGGTCCAGATAAAGGGTTTCGGTGCCTCGTTATGTTGGTCGACGTACTCGTCGAGCGCTTGGATCAATTGGAGGACGCTCCGGAACACGCCTCTTCTCAACCGGTTCTCGGTGAGGTCACGGAAAAATCATTCGACCATGTTTAGCCACGAGGCACTCGTCGGAGTAAAGTGAACGTGGAAACGCGGATGCCGCTTCAGCCAACGCTGAACCTTTGCGTGTTTGTGTGTGGCGTAGTTGTCGGCGATCAAATGAATCTGCAGATCCGCGGGAGTCGCCACGTCGATCAACCGCAAGAACTTCAGCCACTCCTGGTGACGATGCCGCTGCTGGCAAAGGCTGATTACCTTGCCCGATGCCGCATCCATCGCGGCGAACATGGTCGTCGTCCCCCGGCGACAGACTCGGAAGGGCCGAAGCCGCCTTTGTCGCCCTCCACCATTCCAACATCGCCTCCATCTTCGGCCCGCCGACTACAGGAGCTCCGAACAAGCGACCGAATATGCGCGGACGATGAAACTGAAAATGACGAGTTGATGCGGTAGTGCGAATATAATCGCCAGTTGTTTGAGCAGCATTCCCAGTTACCGGCTCCCGGCGCTTCGTCGCCGAGCCAAGGATTCACGATCCCCGCAAGTACTCTTCGCCACTTGCCGACCATTTAGACCTATTCGAGCGACCAAGCAGAAGCAACAAAGAAACTATGAGATATTCGATCCTGTGAGGATTCTGCTGACTCTAAGCATCACCGCGGCATTCGCCCTCGCGCAGCCCAGCGTCGAAGGAATCGTCTTGAACGCGGCTACCGGCCTCCCGGTGAGCAAGGCCGCTGTGCTCATCTCATGGAGCGGCGCGCCTGATTTCCGTGACACGACGGACGTAGACGGGCGGTTCGTTTTCCCCGCAATTCCTCCTGGTGAGTATGTGTTTTCCGCGGAGCGCTCCGGGTACGTGAAGACCACCATCGGACTCTACGGGGTCGCCGGGCATGGAACCCTGATCCGTACCGGAGATCGCCTGTCCGGAATCGTGATCAAGTTACACCCGGAAGCAATACTTACCGGCGTCGTCGTCACGCCGGATGGCAAGCCCCTATCCTGTAAGTTGCGCCTTTGGAGGGTCGCCGTTCGAAGCGGACGCAGGAATATCGAGGAACAGCACCCCCCATTGCCGTACACTGCGGACGCCGACGGATCCTTCGTCATAGGCGGCTTGCCGCCCGGGCGCTACTACCTGGCTGCCGAACTCGATTTTGACTTCCCTATCCAACAACTGAAACACCAAGAGCTGGCCACCACTTACTACCCGGACGGTACGGAGTTTGGAAAGGCGAAGCCCATCGACATCCACGCCGGTGAATCGAGACGAGACCTTCGGTTGGTCGTTCAAAAGACGGCCATGTACACGGTCTCCGGCACCGGATCGAGCCCAATTCCCGAGTTTAAAGAAGCTCGACCGCGATTCCATCTCTACGGCAAAGAAGCTTGGGATCCTTACCCCAGCCTAAAGTTGGCCCGGGATCTGAACATTTCCGGAAAGTACCAAATCCGAAACGTGCCTCCGGGCGACTACCTCGTTCGGGGCTTCGTCGAAACAAACGTCCGAGGCCAAAGGCGAGTCTTCCTGGCTCAGAAAGAAATTCAAGTGAAGAATCGGAATCTTACCGGGGTGGATCTGACCTTTGACCACCAGCGTGGTGCGAAGCTAACCGGCCTAGCCCGCGGGCTGGGGAACACCGAACCCATGTTTGTATCGTTGAGTCATACCCGTACCGGCATTCGGACGGCCACTGATATTGCACCAAACGGAAAATTCGAAATGGAGATTCCGCCCGGCAACTACACTCTCTTCGCAGGCGATGGAAATCGGACGGAGCGGGCCGCAACCTCAATATTTTTCGAAGGGAAGGACATTATAGACCGCTCATTTCCCATTACGGCGAAGGGGGGTGCATTCCAAATCGAGTTCGCGAAAACGAAAAAGGTCACCGGAGTGGTCCTCAGCAATAGCGGCAAGCCGCTGGCGGGCGCAACCGTTGTTGTTTGGCGGAACGATGCCGCTCTCGCGACCGCCAACGCCGACTCCCTCGGGCGCTTCACCTTGCACATCGCACGAGTGGGCGCGTTCCGCATGGCGGCGTGGGAGGACGTGGATTCCCAGACTGCCATTTTCCCCTCGTTTCTCCGTGCGTTTGCATCCCAATCGGTCGAACTCAAAATCGAAAGCGGCGAGCCGCCTTCACAAGGCCTACGGGCTATCCCTCGTAGCGCGGCGGAGCTAGTAATCGGGAAACTGCCATGACTCTACGCCTTGTCCTCGTCCTAATGATGGTCCCGGTGTTCTGGGCCCAGTCGAGCCCACGGCCGAAACCGCGCCCGACGTTCCAAGGCAAGGTAGTCAATGCCGCGACCGGCCAACCGATCCCGGAGGCGACCATCGTGTTAGCAGTGCCTCCCGAACGTCACACATCACCACCTCCCACCCGCGTCACCAACACCGACGCAAAAGGCAGATTCGCACTGTGGGCCGTACCCACCGGAGCCTACCTCATCACCGCCTCTCGCCGCGGATTCGTCGATATGGGTGCCACCGGGCCCTACATCAAAGTGCCCAGCGAATCCAACGAGGAGATCGTTTTTAGACTGGTGCCCCAGGCGATCATCCGTGGCACGGTCGAAGACGAGGATGGCGTCATCCCGACCGGCGCCTCCGTCAATTTGCGGCGGCGCGAATTCCATAACGGTGGAAGCCACTATAAAGCCACCAACGAGGCGCGCGTCCGAGCGGACGGAACCTTTGTACTCGGCGGCATTCTTCCCGGGCACTACTATCTGGCCGCTTCGAGTGCACCAACCGGTGCGATTGAGCCCCGCCAAGAAAGGACCACCATCGATACCTTTTTCCCCGACGAAAGCGACCAGGCATCCGCGCGCCTGATTGAGATCGCCGCCGGACAGGAGCTCAACGGCATCACCATCCGGCTCAAATCGGAGCGGCTCTACTCCGTGCGTGGGCACCTCAGCGAGATAGAAAAAGGAAGCTTCCAGTTCTTCCCGCGCGGAGGGGCCAGCCCGAATCAGCTCCGCCCGATCGTCAACTCCAACGGAAGCTTCGAAATCAGGCTACGAACCGGAGACTACCTGATTGTCGGCTCCGCAACCCAGAAATCGCCCCCGAAATCGACAGTTTCCATTTACCAAACCGTAACCGTCCGCGGAGACATGGAGACCCTGGCCATTCACGCCACGGACACAACCCGAACGATCCGTGGCACTGTCCGCACCGAGCCAGGACAAAACCCTGGCTGGAACGGATCCCAGCCGATCTTCTTGCTCTCCAGCATGATTTCAGACTGGTCAAACCAAGGCTATGGGGTAAATGAGGACGGCTCATTCCAGGGTGACTACATGTCGCACTCGCTCGTTGACGGTGAGGTGCGGGCCGGTCTGTACCTCCCGAATCCCGAACTCTACGTCAAGTCGATCCGCTTCAATGGAAGCGACGTCACCCATCAACCCTTCCGCTTGCCCTACGAAGGCGGCGAGTTCGACGTCTCTCTCGCTTCCAGTGCCGCCGGAGTCTCTGGCGTCGTGCAGACCGCGAAGGGACGCCGCGACAAAGCCAGTTGCGTGACCATCTGGTCGACCAACGAACCCGTTGACGGTTCGAGTGCATTTTCCGCGACAGTGCCTCTAGGCGAAGAAGCTAAAGGATCATTTCAACTGGAAAACCTTCCGCCCGGCGAGTATCGGATCAACGCGTGGGCCGAAGTCGGTCTGGGTCTCGCCTCTTACCCCGAGTTCTTCAAGGCATTCGGCTCCACCGCGATCCGATTGACGCTGAAATCGGGCACCCAAGCGACCGTTACGCTGACCGCCATTCCCAGCCACGCCTGGGAGAGTCAGGCGTGGAAGTTGCGCTAAGCCAGTCACGCTTACCCGCGATTGATGCCAAAAGCTCGCGGCGGCCAGCAGATCTACTTTGCGACGGCGATGGAGCGCTCTCGCCCTGAGTTACACTCATCGATACCCCTCCCATGCCCCTCTCCCCCGGCGACAAACTCGGACCCTACGAAATCATCGGCCCCCTAGGCGCCGGCGGAATGGGCGAGGTCTTCCGCGCCCGCGACACCAAACTCCATCGCGACGTCGCCATCAAAGTCCTCCCCGCCGCCCTCGCGAACGACCCCGACTATCTCGCCCGCTTCCAGCGCGAAGCCCAAGCCCTCGCCGCCCTCCACCATCCCAACATCGCCTCCATCTTCGGCCTCGAACAAAACGCGATCATCATGGAACTAGTCGAAGGCCAAACCCTCAAAGGCCCCCTGCCCCTCGCCGAAGCCCTCCCCCTCGCCCGGCAAATCGCCGAAGCCCTCGAAGCCGCCCACGAAAAAGGCATCATCCACCGAGACCTCAAACCCGGCAACATCATCGTCACCCCCGAAGGCGTCGTCAAAGTCCTCGATTTCGGCCTCGCTAAGACCGCCGAAAAGTCCGCCGGCCCGCCCTCTTCCGAATCGCCCACCCTCAGCATGCGCGCCACCGAAGCCGGCCTCATCCTCGGCACCGCCAGCTACATGAGCCCCGAACAAGCCGCCGGTAAGTCGGTCGACCGCCGCGCCGACATCTGGAGCTTCGGCGTCGTCCTCCACGAATTACTCACCGGCAAGCGCCTCTTCCAAGGCGAAACCGTCTCCCACACCCTCGCCGACGTCCTCCGCACCCCCGTCGATTTCAACACCCTCCCCCCGGAAACCCCGCGCATCATCCGCGACCTTCTCAAACGCTGCCTCGATCGCGACGTCAAAGCCCGTCTCCGCGACATCGGCGAAGCCCGCATCGCCATCCAAACTATCTCGCCTACCCCACTGAAGAAGCCACCAAGGTCCCTCCTCCCGCCCGCCATTCATCCTGGCCACTCGTCGCCGCGGCCGCCCTCGCCCTCACCACCGCCACCCTCGCGTTTCTCTATTTCACCCAAGCCCCTCCCCCCCTGCCTGTTATCAACACGACCCCCCTCCCGCCCGAAGGAACCGAGTTCGACTTCGGTGCGCCCTACGGCATGCCCGCCATCTCCCCCGATGGAACCCGCATCGTCTTCGCGGCCAAGGCCAAGAACGGGAAATCCCAGCTCTGGCTCCGGCGCCTCGACTCCGCCACCGCCCAACCCTTATCCGAAACCGAAAACGCCGCCACCCCGTTTTGGTCTCCCGATAGCCAATGGATCGCCTACGGCCAGGAAAACAAACTGAAAAAGATCGATATCCGCGGCGGAGCACCAGTGGCAATTACCGATCTCGCCAATGCCCTTCGCGGCGGCAGTTGGAACGTAACCGGGACCATCGTTTTTGGAGTCAACAACACCCAGACGCTTTGGCAACTCCCCGCCTCGGGGGGCAAAGCGTCCCCGGCCACTGCCCACGTCGGAAGTCAACGGCATCCCTGGTTCCTACCGGACGGCCGCCACTTTATCTTCAGCGGCAACGGCCCCGAAAACGGCATCCCCGTTCTCGTTGGCTCCCTCGATGAGCCAGGGAAGCCGGCCAAGTTATTGGTACCCGAAGCCGGAAGCCCCGCCATCTACGCTCAGGGCCACCTGCTCTATCTTCGCGATGACACCTTAGTCGCACAACCCTTCAATCCCCAGCGTCTGGAAACCACCGGCGATCCGATCCAACTCGCCGACCGGGTTCCCACTTACACATCCGGATCCCGCATCCACGCCACCGCCGTCACCCCCCACGGCCTCTTACTGCACCAGGGAGGGGGCGCGCCTGGCCGGTCCCGCTTAGTGTGGAAAGACCGCCAAGGCAAAGCCCTCACGACCTTTGGCGAAGTCGCGGGCGAGATTCGCGGCATCGCCCTCTCGCCGGATTCCAAACGAGTCGCCGTCCACATTCGCGACCGATCCGACAACGAGGACCTCTGGATCTACGACGACTCGAGCGGCCTCCCCACCCGCTTCACCTTCCATCCCAAACGCGATCGCGAGGAAGTCTGGTCGCCCGACGGCACCATGCTCTACTTCACCAGCAATCGAAACGGGTCCTCCCAGGATCTTTACCGCAAAGCCGCCAACGGCACCGGCACCGAAGAAATGATCTTCGCTGACGGCTTCGATAAGGTCGCCAATAGCGTATCGCCGGATGGCAAATGGCTGCTCTATACCAATAACCGGCGCTCTAAAGTAGGAACGGACGTCATGGCGCTCCCCCTCGCCGGAATCGTGCCGGGGAAGCCCGAACCGCGCAAGGTTGCCGCCGGCGAATTCAATACGTGGCACGGGCAATTTTCGCCGGATGGACAATGGGTTGCCTATCAATCCAACGAAGCCTCGATCGATACCTCTCGCAGTAGCGTCTATATTCAGCCTTTCTCCGGCACCGGCGGAAAGAAACAGATTTCCGCTGGCTCCACCGGAGCCGACGACGCCCGAAACTGTCGCTGGCGACGCGACGGCAAAGAGATCTTCTTCTCAACGCGCAACGGAAACCTCATGGCCGCCGAAGTCTCCATCCGCAACGGCACCATCGAGGTCGGCAAAGTCCAGAAGCTCTTCGACGGCCTCATCATGGACCGTTACATCACCTGGGACGTCTCCGCCGATGGCCAACGCATTCTCGTCGTCGACGACGGCACTAGGGCCGCGCGACCACTCACCCTCGTGCAAAACTGGGTCGACGGGCTCAAGAAGTGAACGTCGCTATTGACCACCTTTGATCTTCACCCTCTCCAACTCCCGCTGCAAAACCAAAAACGCTGGCTCCGGCTCCTTCTGATACCCCGCCTCACGCACCGCCCGGGCTGCAAGCAGACTCGCCACACTCTTCCCGTCCGGAGCCGTATACGCCGCGGAAACTCCATGCTCGAGCAAAAACGCCGCCGGCTCCCAACTCTCCATATAAACCGCCGTCATCAACGCTGTCCACTGCGGCCGATCCGTACGATTACTAGGGACCTTCAAATCAGCCCCATGCTGCGCCAGCAGCGCCAACTTCTCCCGCGCCCGAAACGCATGGGTAATATGCACCAGCGGCTCTCCAAAATGGTCCTTCGAATTCGGATCAACCCCGGCCTTCAAAATAACTTCGAGCAGGTTCACCGACCCCGGGGTATTGCCTTCGAAAATCGTATTCACTAACTCCGCCTTCGGTAGCGGAGCACCATTCGCCAGCAAAACAGCCACCCCCTGCGCCGAACTGTCGCCGCTGTAATCCTCCAGCACCCGCGTCACCGCATACTCCAACAGCGTCTTTCCATGGGCGTCCAACCCCGTCCAATCCACCGCCGGACGCTGCTTCACCAGCTCCTGCACCGCCGTATAGTCCTTCCCATCCAGCGCCCTAGCGACCTTACTCAACCGAGAATCCCGAAACCGCCCCGCCTGATCGCGGCTCCAGCCGTTCATCCGTTCCTTCACAAAATCCGTCGTCCAAGATCCCGCCCCCAGCAGAAACGGTATTGAAACCACGAGCAAACCCACGTACTTCAACCCCATCGAGCTCGAACTCTGCGCCCAAAGCAGCAATGCGCCGACGAGAAGCAGAATCGGCAGCAAAACCATTCCAAATCCCGTCGCCATCCCCTTCCCCGCCGCGTCATTCCCGGCGTTCTTCGAAAGGAACAGCGAAGCAACAAACACAGCTTCCAACACAAAAAACACCCAGCCAATCACAAATGCAAGTTTCATAGCGTTACTGACAAGGGCGCATTACGCCTCCCAAATCACTCACGCAATCTGCCGACCCGCCCGCTCCACCGCCGCCTCAAACCCATCCAACGCATCCACAAAAAAATGGTCTCGTGACGCCACAAATTCCAGCGTCGGTGCCCCGCTCAGAGTCGCCACCAGCGCCTCCAAATCCACCTTCGGCCCATGCACATCAATCGTCGAATGAATAAACGTCCGCGGCACCGAACACGGCTCCAAATACCCCTGGTCCGGATACTTCGTCGGAAAGCCTACCGCAATCGCCCGCGCCATCTCCGGCACCTGCCCCGCCAACTGCAACGCAATCCGCGACCCGAAACTAAAACCCGCCACCACAAACGGCAACTCCGGATACCGCTCCCTCAAAAAACTCAAGCAAACCCGCGCGTCCTCCAACTCCCCCACCCCCTCCGCGTACGTCCCCTCACTCAAATTCACGCCCCGATAATTAAACCGCAGCACCACCCCACCCGTCTTCCGCAGCCCCCGAGCGATCCGATATACAACCTTGTTGTGCATCGTCCCCCCGTGCTGCGGATGCGGATGGCACACCAGCGCCGCAAACCGCGGCTCTCCCTCCTCAGGCTCTTCCAGCAGCGCCTCCAGCTTCCCCGCCGGCCCGGCGATCTCACAACTCTCAATCCGACGCGTCATCCCTAACCCCGGTAATTCGTGAACTGCATGTCGATGCCCAGATCACTCTGCTTCAACAGCGCCATCACTTCCTGCAAGCAGTCCCGGTCTTTCCCCGTTACCCGCACCACGTCGGCATTAATCGACGCCTGCACCTTGATCTTCGATTCTTTGATTATCCGAACAATCTCTTTCGCTTTCTCCATCGGAATCCCCGCCTGCAGCGTAATCTCCTGCCGCACGCTCATCCCCGACGCCGGCTGCACCGTGCCATACGTCAACGCCTTCAACGAAATCCCCCGCTTGTTCAGCTTCGATTGAAGAATGTCCACCACCGCCCCCAATTTGTACTCATCCGCCGAAGCCAGCAGAATCTTATGGTCCTTCTCTTTCAACTCAATCGACGACTTCGCGTCCTTCAAATCGTAGCGCGCTCCAATATCCTTCAGCGCCTGCGAAATCGCGTTGTTCACTTCGGGCATCTCAACCTTCGAGACAATGTCAAAACTGTTATCAGCCATATCTGACTAAATCATGTCAGGCTTGACGCAACGTTCGCAACACCTCCCGCGTAATCAGCTCCACCATCTGTGGCATCGCCTCGTCCAAAGCCACCGTTACCGCCGCCCTCACCCGCTCCTCTTCCGATATCGGCTCCACCGGCACCGGCGGCGCTTCCGCCCCGTATTCGCCCTCCAGTCGCCTCTCCGCCACCCGCTCGAGCAATGGCCGCAACACGTCCATCAACGCCGTCACCCCGAACGGCTTCTGCACAATCCCGTCCGCCCCCACTGCCTCCGCCTGCGCCGCATCCACCGGCTCCGTAATGCTCCCCGTCAACAACACCCCGATATGCCGATGCGTCGCCGTCTCCCGCACAAACTTCGCCAACTCAAACCCGGACTTCTTCGGCAAAAAAGCGTCCACAATCATCGCGTCCGGATCCACATCCGCCAGCCGCAGAAGCGCCGTTTCTCCGTCCGTCACCGAAACCACTTCAAACCCTTCTTCCCGCAACATACGCTCGCCAAGCCGCTGCGCAATCGCGCTATCGTCGGCCAGCAGAATTCGTCCAGCCACTAATTCTTAACCTTCATCTTCTTCTCTTTCTTCAGCTTCTTGCCCGGAACCATTTGCCGATTCGAAGGCAACGGCGTCGCCGCCGGTGCGGCCGCGGCATCCGGAGCCGCCGGCGCGGCCGCCGGAGCCTCCACCTTGCTACCCGTCCCGCCCGGAGTCTGCGCACTCAATCGCGCGTCGTCCTTCCTTTCCAAATCCGAAGCCCCAGTCAGCACCTGCCCCCCTACGTCGTTCACGCCCGTCCCCACTCCCAATGGCATCGGCACCGACGCCGGAATCGACGGCTTCATCTGCTCCATCGCCGGGGACCCGCTTTTGGCCGCCGCCAACACGTCCGGGCTCTTGCTGAAAATCCCCAATGTGTTATGGACCATCGACGACTTCATCCGATTCTCGGCTTCATACTTCATCCGGGCCACCGCCACCGGGTCCGCCTCCGGAACCTGCATCTCCAAATTCTTCAGCTTCTCGCTCGCCGCCTTCGAATACGCCGACAACGGATAATCCCTCACCAGCCGCTGATACGCCTGCCCGGCCTTGGCCTTAAACCGCGGTCCCATCTTCGAATAGCTATCGGCCAACAACCACAAATCCTCATCCGCCTTCGAAAACAACGGCCACTGGTCCACAACCGTCTGCAGCCGATTGCTCGCCGCCGGGTTCGAACCCTTCGTGTTATAGAAGGTGCCCACCCGGAACTCCTTCTCCGCCATCACTTCCTGAATGTTCCGCAGCAACTGCTGCGTCTGCGGAGCAAACTTCGAGTTCGGAAACTGCGTCAAAAGCGTCCGGCACTCCTCTTCACTCTTATACGCATGCCGATCATCCCGGTCCGGCTTCTCCATCTGCTTGTAATGGATCATACAAACCTTCTGCTGCGCCTCCGCCGCCTCTTCCATCGTCGGGTAAAACAAAATGAAGTCCTTATACTCCGCCTCAGCCTGCGCCATCCCGTTCGATCCGCCCTCGCGCATCCAGCTATCGGCAATCGCCAACTTCGCCTTGGCCAGGAATTCCGACGTGTCGTAGGTGTTCATCAACGTGTTCAACGTGATGCGCGCCACCTCATACCGTCCCCGTTCAATGTCCTTCACGGCCTTATCGAATAGCACCTTATCCGGCTGCTGCGTATCTTTCGAAATCGGGTTCTCGTACTTCTTCTTCCGAAAACAACCCGTCAGCGAAGTAAACGCCAGAGCCGTTACCAACAAAGTCAAAATTGTATTGCGCGAAACAAGCATAAGTTACTAATCTCTCTGTTTAAACCAACTGCCCAGCACGCGCCGCATCCCGCAGCGCCCGCACAGCCGCGCCGGAATCCGGCGCACCAAAAACACTCGAACCCGCAACCAGCCATTCGGCTCCAGCCCGGGCAATCTCAGCAACGTTGTCCATCACCACGCCACCGTCTATCTCAATCTTGTAGCCATACCCAAATCGCTCCCGCCGCTCAGCCAACTGGCGAATCTTCTCGAGCGATCGCGGCAAAAATCGCTGCCCCCCAAATCCCGGGTTCACACTCATCACGAGCACAAAATCCACGAACTCCAAAACTTCGTCCAAAGTACTCACCGGAGTCGCCGGGTTCAAAACCACCCCCGCCAGCGCCCCTTCACTCTGAATCAACCGCAAACTCCGATCCAAATGCGGACACGCCTCCTGATGCACGGAAACACTATCAGCCCCGGCTTCCACAAACGCCGCCGAAAACCGATCCGGATCCGTAATCATCAAGTGGACGTCCAAATGCGCCTTCGTCACCTTCCGCAGGCTCTTCACAACAGCCGGACCCATCGTCAAATTGGGCACAAATTGCCCATCCATCACGTCGACGTGAAGCATCGTGACGCCCGCGTGTTCAACGCGCGCTATCTCCTCACCCAGCCGGGCAAAGTCCGCAGCTAGTAATGATGGCAGAATTTCGACCATTGGAACGTAATTATCATGCTATCACGGCATGCCAAAAGCCGTCCCCCGGCTCCCGCCCTGGCAATCGATACCCTTCCTCAACCACCCGGTCCCTGCAAACCGCGTGTACCACCCCTTCATTCTCCTCCGCTTCCAGCGAACATGTCGAGTAAACTAATCGCCCCCCCGGCGCCAACATCGCCAAAGCATTCCCCAAAATCGCTGTCTGCCGCCCCGCCAAATCCACCAAGTCCGCCGGCGTAATCCGCCATTTTATCTCGGGATTTCGCCCCAACGTCCCCGTCCCGCTGCACGGCGCGTCCACCAGAATCCGGTCAAATCTTTTTACAAAGGGCAACGGCTGCCGCGCATCCACCACCACCCGCTCCACCCCCGTCACCTGCTTCAAACGCGCAAAACTCCGGTCCGCCGCCAACACAATCCCCCCCGCCTCCACCAACTGACGCGTCTTGTTCCCCGGGGCCGCGCACACATCCAACACCGTCATCCCCGGCTCAACCCCCAAAAACGGCACAATCGCCGCCGCCCCCACATCTTGCCCACCTGCTTCCGGAGCCACCAGCGCGGCCGCCGCAATCCCCGCCGCCCGCGGGCGTCCAAACGCCGCCGTCCACCGGCTC
>JANXMS010000003.1 GCA_025354525.1 Acidobacteriota bacterium
GTCGGTAGTGGTCGAGGGTATGGACGGCGATGCCAAGGCCGGCGGCGTAGGCGGCTCTTGATTGGCCGCTGTTAGCGAAGTTCCGGGCAAACTCGAGGAGTTGCAGACGGGTGCGGCGGGGTTGTTTCACCCTTATAAGTCAGCACACGGCGGAGGACGATGGAAGGCTGGGGTTAGTCGTTCGCATACGATCAACGCACGGCTCCCGACCGCGGTGCCGAACATGCTGCGTGTTGGTGAGGTAGCGAGTATCGCCGGGATGACGGTCGCGGTTCTTTGATCGGCTAGCTCGACTGCTCGCGACGAAGTCCTTTACTCGAGGGCGGCGCCGGGGTTGGTTGCGGGGCTTTGGCCGATCAACGCACGGCTCCCGAACGCAGTGCCGAACATGCTGCGTGTTGGTGAGGTAGCGAGTATCGCCGGGGTGACGGTCGCGGTTCTCTGATCGGCTAGCGCGTTCCGGTCAACTTGAATTGCAGGGTCATCCCGTCCTTGGTCCCGATGGCGCCCAGCCCGGCCTTCGCCGGTTTGATGCCGAAATCGGTCATTTTGAAAACCGCCGAGCCCTCGAATTTGCCGTCGGCGACTTTCTTTGCGGTGACGGTGATCGGCTTGGTGATCCCGCGAATCGTCAAATTCCCGGTGACTTTTTCGCCATCGACGGCGGTGGACGCAAAAGTCACCGTCGGATGGTTCGCCACGTCCAAGGTCTCCTTGCCGAGCGTCCATTCCAGAACCTTCTTCTGATCCTTCTCATTTAGCCAGGTGTCAAAGCATTGCAGCGCTTTGGCTTCAAACCGCAGTTCCACCTTGGCGGGGGTCTCGCTGAAATTCCCAGTTAGGTGCGGAAACCGGAACCAATGCCGTTTTCCATTCAGGATTCCTGTCTTTTCGACATACAAGTCCACGGTGTTTTCGGCCGCTGGACCCAACTTCCAATCGGCACCCCATACGGCGGCTGCTACGAAAACGAGACAGATCATTCGCATACCCTTTAGACTAGTCTCTTGCGCATTGGGATCCACACTTCTTCCTCCGGGTCGCTAGAAAAAGCCGGCCTGAAAGCTCATGAACTGGGGGCGAACTGCTTCCAGATCTTCTCGGGTAGCCCTCGTACGTGGGCGGCGGCTCCGCCGGACCCGGCGGCCGTGGGGCGAATGCGGGAGGTTCGGGCGCGGCTGGATTTGCAGCCGCTGGTGATCCATGCGAACTACTTGATCAACCTGTGTTCGATTGACCCCGTCATTCGGCCCAAATCCGTCAACGCCTTCCGGAGCGAGGTGGAACGGGCCGTTATCATCGGTGCCGAGTATCTGGTTGTTCACCCGGGGTCGTCGAAGGATCAAACGCCGGAATCGGCGATTGAAGCATTTAGCGTGGCGTTGGCTGAGGCATGTCAGGGTTTGACGAGCGAACGCCTGACGATCCTGCTGGAGAATACGGCGGGGCAGGGAAATGTCCTGGGTTCGAAATTGGTCGAACTTTCCACGATGCGGGGGCTGGCAGGCCCGAACGTGGCTCTCAAAATCGGCTACTGCCTGGATACCTGTCACTCTTACGCCGCTGGTTACGACATCGCCACGGCCGAAGGGCTGGATGCTTTTGTCGCCGAGGCGGAGGCGACGATCGGTCTCGGCAACGTGCCGGTGATTCATATGAACGATAGCCAAGGGTCCCTGGCCTCGAAGCTTGATCGCCATGCCAACATCGGCGAAGGCTATATTGGAATAGAAGGCTTTCGCCGCATTCTGAACCACCCGGTTTTGAGCCAAAAAGCCCTTATTCTCGAAACCCCGATCGATAACGAAGGCGACGACCGGAAGAACGTCGAAGCCCTCTGGAGCCTCTCTACCAAGCATGCCCGAAAGAACGTATAGCCACCAGGAACTCGAAGCGAAATGGTCCGCCCGCTGGGCTGCTGACCCCACCATCTTCGCCGCCGAGCCGAATAGCTCCAAGCCCAAATACTACGTCCTGGAGATGCTTCCGTACCCGAGTGGCACCCTGCACATTGGTCACATCCGGAACTATACGATTGGCGACGCGCTGGCTCGGTTTAAATGGATGCGCGGCTTTAATGTGCTGCATCCGATGGGTTGGGATGCGTTCGGTCTGCCTGCTGAAAACGCCGCGATCAAGAACAATCGACATCCGCACGAGTGGACCAACTACAACATCGCCGAGATGAAGCGGCAGCATCGCCGGATGGGCTTCAGCTACGATTGGTCCCGCGAGATCTCCACGTGCGAGCCCGAATATTACAAGTGGAACCAGTGGTTTTTTACCCGGATGTGGGACAAGGGTCTCGTCTACCGGAAGCAGGCGCTGCTGAATTGGTGTTCGGAATGCGCGACGGTGCTGGCCAACGAGCAGGTGGTGAATGGCTGCTGCTGGCGGCATGAGACGATTCCGGTGGAGCAGAAAGAGCTCACGCAATGGTTCATCAAGATCACCGCCTACGCCGATGAACTCCTACAGGAAATCGGGAACCTGGAAGGCGGGTGGCCGGACCGCGTTCTGGCCATGCAGCGCAACTGGATTGGGCGTAGCGAAGGTGCCGAGGTTGATTTCACGGTGGCTGGTTCGGGGGAGAACATTCGCGTCTTCACGACGCGGGTCGACACCATTTTCGGGGCCACTTGCGTGATTCTGGCGCCGGAGCACGACCTCGTGAAACAGTACGTCACCGGGGATAACGCTGTCGCGGTAAAAGCGATGATCGACGCCCGCGCTACGCAAGGCTTGGGCGAGGTGGAGAAGGTTGGCATTGATACCGGGCTGCGCGCCATCAACCCGTTCAGTGGGGAGCCTGTCCCCGTGTGGGTTGGCAACTTCGTGCTTTCAGGTTACGGCACGGGTGCCATCATGGCGGTTCCGGCGCACGATGAACGCGACTTCGAGTTCTGCTCGAAGTACGAGATCCCCATCGTACCCGTGGTCCGTCCGGCGGAAGGCGAACTGACGCTTCCGTTTACCGAATACGGGATCTCGCAAAATTCCGGGCAGTGGTCGGGCTTAGCTACGGCGGACGCGCGGGCTCAGATGGCGGCGCATGCCAAGGCAAATGGCTTCGGCGAAACCGCGATTACGTTCCGGATTAAGGATTGGGGCATTTCGCGCCAGCGGTACTGGGGCACGCCGATTCCGATGATTCACTGCGCCACGTGCGGCGTGGTGCCCGTGCCGGATAAAGATCTGCCGGTGATCCTACCAAAGGACGCGCAACTTACGGGCAAGGGCGAAAGTCCACTGGCCCGCACCCCCGCCTTCGTCAACGTTGACTGTCCGAAATGCGGCGCGCCTTCACGGCGGGAAACCGACACGATGGATACGTTTGTCGACTCCTCCTGGTACTTCTACCGCTACTGCGACAACCACAATAGTGAGGCTCCGTTCAGTTCGGAAGCGATTAAATACTGGTTCCCGATTGACCAGTACATCGGCGGCGTCGAACATGCGATTCTTCATCTGATCTACTCGCGATTTTGGACGAAGATGATGCGCGACCTTGGGCTGATCTCGAACGATGAGCCGGCGACCCGACTATTCACGCAAGGAATGGTGATCAAAGACGGCTCGAAGATGTCTAAGAACAAGGGCAACGTCATCAGCGCGGATACGATGATCGACGAGTTCGGTGCCGACACGGGCCGACTGTTCGAGCTTTTTGCCGCGCCGCCCGAGCGCGACTTGGATTGGACCGACGCGGGGGCTGAAGGGGCTGCCCGCTTCCTCGGTCGCGTGTTCCGTTTCGTCACCCGCAACATTGATCGCCTGAACGAGACCGGCGAGCCGGGCGAGGCGGATCGTAAAGTCCTCCGCAAGCTGCATCAGACGATCCGGAAGATTACCGAGGATTTCGAAAGCCGTTGGCATTTCAATACCTCAATCGCAGCGTTCATGGAGCTGGTCAACGAGCTTTATACCCACGAGGCTGCTCTCGCCCCGGCCACTCGGCGTGAGGTTCTTGAGAAGATCGTCCTGTTGCTGGCTCCGTTCGCCCCTTTCATCTGCGAAGAGATGTGGGAAGAGATGGGCCGCCCGGGGCCGGTGTTCAAACAACCTTGGCCTAGCTTCGATGAGGCGCTGTTGCAGGAAGATGGTGCTGACATCGTCCTTCAGGTCAATGGCAAGGTTCGTAGTCGACTGCTGGCTCCTTTCGGCACCTCGAAAGGGGACCTCGAGAAACTGGCCCTCTCCGACCCGAAGGTTCAGTCGATGATCGGAACCGCGACGGTTGTGAAGGTCGTCGTTGTGCCGGACAGACTCGTGAATATTGTCGTAAAAGCCTAGCGCTGCTCCGGCGTGTCGGACGCCGGCTTCGCCCGCTTCTTGACAATAAACCACCAACTCATCGCTCCGGCGACCGCCGTCGTCATGAGCACTTTGGACCAATCGATTTCGCCAAATATTAGGCGGTTGATGATGATGGTGCCGAGGCAGACGCCGAGCGCGATTCCGAAAATACCCTTAGCGGGAGGACTCTTCATACGGTCAGGATAGGCCGGATGCGTCGCGGGTTACGATACGTTATAGCAAGTCCTGACTTAGCAGAGGGCATATCCGCGACGTCTGAAGAGATCAGGAGCAATGTCGGGAGATAGGACGGGGGAGAGGCGATCGACGACAAGCGCATGCATTGACGGGACCCTGAGCTGGGACAAACGTAGTTTGACGTCCGCCCAATACGGGGCCGGTAGTTCGGGATTTCAGAACGCCTCCATTGAGGCAGGTATCGCTCTAGTCGCCTAAGGTCCCAATGCAACCCAAGGCCGGCTGGTGGCTGGTGGGCGAGGAAGGTAAGGGCGCGACGCAGGATCGGGGCGGGGTGGTCGAGGGGGAGGGCCTTGGTCTGCTTGCTGAGTTTGTCGCCGCTCGCATTCAGGACCAAAGGCGCATGGACGTAGCCCGGCGTCGGCAGCCCGAGGCAGCGTTGCAGGAAGTTCTGGCGCGGGGTGGCGGCGAGTAGGTCGGCTCCGCGCACGAAGTCGGTCACCCCTTGCGCCGCGTCGTCGACCACGGTAGGCGAATTGGTAGGGGTACAAGCCGATGCCATCGGCGCTCGGACTTTCACGGCGCGAGTTTGGCGGCCGGCGGTTAGGCTGGTTCGACAGTCGCATTCGTCCTGTCTGCTGCAGCAGTAGGGGTATGTCCAATCGTCGAGCGCTGCGAGGGCGGTTCGATACGCCTGGTTCCGAGTCGTCTGGTCGAGCCCCGGCCCATCCCGTTCGAATCCGTAGGCCTTCAGCGCTTGGCGAATCTCGTCAGCGGCTTCGGTCCGGCATCTCGGCGGGTCTAAGTCCTCCATCCGCACGAGGCACGTTCCACCGCGGGAGCGCGCCTCCAGATAGCTCGCCGCAACCAGCGACCTCCCTGTGCACCGTAAGCGGTCGACCATCCCCAGCCTTGCGAAAGTTCTGAATTTACGCTAGGCCTGCTGCCGCCGCCACCAAGCTGCCGGGGTCAGTTCCGCGGCCTCGCTCACCTTCCGGTCGCCCATCCCCGGCAGCACGCTCAGCA
>JANXMS010000364.1 GCA_025354525.1 Acidobacteriota bacterium
CAAGGGATGGCAAGCGGTTATGACCGTCGAATCGGTTAAGGACGGGGATGTCTTCCTGACCTACCTCGAAGAAGTGCTCTGCCCGACATTGCAGACCGGGCAGGTGGTCGTGATGGACAATCTTTCCGCCCACAAAGTAGATGGGGTGCAAGAGCTGATCCACGCCACCGGTGCCGAGCTGCCCGGACTTCAACCCGATCGAGCCCTGCTGGTCGGTCGTCAAACAACGTTTGCGCCAGCTCAAGGCCCGGTCAGTGGCTGCTTTTGACGTCGCTCTCTCCAAGGCCCTCGCCCTCATCTCTCCCAAAATTGCTCAAAATCTTTTCAGACATTGCGGATATGGCCTCTGTTAAGTCAAGACTTGCTCTATTACCTTTGCGCAGTGCTCGATGGAGCCAGCCGCTTTTTGATCGCCTAGGATTTGCGGGAGAGCATGACCGAGGGCGAGATCGAAGTGGTGCTCGTGAGAGCCACGGAACGATTCCCGGATGTTTGACCGCGCATCATCTCCGACAACGGGCCGCAGTTCATCGCCAAGGATTTCAAGAAGTTCATCCAACTCTCTGGAATGACGCACGTTCGCACTTCGCCCTACTATTCCCAGTCGAACGGGAAGATGAAGGTGTGCCGTTGTTGCTGGACGACGCCAAGCGACTTGTTGAGCAGTATGTCGCCGTGTATAACGAGAAACGGTTGCACAGCGCCATTGGGTACTTCACGCCGCAAGATATGATGGCGCGAAGGCAGGCTGAGATCCACGTGGCGCGGGACGGGAAGCTGGAGCAGGTGCGCGAGCGACGGGAGTTAGCGGAGCGTCCGGAGTTACCCGTACTGAGTAAGCCGCTTTTGTCCTCGAAGAAGACGGCGGCTTAGTCGATAATAGTCTTGTCAGGTGAAACGGAAGCCCGCTCTGCGGGGACGCAACTTAGCTGAGGGATAGCCGGACTGGCTCATCAGAACGATGAACGAAAGGGTGGTGCAGAAACCACATCACCCGCAATTCGCAGAATCGGATCGATAGACCCCCTATGCCTTGAAAATCCCCGCCCGTAGGGCGGAATCTTCCCTCTTCCACCAGTTTTCCACCCTCATCTTCACGCTGAACCAAAGCACAGTTAATCGGTTCTTCGCTGTTTGGTGTGGGTAGAAGAGCCGGCGCAAGATCGCCAGTGATGAGGGTAGCCTACAGTGGCAGGAGCATTCGGCCCGCAAGACCGGCCGTGGAAATGGCGGGCCCCACCGCCGCGACGGCGATATTGT
>JANXMS010000365.1 GCA_025354525.1 Acidobacteriota bacterium
GCGTTGCCCTATCCTCCACTCAGGTGGAAAACAGTTTACCTAATCGTGACCAACTGTGTCATCCTGGTCTCGGTAATCAGCCCCTCGATACACTTAAGACTCACTTACTTTCGTGTCTAGCCAATGGGGTCCACCTCAGCACGGTCCAAGCTGGATTTTGCTTCCGGGGTGTTCAGCCAAAGCTCGTCGTCCGGAATGACTTGCGCTGTTTTAATTGTCCAAATGCCATCGGCCACTTTTTCAACGGTCACGATACGACCAGCGTATTCCTTGCCGAGCGAAAGTTGCCCGCTAGCACCAATCGTTTTTATTTCAAGCCGCATGACTGCATGATATCTCAACTTTCGTCTTTGCATGATCGTCGCACTTCGACTAGTTTGGAGGTCGGGGGTCGAAAGGGTATAGTCTGGGCTGATGAATTGCGTTGGTTTGCTTTTGTTCCTCTGTTTGGCTGGCTTGGCTTCGGGGGCTGAATTTAGCCAGGTCGAGGTGTTTCGGTCGGGGCAGGATGGGTACCATACGTTTCGGATTCCAGCTTTGATCGAGACCAAGCGGGGGACGCTGCTCGCATTCTGCGAGGGGCGGCGGAGCGCGGGGGGCGATAGCGGAGACATTGATCTGCTGCTCAAACGCAGCAAGGATGGGGGACGGACTTGGTCGGCGGCACAGGTGGTCGCTGACTTAGGGGAAGATACGATCGGGAATCCGGCTCCGGTGGTGGATCGGAAGACGGGGGACATCGTGCTGTTGCTGACGCGGAATCCGGGGAGGGTGACCGAACGGCAGATCGTGGACGGGACGGCGGCAGGAACACGGACGGTTTGGCTGGCGCGCAGTAGCGATGACGGGGCGAGTTGGACGGGTCCAATGGAGATTACGGCGTCTGTGAAAGCGACGGATTGGACTTGGTATGCGACCGGGCCGGGGAACGGGATCCAGATGCGCGATGGGCGGATGGTGGTGGCCTGCGATCACATGGTGGCGGGCTCGAAGGCGAAGCATTCGCACGTGATTGTTAGTGACGACGGGGGGCGAAGTTGGACGTTGGGGGGATCGGCCGGGGAGGGGACCAACGAGTCAGCCGTGGTGGAGTTGCGTGATCGGTCGTTGCTGCTGAATATGCGGTCTTATCTGGGCAAGAATCGGCGGGCGGTGGCTGTGAGTAAAGATCGGGGCCGGAGTTGGTCGGAATTGAAGACAGATGAGGCCTTGATTGAGCCGGTGTGCCAGGCAAGTTTGGTGCGGGTGGGGAAAGACAGGCTGCTGTTTTCGAATCCGGCGGCGGTGAAGCGGGAACGGATGACAGTGAAAGTAAGTCGGGACGAGGGGAGGAGTTGGACCGGGGGGCGGGTGGTGCATGAAGGGCCGGCGGCGTATTCGTCGCTGGTGGGGATGCGGGATGGACGGGTGGGGCTGCTGTACGAGCGGGGGGCGCAGCGGGCATATGAGTTGATCACGTTTGCCCGGTTCGAGCTGGGGTGGTTGGCGCAGTGACCGGGCGCTACGTTTGGTTTGTGGTTGCTTTGCTCGTGCCGGTGGCGCTGCTCAACTATCTGGATCGGCAAATGTTGGCGGCGATGAAGTTCTCACTGATGACGGATATTCCGGATATCGGGTCCGAGGCTAAGTGGGGGGCGATCCTGGCGTTGTTTAAGTGGACCTACGCGCTGGTTAGCCCGGTGGGGGGGTATCTGGCTGACCGGTTTAGCCGTCGGCATATGATCGCGGGGAGTTTGGTCGTGTGGTCAGCGATTACTTGGGCTACCGGGCAGGTAACGACTTATGAGCAGTTACTGTGGACGCGCGGGTTGATGGGCTTTAGCGAGGCGTTTTATCTGCCGGCGGCGTTGGCGTTGATTGCCGATTATCATAGGGGGAGCACGCGGTCGCGGGCGGTGGGGTTGCACCAGATGGGCATCTACGCGGGGGTGATTGTGGGCGGATTCAGCGGGTACGTGGCGGATAACCCCGGATATGGGTGGCGATGGATGTTTGAGATGTGTGGGCTGGTGGGGGTTTTATACGCCTGGCCTTTGTTTGCGCTGGTGCGGAATGCTCCGATGGAGCGGGGTTCGTCGCCGGGCGGGGCTTTGCGGGAGCTCTTGGGGAAACCTTCGTTTTTGTTGCTGGTGGGGTACTTTACCTTGCCGGCTATGGCGGGGTGGATTGTTCGGGATTGGATGCCGGCTATTTTGAAGACGGAGTTTGGCTTGGGGCAGGGGAAGGCGGGCGTTTCGGCGACGCTTTACTGGATGGTAGCGGCGATATTTGCGGCGGCGGTGGGGGGATGGGTGGCGGACCGTTGGATGCAGCGGACAGTGAGAGGACGGATTTACACGAGTGCGGTGGGGACGGCGCTGGTGGTGGTGGCGGTGGTGGGGGTTGGTTATTCACCGCTGACGGGGGAGTTAGGGGTAGCGATTGCGTTCTTGATCGTGTTTGGGCTGGGCTGGGGGCTATTTGATGCGAACAACATGCCGATACTCTGTCAAATTGCGCGGCCGCAACTGAGGGCGACCGGTTATGGGTTGATGAACATGGTGAGCATTAGCTGCGGCGGCTTGGCGGACTGGGGGTTTGGGATGATGCGGGATGCGAAAGTACCTTTGATGGCGACGTTTGGGACGTTCGCTGGCGTGGCGCTGGTTTCGATTGGACTGGTGCTTTTAATTCGGCCGACGTATTCTGAGGATCAGGTATGAATCGACTACTCGTCATGACGGGGCTGTTGGCGACGGAGATGTTCGGGCAGGGTGCCGGGGTGCTGACGACGCTGACGAATGCGAAGCTGGAGCAGATACTGCGGGGGATGGGGGTGGAGTTCACCGAGAATAAGACGGCGCTGATTCATAGTTACGCGATTCGTATGAAGGGCGAGGAGATGGAGTTACTTGGGCCGGGGAAGGAGATCCGGTTGATTGGTGGGGTGAGGAAGGGGATTTCGCTGGAGCAGGTGAACGAATGGAACGGGGGGAGGCATTTAGGCCGGGCGTACCGGGACGCCCGAGGGATGGCGGTGATTGAGGATGACCTGCATTTAGGAGCGGGGGTGACACAGGCGAGCGTGGACGCGTTTTTGGTGCGGTTTGGGGGGACGTTCAAGAGTTTTCGGGCGTTCCTGACGACGCCGGGGATGGCGCCGAAGCGCGTCAAAACGAGTTTTGGGGAGTTCTCGGTTTTGGTGGATGAGCAGAAGTGGAAGGCAGAGCCCGCGGAGGGCGGGGAGCAGTCGTTCAAACACGTCAGCGGCGAAGCTTGGGTAAAAGTGATTAGCGAACGGACCAGTTTGACTTTGGAGACGCTGCGCGAAGCGGCTCTGTCGAATATGCAGAAGAAAGATCCGACGGTGAATCTGATTCGGGAAGAGCGCCGACCGGTTAGTGGGCGACCGGTGCTGTTGCTAGAAATGAAACCGACGATACAGCAGATTCCGTTTCATTTCCTGGGCTATGTGTACGGGGGGAGTTCGGGGTCGGTGCAGGTGTGGACTTATGCGACTATGTCTGCGTTTGCCCAACACCAGGCGGCGATGCTGGACTTGCTCAGCGGATTGGAGATTGGGGATCGACCGATGCCGGAAGCGAGAAGGGGACAGGAGGCGGGACTGTTGACGTTGGGGGTGGAGGAGCTTCGCGTCCAGTTCGACGCGAAGAAGTGGACGAGTTCGGAGTTGGCGGAGGCGGGGCGATTCAGCTTGAAACATAAGACGGGGGATGGTTATGGGTTGTTGATTACGGAGCGGGTGCCGATTCCGCTGGAATCGTTTCCCCAGATTGCGCTGGAGAACGCGAAGAAGGCAGACCCGAACGCGAAGATTACGTTTCAGGAGAAGCGGACGGTGAATGGGCTGGAGGTTTGGTTTTTAAAGATGGAGGCTGTCGTGAAGGGGATTCCGCTCAGTTATCGGGGGTATTACTACAGCGGGTCAAAGGGGGCGGTGCAACTACTGACGTTTACAAGTGCCGGGCTGATGGCGGAGTATGAGAACGACTTTATGGCGTTGTTGAATGGGCTTCAGAAGGGCGAGTGATTCAGTTTCGGGAGGTATCGGTTGAGCGGGGCGGACGGGAGATTCTACGCGGGTGGATTTGACGTTTGCGGGAGGGACGACGACGGCGACGCTGCCGCGGTTGATCAACCGGTTGCTGGAGCCTTCGGCGGGGGAGGTTTGGTACGGGGAGAAGGCGGTGGGTCGGTATGATCCGCTCGACTTGCGGCGGGCTTTTGGGGTTTGTGCCGCGGGACTTAGGTTTGTCCCGGGGGATTATTGGATCGATATCCACATGAGTTGAGTGGGGGGCAGCAGCAGCGGGTGGCGTCGGTGAGGGCGCTGGCGAGCGACCCGCCGGTGTTGCTGTTGAACGAGCCGTTTTCGGCGCTGACCCGATATTGCGGCTGGAGTTACAGGACTTAGTTCTATCGTTGAGTAAGACGAGTTTGTTTATTACGCATGATTTGCGGGGGACTCCGCGGTTGGGGGAGCGGGTGGTGTGTGCAGGGAATGAGGCGGCGATGCGGCGGAGCGAGGACGAAGAAGTGCGGGCTTATTTTGCAACGTTGGAGGGATGATGAATTTGATTCTGCGGCATAGTTGGAAGCACTTTGTGCTGGTGGTGATTGCGGTGTTGGGGGCGGCGGGGGTGGCGATCGCGTTGGCGGTTTGGTGCCAGAAAAATTGGCGGATGGGCGGGGTGGTGGTGCGGTTAACGGATGCGGTGCGGACGGTGCCGATTTGGGTTGTTGTTGCCGCTGCCGCAATTCGCGATCTCATTCGGCAGACCTAATGCGACCGACCGCCGGGATACTCTCCAGACGGGCAGCTTTTGACAGCGAAGAGACGGGGGAATGTCGGAGAAGCGCCCGCGCGCGTTTGGCCACCAGATGCCGGGAGGTGCGGTGGCGGAGCAATTCGGTTCTTCGCTGTTTGGTGTGGGTAGAAGAGCCGGCGCAAGATCGCCAGTGATGAGGGTAGCCTACAGTGGCAGGAGCATTCGGCCCGCAAGACCGGCCGTGGAAATGGCGGGCCCCACCGCCGCGACGGCGATATTGT
>JANXMS010000026.1 GCA_025354525.1 Acidobacteriota bacterium
CTATTATTTTATTATCTTCTGGAATTAGTGTAACATGAGCTCATAGAGCATTAATTATATTGCACCGTCGCCAGCCCGTCCACCGTCGTATCCTGCACCAACTCCCCGCCGATCACGACGCGCAACCGCCTCCCCTCCAGCGTCACCGCCGCCCGATGCCACAGCCCGTAGCTCGGCGGCAGCAACTTTATCGGGGCCGTCCGCCCCGCCACCGCCCCCGTTACATTGACCGCCAGCTTGGCATGGAAGTCATGGGCTAACTGCACCGGAACCCCTGATAAAGCAGTCCGTCCCCACCGCGGCACCCGCGGCAACAGCAGCGTCTCGCCCCACTGCGCCAGCCTGTACTCGAAGGTCAGCCGGAAGTTTTCGTACTCCCGCGCTGGATCAAACCCCATCCCGTCGATCATACTGGTAGGTACATGGGTGTTGTCCTCTCCGCTTCGGCGGTCTCCAAACGCTTTGGAGCCCAGCCGCTTTTTGAAAATCTGACTCTGGCGATCCACGACGGGCAACGCATTGGTCTCACCGGTCCTAACGGGGCAGGGAAGTCCACGCTCGTCAAAATCCTGGCTGGCCTCGAACCTCCCGACTCGGGTACCCGCTCCGTCCGCAAGCAGGCCGTCATCGCCTACGTCGAGCAGGATTCGTTCTTCCCGGAAGGCATCTCCGTCCGCGAGGTCCTCGAATATGCCCTTCGCGAAGCCCCGCTGTCGGCCCAGGAGAAAACGGTCCGCATCGAAATGGAAGCCAGCCGCGCCGGCCTCAACGACTTTGACATGCAGGCCGCCGCCCTCTCCGGTGGCTGGCGCAAGCGCCTCTCCATCGTCGCCGGCCTCGTCCGCGAACCCGCCGTCATCCTCCTCGACGAACCCACCAACCATCTCGATATCGATGGCATCATCTGGCTCCAAGGGGCGTTGAAGCAGGCCGAATGCGCCGCCCTGTTCATCAGCCACGACCGCTACTTCCTCGAACAGGTCGCCACCCACATGGGCGAAATCAACAAGACCTACCCCGACGGCATGTACTTCGTCGAAGGCAACTACACCAAGTTCCTTGAACGTCGCGGCGACTTCCTCATGGCCCAGCAGCGCTATCAGGAGTCGCTCCAAGCCCGCGTCCGCCGCGAAATTGAATGGCTCCGCCGCGGCGCCAAAGCCCGCACCACCAAAGCCAAAGCCCGCGTCGATGAAGCCAACCGCCTCATCGACGAACTCGCTGAAGTCTCCGACCGCAACGCCGAACGCGCGTCCGTCGGCGTCAACATGACCGCCTCCAAACGGCAGACCAAACGCCTCATCGTTGGCGAAGGCGTCGCCAAAGGCTACGGCGGTCGGACCCTCTTCGAAGGTCTCGACGTCACCCTCACCGCCGGCATGCGCCTCGCCCTCGTCGGCGGCAACGGCTGCGGCAAGTCCACCCTGCTCCGCATTCTCAGCGGCGACATCCAAGCCGATTCCGGCTTGGTCGAACGCGCCGAGCACCTCAAGATCGTCACCCTCGATCAGAACCGCCGCCTCACCGACGAGACCGTCACCCTCCGCCGTGCCCTCTGCGACGCCGGCGATACGGTCACCTTCCAGGGCCGCCCCATCCACGTCATCGCCTGGGCCAAACGCTTCCTCTTCCAGGAAGAGCAGCTCGTCCAGCCCGTCGCTCAGCTCTCCGGCGGCGAACGCGCCCGCGTCCTGCTCGCCAATCTGATGCTCCAACCGGCCGACGTCCTCTTCCTCGACGAGCCCACCAACGACCTCGACATCCCCACCCTCGAAGTCCTCGAAGAGAACCTGCTCGCCTTCACCGGCGCCATGGTCCTCGTCACCCACGACCGTTACCTTCTCGACCGCATCGCCAACACCGTCCTCGCCCTCAACGGAGACGGCACCTGGGGAACCTTCGCCGAATACGCGCAATGGGAGCAGGAACGGGCCCGTCCGACCTCGAAGAAGGAAGCCGTCAAGCAGATGACCGCCGCCCCGCCCGTCAAGAAAAAGGTCAAGCTCAGCTACATGGACCAACGCGAATGGGACGGCCTCGAAGCCAAAATCCACGAGGCCGAAGCCGCCCTCGCCGCGGCCCATTACGCCGACCACGAAACGCTGCAAGCCGAAGTTGACCGCCTGTTTCAGCGCTGGGCTGAACTCGAAGGCAAACTCAAAAACTGAATGTTGGAGCCCCGGTGCAAACGGTGCCGGTGCTTCTCAAAGTCAGCCTCTTTGGCCTCGTTGATGTTGACGAACTTCTGCGGGTTCCGGTCCACCAAGGGGAACCAACTGCTCTGTACTTGAACCATCACCCGGTGGCCGCGCCGGAAGGTATGGAAGATGTCGTTCATCTCGTATTCCACCTTCGTCGGCTGGTTCGGCACGAACGCCTCTGGCTTCGAAAACGAGTTCCGGAACTTGCCCCGGAATACTTCGCCCCGGACCAACTGCTGAAATCCGGCGTTCTCCGGCAGGTCGTCCGGATAGACGTCAATCACCTTCACGATCAGGTCCGCGTCCGTCCCGTCGGTCGAAAACAGCAGGCTGTTCTTGATCGGCCCAGTGATGGTCAAGTCCTCTTCCAGCACCTCGGTCTCGTACACCATCACGTCCGGCCGTGTCCCCGCAAACCGCTGGTCGTCCAGCATGTGCTCGCGGGTCATCTTGTTTGATACCTCTTCGATGTAAGGCACCGGCTTGGCCGGGTCACTGATCCACTCCTCAAAGCCCGCGTCGCGCGTCGCCGCGCGGCCCAGCACCCCGTTGCCGTTCAGCGATAGCGTCATCGGCTTGGCCTCGGCGGGAGGCCACTGCGCGAACTGCCGCCAAACGTTGGTCCCGGTCTCGAAGACGTAGGCCTCCGGCAATTCCATGGTGCCTTTGCCCTTCAGATGATAGTCGAAGAAAGCGGCCTCAATGAACTCGCGGTAGTACAAGCCGGTCTTGGCATTGAAATTCACTTCGCCCAGCTCATCGCCGTCGTCCCGCGCCCACTGGCCGTGCCGCCACGGGCCCATCACCAACATGTTCTTCGTCCCGGGCGAAGCCTTCTCGACGTTCTTATAGACCTGCAAAGCGCCGTACAAGTTCTCGGCATCGAACCAACCGCCCACCGTCATCACCGCCGGCTTGATCGACTTCAAATGCGGCCGCAAGTTCCTCGACTGCCAGAACTCGTCGTAGGTATCGTGCTTCATCATGTCGGTCCAGAAGGCGATCTGGTTCTTGTAGTATTTCTCGTTGGCGTTGTACAGCGGGCCCATCTTCAGGAAGAATTTGTAGCCGTCCGGCGTGCCATGGACGAACGGTTCCCGCTTCGACGGTCCCTCCGGCTCCGGTCGTGCCTTGCCGAATCCAGCCAGGAAGTTGAAAGCGTGGGGCAGGTACAGCGCGCCGTTGCGATGGAAATCGTCGCCGGTGAACCAGTCTGTAATCGGGGCCTGCGGCGAAGCGCAGACATGCGCCGGATGGGCGTCAATCATGCCGGCCGCTGTGTAGAACCCGGGATAGGAGATGCCGTAGGTGCAGACCTTCCCGTTGTTGTTCGGCAAGTTCTTGGTCAGCCAGTCGATTGTGTCGTAGGTGTCGGAGCTTTCGTCGAAGTCCTTCGGCCCGTTTTTGACTGACTTATGCGGAGTCATGTTAATGAACTCGCCTTCGGACATGTGCTTGCCGCGGACGTCCTGGTAGACGAAGATGTACTTCGACTTGCCCAGAATCGTCGACGGACCGAGGTCTTCTTTGTATTGATCGGGTCCGTACGGCGAAACCGAGTAGGGCGTTCGGCTCATTAGAATCGGCCACTTCTGTGACTGGTCCTTCGGGATGTAGATGCTCGTGAAAAGCCGCTTTCCGTCCCGCATCGGGACCCGATACTCGTACTTCGTGTAGTTCTCTAAGATGAAGGCCTTGCCCTGTCCAAACAGGGCGACGGCGGTAAGGAGGCCAGCGAAAAGTCTCATCAGAATTGGGTCCGGAAGGCGTTGAAGTCCTGGCGCAGCAAGTCCAGTTCGGCGCGGAGCGTTTCGATCTGCATCTCGAGATGAGCGATCCGGTCGTTGCTCGGCGCGACGGTCTTCGCGGCCGGCGCATCGGCCAGCGCGGCGACGTCCACGGGCCCCGCGAATAGGTGCATATAGCGGGGTTCGCGCCAGCCCGTTTGCTTGGGGATGAAAACGGCCATCTCGCGATCGATCAACTTCTTCATCGCGGACTCGACGGCGTCCAGGTCCTCGAAGTTATGCAGCCGATGGCAGCGATCCTTGAGCTCATTCAACGTCTGCGGCCCCCGCAGCAGCAGAACCGAGATCAGCGCCAACTCGCGGTTGGTGACGTTCAGCGTCTCCTGTGCGCGATGCCCGAACTTGGGAACCCGCCCGCTGCCGGTGATGATCACCGCCAGGCGCTTCTCGCGGAGGAGTGTATGGCCCTCGTCGACGGTGCTGTCGTCGTAGGCCGAGACCGGCTCGCGGTTGTTCTTTTGGTTGCAGGCGTTGGTCAGGGCATTTAGGCTGAGGGGGTAATACTCTGGCGTCGCCATGTCTTTTTCGATCAAGGTGCCCAGGACGCGCTGTTCGAGGTCGGATAGCAAAAGGCTCACGAGCCTAGTGTAATCTACGTCTATGCTTCGATCCCTTCTTCTATCGCTTTGCCTCGTTAGCTTGGGGCGGGCCGACGAAGCCGACATCAAAGGCGCACAACGTCTGTTCACCGCGTGGATGGAAGGGCAAATGACGGCCAAGAGCCTGCCAGGGGTGGTGGTCGGCGTGATCGCGGATCAGGAGCTGGTCTGGACGTCTTCGTTCGGGATGGCCGATATGGCATCCAAACGCCCGATGGCGGCGGGGACGAAGTTCCGGATGGCGTCGCACAGCAAGCTGTTCACGGCCACGGCGATCATGCAGCTGCGCGAGCAAGGCAAGATTCGATTGGACGACCCGGTCGTGAAATACCTGCCTTGGTTTCAAGTGAAGACGGCATCGCCGGACGACCCGGCGATTACGGTGGAAGACCTGTTGACCCATGCCTCGGGATTGCCGCGGGAAGCCGGTTCGCATTGGAGCACGCTGGAATTTCCAACGGGCGCGGAGCTGAAGAATCTGCTGCCTGAGCGGCAAGCCGCGTTCTCGCCGGAGGTGCGGTGGAAGTACTCGAACCTCGCCTATTCTCTGGCTGGGATGATCGTTGAAGCGGCCAGCGGCGAGACGTGGGCCGGCTATGTGCAGAAGCACATCTTTGACCCGTTGAGCATGACCGCGTCGAGCGTGGACAAGCCCGTGAGCGGCTTGGCGGTGGGCTACGGCCGGAAGATGCCGGATGGGTCCCGGGAGGTAATGCCGTTTGTGGACGCGCGGGGGATGGCGGCGGCGACGGGGATCACGTCGACGGTGGAGGACATGGCCAAGTTCGTGTCAGCCCAGTTCGTGCGCGGCAAGATTCTGAGCACGGGGTCGCTGCGGGAGATGCACCGGGTGAGGATGATGGAGAGCACCTGGACCAACGGCTACGCCATCGGCTTCTCGGTGAAGCGGGAGAAGGACAAGATCTACGTCGGGCACGGCGGGAGCTACCCCGGCTACCTGACGCAGACCTACTTCATGCCGGAGAGTAAAGTCGGGGTGGTCGTGCTGACGAACGCGGCGGACGCGAACCCGGGCGATATCGCGATGCAGCTACTGGCCAGCGTCGGCGATGCGGTGGCGAAGGACCGAGCTCCGAAGCCGAAGACGGTATCGTGGGATCCTTCGTGGAGCCGCTTTGCGGGAGTCTACAGGAGCCGATCAGGCGATTCGCAGGTGGTCGAGCTCAATCAACGGCTGGTGATCTTAAGCCTCGGAGGCGCGACGCTGGAGAACCCCGTACGTCTGGAGGCGTTGGGGGAAGGGAAGTTCCGCTATACCGCCCCGACCGGCGGCGGCGTCGTTGGGGAGGTCGTCCGGTTCGAAGAGGCTGACGGGAAGGTAGTCCGTATGTTCACCGGGGACAGCTTTGCCGATATTATTAAATAGTATTAATGCGTGGCTCGCTTCGCCGCTCCGTCGGCTTCTGGCTCGACCGAACTACCGGCCCCGTCAATGCATGCGCTTGTCGTCGATCTCGTCGAGGCTCTCTCTCCCCCTTCCTCTCTCCCGACATTGCTCCTGATGCCCTCTTTTGCTTAGTTACTGAGGGCGTGGGCGAGCGCTTTGCCTTTGGCTTCGTCGTAGTGGCCTTCAACGCGCCAGATGACGATGCCAGACTTGTCGGGCAGGAGGGCGGAGACCGCGATGCCCAATGTGGAGCCCTAGCGTGAGGTGTTGAACCGAAAAAACAAGTTCGGTTAGACCCCCTTGCGGATCGCAGAAGGCCATCGGTTCCGGAACCCTAAGCCGTCGGATGTGACGATGGCGGCGGCAGGTTTGCGGCCGCAATCGCCGGGCGAAGGCGGAAGTTAAGAGCCTTAATGCCGCAGCGCATGCCGTAGTCGACGAAGAAGCGGACCATGCCGTTTATCCGCTTGATGGTCGGTCGGTAGCTCGTAGAAGGCCATCGTGGGATGAGCCTGTTGTAACTGGGGGAGAACCTTGAGCCAAGTGTCGACGTCCTTTTGCTGGTCTCGGTGGAAGGCAATGAGAACTAGGTTCCTTTGGACACTGAAGCCCGCGGGCAGCTTCAATTCGGTGCCGGAGAGGTTTTTTGAGGTCAGGTTGGGAAAGGTCTCGGCGATGGCAGAGCAGGATGACTAGATCTTTGATGTTGGGGGATTCGGGTTGGCGCAACTTGCCGTGTTTATCCTTTTCGTGATGGGCCAAGGCTTCGGCGATGGGGATCAGCGGGCCAGTGGCGGTGAAGGACGATTTGGTTTGTGAGTACTAACGGCGTGGAGTGGGCATCGGAGGATTGCAAGCGCAAGGGGTGCTCCCGGCGTGGCCGGTGGGGAGTTCCATTTTTCAGAGCAGAAACTGGGTGGGCCCGAACTGGGCAGCATGGAGGAGGAGCTTTTGAGCATGCCCTATTCTTTTGGTAGGCTGCTTACAGATGAAACGGATAGCGGCATTGATACTCTGGACGGCGGGATGGGCTTGGGGCGAGGAGATGGTGCGGGTGCCGGCGGGGTCGGCGGAGCGGGTGGACGCGCGGAGCGGGGTGACCGTGCGGGTGAGCACGCGCGCCTTTTTCATGGGGGCGACGGAGGTTACTCAGGGGGAGTACGAGAAGCTGATGGGGCGGAACCCGGCGATCTACAAGGGCGATCAGCGGCCGGTGGAGAACGTGAGTTGGTGGGAGGCGATACGGTACTGCAATCGGCGGAGCGAGCGGGAGAAGCTGCTGAGCGTGTATGACCCGGCGACGGGGCGGGCGGACCGGCGGCGAAATGGATATCGGTTGCCGACGGAAGCGGAGTGGGTGGCGGCGGGGGGCGAGGAGAAGAGCGACGGGCGGCTGGGGACGACGAACACGAAGAGCATGGCGGCGCTGGCGGAGCCGCGGATGAAGGGTACGGTGCCGGTGGGGGCGGGGAAGGCTAATGCCCGGGGGATTTACGACTTACTCGGGAACGTTTGGGAGTGGTGCGAGGACTGGTTTGACGCGGCGGGGAATGTGGAAGTAAGTGCTGACCCGGCGGGGCCTTCGGGCGGGGTGGAACGGGTGATTCGGGGCGGGAGTTTTTTGACGCCGGCGACGGGTCGGACGAAGGGGTTTCGGTCGTCGATGGAGCCGGGGCGGCGGAGTAAATACACGGGCTTTCGGGTGGTTCGGAATGATGATGGGGCGGGTGAGAGGGTAGTTAGTCAGGGGGATTGGTTTGCTCCGTTTGCGGCTCGGCCGAAGGTGGCGGCGATGCCGTTGGTGGGAGATGTTACAGGGTTGCGGGCGAAGTGGGCTAAGTTACTGGGGAGCCCTTATGGGAAGGGTTTTGTGCCGGAGTTCAAAATGGTGGAGACGTTTCGGGAGTCGAACTACGAGGGGACGTTGGGATATTTGGGCGTCGAATTGGGCGGGGGGGAGAAGGTGCTGGTGATGCGGCCGACGGGGTCGGGGACGCGGAAGTTGCCGGTGGTGATTGTGCCGTTCTACGACGTGGATGCTCCGGCGGGGCGGAACCTGGGGGGGCGGGATTTTGCGCCGCCGGGGGTGAGAAGTTTGGCGTATCTGGCAGTGCAGCGGGGCTATATGGCGGTGGCGATTCGGTGGTTCGGGGAGAGCTACGGCGAGAGCTATGCCGAGGCGGTAGCGAACTTGGCGGAGCGGCATCCGGGATGCACGGGGCTGGGGAAGTGGGTTTGGGACGCGCAGCGGCTGGTGGATTTTTTGGTGGCACGGGAGGACGTGGACAAGGAGCGGATCGCGATGATGGGGCACTCGCTGGGGGGGAAGATGACGCTGTATGCGGCGGCGATGGACCGGCGGATTGGGGTGGCGGTGGCTTCGGAGCCGGGGATGGGTTTCAGTTACTCGAACTATGAGGACTACTGGTACTGGGGGGAGAGATTGAAGGACGTCCCGGAAGGGACGGACCAGCATGAGTTGCTGGGGATGTTAGCGCCGCGGCCTTTTTTGTTGATCGCGGGGGACTCGGGGGACGGGGACAAGAGCATTGCGTACTTGGACGCCGTGCGGGTGTTGTACCCGGCGGAAGGATTAGGGTTTATAAATCATCGGACGGGTCATTCGCCTACGCTGGATTCGGTTCGGCGGGCAATGGATTGGGTAGAGCATTGGTTCGGCGCAATGGCTGTAACCGCCAGTAAGTGAGTGGGGAAGTTAGCGCAGCGGCTTTTTGGTTGATCGCGGGGGACTCGGGGGACGGGGACAAGAGCATTGCGTACTTGGATGCGTAATTGATTAGCGGCATCCGACCCAATAGATTTAATGGTTTCCGTAGCATCGCGCGAGCCTGTGGCATGATTTCGAGGGGCCCTTTGCGACACAAACTCCCAAAACGCTAGGAAACTGGCA